>JAHBYY010000027.1 GCA_019635715.1 Rhizobiaceae bacterium | reverse complement strand
GGTGCACCGTGAACCCGCTTCTGCTCCTCGACTATGCGGGCGTCGCCGTCTTCGCCGCCACCGGGGCGCTGTCTGCCTCGCGCAAGCAGATGGACGTCGTCGGCTTCCTGTTCCTCGGCGCGGTCACCGGCATCGGCGGAGGGACGTTCCGGGACCTTATCCTCGGCGTGCCGGTCTTCTGGGTGCTCAACCCGGCCTATGTGCTGGTCTGCGCCTGCGTCGCCATCCTGGTCTATTTCGGCGCCCACCGGCTGGAATCGCGCTATGTGATGCTGCTCTGGCTCGATGCGGTCGGGCTGGCGGCCTATGCGGTGCTGGGCGCCGCCAAGGGCATGGCCGTCACGGATTCGGCGACGGTGGCGATCGTCATGGGCATGCTGACCGCCACTTTCGGCGGCATCCTGCGTGACCTGCTGGCGGGCGAGCCTTCGGTGCTGCTGCGGCCGGAGATCTACGTCACGGCGGCGATCGCCGGCGCGGCGCTGTTCACCGGCGCCGATCTCGCCGGACTGCCGCTCGTCGCATCTGCTCCCCTGGCTTTCGCCGGCGCATTTGCCGTGCGCGGCGGAGCGCTGCTCTTCGGCTGGCGCATCCCGACCTATCGAAGCCGCCCCGGTCGCCGCCCGGAGGACATTCCCAGGCGCGGTGCCGCTCAGGAATAATAGGCGATGTAGCGCTTGCCGATCGCGCTGACCGGCAGCACGACGAAGACGTCGACCGTTCCGAAATCGTCATCGACGACGCAGCCGTCGCCGATGCCGGCGCCGAGCCGCAGATAGCCCTTGATCAGCGGCGGCATGCGCTGAAAGGCCGAGCGCAGGTCGACGGCTTCGGACGGCATCAGGTCCATCGCACGGTGGCGATGCGGCAGCGCCCGCACCGACAGCGCCATGTCCGCGCGGCAGTTGTGCGCCAGGAAGGACAGCGCCTGTGCATGCTCGGCCGGCACTGTCCCGCGGAACGAGGCACAGCCGCCCATCACCGATATGCCGTGATGCTGCACATAGGCCCAGATACCCTGCCAGAGCACCTCGATCGTGCGTTTGGAACGATAGGCCGGCAACACGCAGGAGCGCCCGAGTTCCAGGAAGCGGTCGCCGAGCGCGGCGAGGAGGGCGATGTCGAACTCGTCTTGCGAATAATATCCGCCGGCCACGGCCGCGCCTTCCGAGCGCAGCAGGCGGTAGGTGCCGACGATGCGTTGGCGCTCACTGCCCGCAAGCGACTGGTCCAGCACCAGGATGTGGTCGCAGATCGGATCGAACCGGTCGCTGTCGCGCCGGTCGAGCGCCTGCAGCCGGTCGGCGCCGGCGCCCTGTTCCTCGAAGAAGACCCTGTAGCGGACCTCCTGGGCGGCCGCGACCTCGCTCTCGTCGCGTGCCAGGCGCACCTCCAGCGGACCGATGCGCGCCAGCGTGCGCGCTCCGATCGGCTCGCGCCCGTCGACGCGGCCGATCGCCGCCGGTTCGCGCTCGATGCTCTCGCGGGTCGTGCCGATGAGGGGTTGCACTTGTGCCGTGTCCTCTCGCCTTGAGTTCATGCCAAGGGCTGTCGACGGCATAGCGGCACCGTGCGACAACGGTATGAACTCTACATGAGGATGACGGCGACTGGAACGCGTCGGCCGATGACAAGGTCGTCAGGCGGCACTTTCCTCGACCGCGTGGATCAGCGCGTCGGGATCGAGCGGCTTGGTCAGGAAACCGCTGGCGCCGTGGGCGAGCACCTCGTGGCGGGTCCGCTCCTGGCTGTCGGCCGACAGTGCCATGATCGGAACGGCGGCCATCTCGTTGTCCTCCTCGTGGCGCCGGATCAGCGCGATCGCCTCCAGCCCGTCCATCACCGGCATGTGCAGGTCCATCAGCACGATGTCGTAGCGGTTGCCGCGCGATCCGGTCACGCGCTCCACCGCCGCCTTGCCGTTGGACACCGTCTCCACGCGGTGCCCGGCCTTCTGCAATGCCGTGCGTGCCAGCAGCGCGTTGATCTCGTTGTCCTCGGCCAGCAGGATCGAAAGGCCGGCGACGCGGGCGGCACTGCGGCGAGGTGCCGCCGATCCGACGCGTGCCTGGCCCGGAGCCATCGTTGCCGACGCCGCGCTGGACAGCAGCATCCTGAGCAGCGTCTCGCCGCGCACCGGGCGGGCGAGGAACGACGCATAGCCATTGGCGCGGAAGTCGCCCAGCATGCCGCGATCGGTCGGCGCGATCATGGTGATCGCCTGGCTGCCGACGAACCCGGCCTGGCGCAGCCGTTTGAGCAGCCGTCCGTCCGGGCTTTCCATGGCGGCGTCGACGAGCAGCGCGTCGCAGCGCTTCGCCAGTTCGATCGCCTGGTCCACGGAGAAGGCGACGTCGGCCGTTCCGCCATAGGCCCGGATCGTCCGGGCGATCGCGTCGCATTCGACCTCGTTGCGCGACACGATCACGCAGCGATAGCCGTCGAGCACGAGGCCTCGACGCTCGTTTGACGGTCCCGCATCGACCGCCGGGATCGAGAAGGCGAATTCCGAGCCGAGCCCGAAATCGCTCGTCACCCCGATCGAACCGCCCAGCGCCTCGACGATGCGCCGCGAGATCGCCAGGCCGAGCCCGGCGCCGCCATGCGCCCGGGTCGGGCCGGAATCCACCTGTTCGAATTCGTCGAAGATGCGCGCCAGATCCTCCTTGCGCAGGCCGGCGCCCGTGTCGGCGACGGCGAAGCGGATCATCGCGCCACGTTCGTCCGGCTGCAGCGCCACGGTCAGCAGCACGCCGCCCGTCTCCGTGAACTTGATGGCGTTGCCGATCAGGTTGAGCAGGACCTGCCTGACCCGGCCCGGATCGGCGGTGATGGTCAGCGGAACGTTCGGAGCGATGTGGCAGCCGAGCCCGATGCCCTTGGCGAAGGCACGCGACGACAGAAGCTCGACGACGCTTTCGACCAGTTCGCGCGGCGACATGGTCTGCGGCTCCGGCTCGAACCGTCCGGCCTCGATCTTGGAGAAGTCGAGCAGGTCCTCGATCAGCGCCAGCAGCGCGCCGGCCGAGGTCGAGACCGCATTGACGTAGGTCTTCTGCTCGGCCGACAGATTGGTGTCGGCGAGCAGCTTGGCCATGCCCATGATGCCGTTCATCGGCGTGCGGATCTCGTGGCTGACGGTCGCCAGGAAGCGCGACTTGGCGACGCTCGCATATTCGGCGCGTTCGCGGGCGCTGATCAGCGCGGTCTCGGCACGCTTGCGCGCCGTGATGTCGCGGGCGATGGCGCGATGCGAGGCGCCGCCGGCCACGTCGCGCACTGACAGCTCGATCCAGGAGAACCAGCGCGTCCCGCCGGGCGCATGGATAGCCACGTCGGTCGAACTGAGGCATTCGCCGTCGGCAAAGGCCGCGTCGGGGACGATGCCGACCTGGACGCCGAGATCGTTGAGCCGCTGGCCGATCAGGTCGCCCTGCGGCTGGCCCATCATGTCGGCGAACACCTTGTTGGCGTAGACGATGCGGCCATCGCGGTTGCGGTGGATGACCACGTCGCCGAGGGCGTCGATCAGGCCGAGGAAATGTTCCTCGTTCTCCTGCAGCTCCCACATGCGGTCGGCATAGGTCTCCAGCCGCGCGGTGCCGCTGGCTTCCGCCGCCGCGGCGAGGGCCGGATGGGCGCTGTGCCTCCGCAGCCTGGCGGCGAGCAGTCCGGCAAAGCCGAGCATGGCGAGGCTCGCCGTGGCCAGCCCGGGTGCGCCGAGCGCGGCGGACAGCACCGCCGGCCCCAGCGCCGTCGCAGCCAGTCCGCATCGGCCGGCGATGCGAATGGCATTGCGCCTGCCGCGCCCCTCGGGTCCGCGGAGGTCCTCGGCGCCCGTGTCGCGGCGCTCCGAATCCATGCCCGCCGCTCCGGTGAGAAGTGGCGGGGCGATGTCGAAATTCGACGATGCCATGCCGCTCTCTTACGACGGCAGCTCCTTCGGGCCGGTTTTTGCGATCGGTCGAATTTTAGCGGACTGGACGATTCCGGCACTCAATCCGGCGCGGCGTCGTCCCGCGGCGCGCTGCGCCAGTTGAGCAGTTCCTGGGCCGCCACCGCGAACGCCCCGACCGAGATGAAGACGTCGGCAAGGTTGAAGACGGCGAACGACCAGACCGGCGTGTGGAAGTAGATATAGTCGACGACATGGCCGTAGGCGGCCCGGTCGATCAGATTGCCGATCGCCCCGCCGATGATCAGCGCGAAGCCGAGGCGCGCCAGGGTCTGGCCGGCTTCCGAGCGAATGGCGAGATAGAGCACGAAGGCGATGACGCCGAGCGAGACGGCGATCAGCCCCTTGTCCCCGACCCAGGAGAACATCGAGAAGGCCACGCCGGTGTTGTAGGTCCGGTAGAGCGCGAGAAATGGCAGGAGCTCCACCGCCTCGTGCATGACCAGCCTGGTCTCGACCAGCCACTTGATCCACTGGTCGAGCGCGATGCCGATGAGGGCGATGCCGGGATAGAACAGGCGGGCCGCCGTCATCGCGTATCGGTTCCGTCGAGCTTCAGCGCGGCGCGGCGGATCTCGAACAGCATGATGCCGGTGGCGACCGCGAGGTTGAGCGAATCGGCGCGGCCGACCTGCGGGATGCGCAGCAGCAGATCGCAGGCGCCGGCCAGCACCTCCGGCAATCCCTGCTGCTCGTTGCCCATCAGCAGCACGACCGGGCGCCTGCCATAGTCCGGACCGCGATAGTCGACCGCGCCCTTGAGATGCGTTCCGGCGACAATGCCGGAAAAGCCTTTGCGCCAGGTGAGAAAGGCCTCCTGGCTGGCGCGCGCCACCGGAACGGCGAAGATCGAGCCCATCGTCGCCCGCACCGTCTCCACCGCGAACGGATCGGTGGTTTCGCCGACGAGGATGACGCCACGGGCGCCGACGGCGTCGACCGTGCGGATGATCGTGCCGAGATTGCCGGGGTCGCGCACCCGGTCGAGCGCCACCCAGACGTCCCCGGTGGCCGGCGCGATCGATTTCAGCGGCTGCCAGCGCTGTTCGAACACTCCGACGACCATCTGCGGATTGTCGCGGCGGGTGATGGCCGCCAGCACCTTCTCGGGGACTTCCAGGACGGTGCCGCCGGCTGCGACCGTCCGGGCCGCCGCCTTTTCGACCAGCGGATTGCCGAGGCTCGACTTGGCGAAGACCAGAGTGCGGATCGTCCATCCGAGGTCCAGCGCGTCGATGATGAGCTTCAGCCCTTCGGCCATGAAGGCGTTCTGCGCGTCGCGGAATTTCTTCAGCGCCAGCGCCTTGATGTCCTTCACCAGCGGGTTGGCGAGGCTGCTGACCTCCCTGACGCGCCCCGGCGCGCCGCTGCGCTCCGCCGTCATGCTGCCAGCCACCGCGAGAACAGCGAGGTGGAGAGCGCCCGGCCCGCCGCCTCCTCGCGGATGACCAGTTCGCCGGATTCGACGCGCCCGCCCATGCCGGCGAAGGTGTCGCGCATCAGGGCGTGGATGGCGAAGAAGGAGGCGCGGATCGAATAGGCGGTGAGCACCACCGCGAGCGGCCTGGGTGTCAGGATGGCGCGGCAGAGTTCGGCCAGACGCGGCAGATCCTCGAACAACTGCCACACTTCGCCCTTCGGCCCGCGTCCATAGGCCGGCGGGTCGAACAGCACGATGTCGTAGCGGCTGCCGCGCCGTTCCTCGCGCTCGGCAAACTTCATGGCATCCTCGCAGATCCAGCGGATGGGCCGGTCGGCGAGCCGCGCCATTTCCTGGTTCTCGCGGGCCCAGCCGATCGCCTTCCTGGAGGCGTCGACATGGGTGACTTCCGCCCCGGCGCGCGCCGCGACCAGCGAGGCGAGGCCGGTATAGCCGAACAGGTTGAGCACCTTGACCGGCCGCTTGGCATCCCGGATCAGCATGGCCATGTGGTCCCAGTGGGTCGCCTGTTCGGGGAACACGCCGACATGCCGGAAGGAGGTGAAGCGGCCGAGATAGTCGATGCCGTCATGGCGCATCGGCCAGGTCTCGCCGAGCGGCGCGCGCGGAAAGCGCCAGCGCCCCATGCCCTCCTCGTCGGTATCGCCGGTGAACACGGCGTCCGCCTTGCGCCATTCGCTCTCGGGCAGAGCGCGCCGCCAGATCGCCTGGCCCTCGGGGCGGACGATGCGCAGCGGCCCGTAGCGCTCCAGCTTCTCGCCGTCGCCGCTGTCGATCAATGCGTAGTCGTCGTTCGGCAGGACTTCGAGGATGACCGGCAGGCGCTCGGCGGGCAGTGCGCCGGCGCGGCGCGACAAATGCGAGGGGAAAGCTTCCGCAGCCCCCGGCTCGGCCCGGTCCGTACAGGATCCGGCAAGCGCCCCCGCATCTCTTGAACCAGGTTGACCACGGCGCCTCTCGCGCGAGGATTTCAAGCGAAAACTCCGTCCAGCATGCTGCGCTTCTGCCACAGCGCAACGCGCCCGGCAATGTAGGGCACCTGCTGGATGCGCCTTGATGAAGCGGGAGGATTGCTTCTAAATTGACACACTTTGGGGGGGTAATGGAGCCCGAATTTCCGCTGGAGATTGTCGTTTCAGGTACCCCGGTCTCGCTCGGGGCCTCCGCACGCTCCCGCGCAGTCTGGAAGGAGTTCCTGAAGACGGCTTCCAGGCCGCTGCTTGCGGAAGGCCATTGGGCTACAGTGGCCCCGATCTCCGTTACGGTCTTCTATTTTCCCGCCGAGCCCATGGAAGGCGACATCGACAATATCGTGAAGCCGATCTTGGATGCATTCAACAACTGGATTTATTCCGATGATCATCAGGTCGAGAGGGTAGTCGTACAGAAATTTGAGCCGAATCGTATCTTTGTCTTCGGATCTGCCAGCGAAACCCTGGCGGACGTGATTGCGGCAGAGAAGCCGAAGCTCTACATCCGTATCTCGACCGATCCATTCGAGGACTTGCAATGAGGACGGAGCACTCGGTTTCATCGGTGGAACAGGAGGTTCTCGCCGCCGAGACGCGTCGCCTGATCGAACGCGGTTATACTATCTATCGGCAGGGGAACACGTTTCTTCCAAAGACGCTTCGGGAGTTTCAACCCGATGCGGTGGCGATTGGGCGCGAGCCGAAGTATCTCATCGAGGTGGTGACCGAAGGAGCCGATAGCGCCGAACGATTGAAAAGGCTTCACCAGGAAGTCAAGAAGCTCCCGGACTGGGAACTGTTGGTCTTGTTCGACCGGGGAGTGAGATCGAGAGTTATCGAGTATGTCCCGCTCGAATATATCGATTCAGCGCTAAAGAGTATTCGAAATGTACTGTCTTCAGCGGAGGCGGCCCCGGCATTGTTGCTTGCATGGGGTGCGTTCGAGGCACTCGCGCGACGAATTGTCCCAAGTGAATTTCAGCGACCACAGTCGCCCGGCCGCCTGATTCAAATCTTGGTTTCTCAAGGTTTCGTCACGATCGAAGATGAGGCGCTTCTGCGTAGGCTGGCAAAGGTCCGAAATTCCATTATCCACGGCGAACTGATGACTGTCGCTGACAAGGATGATGTTAGGGCCTTCTTGGCCATCTTGGAATCTCTAAGAGATCAGGCCGCGCCGCCAGCCCGCGCCTCGTAGACCGCGATGCCCGCGGCCAGATCCTCCAGCGCGGCGCCGACGGACTTGAACAGCGTGATCTCGTCCGCCGACCCACGTCCCGACTTTCGGGCGCGCGCCAGTTCGTACAGGTCGGCGACGATGGCGTCGGCCGCCAGCACGCCGGATGTCAGCGGCTGGACGATGTCGCCGGCCTCCTTCGTCGCCCCGGCGCGGGTGTCGACGTAGACGCGGGCGGCCGCGATCGCCGCGTCGTCGGCCTCCCGCATCGCCGGGGTGAAGCCGCCGACGAGGTCGACATGGACGCCGGGCTTCAGGGCGGAGCCGGCCACCAGCGGGCTGGTCGAGATCGTCGCCGACGAGACGATGTCGGCCCAGCCGATGGCGTCGTGCAGGTCGTCCGCGACCGACACGTCCAGGCCGCTGTCGCGCAGCGCCGCCGCCGCCGTTTCGGCGTTGGCCGGCGTCCGGTTCCAGATCCGGATCTCCCGGATCGGCCGGACGGCGCAATGCGCCCGTGCCAGGAACGGGCACAGCGCCCCGGCGCCGATGACCAGCAGCCGCGAGGCATCCGGCCGCGCCAGATAGCGCGCGGCGAGTGCCGAGGCGCAGGCGGTGCGCCATTGCGTCAGCCTTTGCCCGTCGATCAGCGCCAGCGGCTCGCCGGTCCTGCCGTCGAGCAGCAGGTAGACGCCCATCACCGCCGGCTTGCCGATGGCGTTGTTGTCGGGCGAGACCGTGACGATCTTCACGCCGACATAGCCGCCGTCCGACGTGCCCGCCGCCGGAAAGTCGGTCCACGCCGGCATCAGGAGAAGCGTCGAGGCCGCGCCGTCCGGCCGCTCCACCGTGTGATGATGCCGCACCGGCTGGACGGCGCCCTCGCGAAAGGCCGCTTCGAGCCGGTCGACCAGCCCCGGAAAGGTCAGAGCCCGGTCGATTTCGGCCGCGGAGATGATCTTCATCCTGATCCCTCGGGTCTGAGGCGGAGCGCCGCCGCTCAGCCCAGGCCGGGCCTGGCCAGCGCCGGCATGGCCGTTTTCGCCATTCTCTGCTCGCGCGCCGCCCGCTCGCGCGCCGCCTGCGCCTCCAGGCTGCGCTGGCGGGCCAGCTTGCGATAGCGACCCTGCTTGAGCCATGTCGCGATGCTGCCGACGATCATGCCCGCCCCGAACGCCGCGAACAGCAGGACGAACAGCGGCAGCGCCAGGGTCAGCGCCGGATTGCCCGGATTGAACGGGTCGAGCGTGAACGCGACGGCGCCGCGGTTCGCCACGGCGAGCGCGATCAGCACGATCGCGACGGGCACGAAGATCAGGACAATGACGAGGCGGTTGATCATGGCATGTTCGCTATGTGGTTGTGCTCGGGCTCGCGGCTTATTTGTCGGCGTTCAGCCGCTCGCGCAGTTCCTTGCCCGTCTTGAAGAAGGGCACCCATTTTTCCTCGACCTCGACGGCGTCGCCGGTGCGCGGGTTGCGGCCGGTGCGCGACGGACGGTGCTTGACCGAGAAGGCTCCGAAGCCGCGCAGCTCGACCCTGTTTCCCTCGGCGAGCGCGTCGCTGATCTCGTCGAAGATCGCACCGATGATGTTTTCCACGTCGCGCAGGAAAAGGTGCGGATTCCGCGCGGCGATGATCTGCACCAGTTCGGATTTTATCATGAGCGTCGTCCCCGGATAATTTATCGTTTATTGTCGGTATCAGACTGAAATTATTCGCGTTTGCAAATGCGGATCGTTGCTCAAGGGTGCCAGAGCGACACGAGACCGTCAAGGAACAAGCGGTCCGCCCCGCTCGCCTTCAGGAGATCGTCGCCGGCTTCCGGCAGGCCGATCGCCCGCGCCGCGGCCTGGCCGAGGGCACGGCCGAACAGCAGGCCGCTGCCGCTGTCGCGGGGCTTCCATTCGATGACCGAAAGTGTCTCCGGAACCCCCTTCGTGGCGAGCCAGCCGATCGCCTCGGTCTCGCCGCCGAGCGCGTCGACCAGCTTGCGCGCCAGGGCCTGCCGTCCGGTGAAGACGGAGCCGTCGGCCAGCGCCAGGGCCTCCTCGCGGCTCAGCGGCCGCCGTTCCTGCACCAGCCCGACGAACCAGTCGTAGCTGTCGAGGATCATGGCGCGCATCATGGCGCGTTCTTCGTCGGTCGTCGGGTTGAAGGGCGAGGGCTCCGCCTTGAGCGGCGACGACTTGATCGATTCGAGCTTGACGCCGAGCTTGTCCATCAGCCCGGTCACGTCGGGGAACTGCACCAGAACGCCGATCGAGCCGACGATCGACGACTGGCGCGCCACGATGTGGTCGCTGGCGCTGGCGATCATGTAGCCGGCCGAGGCGGCCAGGGTCCCGACCCGCGCGACGACCGGCTTCTCCGCCGCCAGGGTCCGCACCGCCTCGTAGATCGCCTCGCCGCCCGCGGTGGTGCCGCCGGGCGAATCGATCTCCAGGATGACGCCCTTCACCGCCTTCGACTTGCGCATCTCGTCGAGACGGCCGATCAGATCCTCGTCCTCGAGGATCGTGCCTTCGATCTTGACCTTGGCGATGTGGTCGACCGCCTTCCCGGCGAAGGTGTCGTCGTAGAGCATCGAGGCGAACCCGATCACCGCCAGCGCCGCCACCGCCAACGCGGCGATCCGCCAGAAGGTCAGCTTGCGCCGCAGCCTGCGGCGATCGATCAGTTCCTCGGCGGTCGCGCCCATCTCTTAACCTCTCGGCTGGCCTGCCACCGCTATGTAGAGCGACTTGGCGTCGGAGGGAACGGGATTTGGAGGGCGAGGCGCGCCATGCCGCGCCGGCCGGCTCAGCGTTCCAGGGCGTCGAGGGTCGTCATCGCCGCGATCGCCGCGGCCGCGCCGATACGCCGCAGGCCGTGCAGCGGCAGCGGTCGGATCGGCGTGATCGCCAGCGGCAGCGCCGCCGGATCGCCGTCGCGCGCATAGAGCGCGAGCCTTTCGCCGAGCGCCGTCATCAGGCCGACGCCGCGGCCGTTGCAACCGATCGCAGCGATCAGGCCCTTCTCCGGCTCGTGGATGCGCGGCATGTGGTCCGGCGTCATGGCGACCTGCCCGAACCAGCGCTTCTCGATGCCGATCCCGGCAAGTTCGGGGAAGATCTTGGCCATGGCGCGCTCCAGATGCGCCCAGCCGCCGGCGCTTTTCGGGTGACCGATCTGGCCGCGCCCGCCCAGGATCAGCCGGCCGTCGCGCGTCCTTCGGTAGTAGACCAGGATGCGCCGCGAATCCGACACGGCTCGCTCTTCCGGCATGATGCTGTCGAAGCGGTCGGGCAGGGGCGGGGTGGCGATCTGGAAGGAGTTCAGCGGCACGATCGTCTGCGCCAGACCGGGCACCAGCCCGTCGGAATAGGCGTTCGTCGCGACGAGGACGCTTCTTGCGGTGATCTCGATGCCGGATTGCAGCGCCAGCCGCCAGGTGCCGTCCTGCTTGCGCAGGCCGACGACGCGCGAATTCTGCACGACTTTCGCGCCAGCCTCGCTGGCGATGCGCGCCAGCTCCAGGGTGAAGGCGAGCGGATCGATCGTCCCGGCGCGCCGGTCGAGCCAGCCGCCGATATAGATGCTCGATCCGGTCAGCGCCTCGACATGGTCGGTGCTGAGCATCATCACGTCGGCGCCCAGCGCCTTCCACTGCTTGTTGCGCGCCTTGGCGCCCTTGATCGCCGCCTTGGTGCTGAACGCCTGGATCCAGCCGTTGCGCCGGTGGGGAACGTCGAGGTTTTCGAGACGGATCAGGTCGAACACCTTGTCGGCGGTCGATGCGGAAAACGCCACGAGTTCATCGCCGAAATGCCGCGCCACCCATTTCGGGTTGTGCTTCAGGCCGGGGATCACCTGCCCGCCATTGAGCCCCGAAGCACCCTCGCCGACGCGGCCGGCCTCGAACACGCGGACCGACATGCCGGCGCGCGCCGCATGCAGCGCCGTCGAAAGACCCTGCACGCCGCCGCCGATGATCGCCAGCTCGACGGATTCGGGCCCTTTGACCGGCGCGTTCCAGGATGAATGTCCGGGATGAGACCAGACCGGTGCGGCAAACGGTGCATCAAACATAATCTGGGCCCATCCACGCATCCGCGCCGGATCGCCCGCGATCCGGGCAGGAAAAGCTAAGCCGACGCACGATTGAGGATATGCCAGCGTTTTCGCACCGCACAATGTCCATTCGAAGAAAATCGCATCGCGATGACGTGAAGCACGGGCAGCCGAGGAAGGATCAGCCGAGCTTCCAGATGCGCCGCGCATTCCCGGAAAACAGCGCGGTCTTCTCCGCGGCCGAAGCCCCGGCGACCAGCGCCTGCGTCGCCGCGACCCAGGTCGACAGGCTGCCGCCCAGCGTGCAGACCGGCCAGTCGCTCGCCCACACCACGCGGTCCCAGCCGAACACGCCGATCGTGTGCTCGATCCACGGACGCAGCGTCTCGGCGGTCCAGCTATCGACATCTGTGTAGGGCAGGATCCCCGACACCTTGCCGATCACGTTCGGGCGGCGCGCGATCGCCGCCATCGTATCCTTCCAGGGATGCTGATTGCCGGCCTTGATGTCCGGCAGCCCGCAATGGTCGAGCACGAACTGGACGTCAGGGGCATAGTCGATCAGTTCGATCGCCCGCTCGTGCTGGTGCGGAAAGACGCACAGATCGAAGGTCAGGCCGGTGCCGGACAGGCGCTTGACGTTCTCCCTGAAGGTCGTCGTCGCCGACGGATCGCCCGGGATCGTGTGAAGGATGCGCCGGAAACCCTTGACGAAGCCGTCGGATCGATAGCGCTCCAGCAGCGCCGCGAAGCCGTCCTCCTCCGGCCGGCAGGCGGCGAACATGCCACGGATCAGATTGCCGGGTTCGGCCGCCTTGCCCTTCACATAGGAAATCTCGGTCTCGATATCGTCGGGATGGACATCGACCTCCATGAACAGAACGTCGGTGATGCCGCAGCGGCGCGCTTCGAGCGCATAATCGTCGTAGGAGAAGTCGCGGTTGAGCGCCGGCGCGCCCGCAAGCCAGGGATAGCGCAGCGCGGCCTGGTCCACGACGTGCAGATGCGTGTCGATGATCATTGTCTTTTCCTCGCTCGGGATGGGTGGAAGGGATCGGTCAGGCGGGTTTGCCGCCGCGCGGCACGGGACGCACGTCGGAGCCCGCCAGCCGCGAAAGGGTTTCGGTGGCCGACAGCAGCAGGTCGATCGTCTGCTGCTTGTCGGGCGCCGATGTCTGGTTCACCAGCCCGATATAGGGAACCGTCAGCGCTGCGATCGCCCGCCCGTCGGGTCCGAGCACCGGCGCGGAGAGATTGTGGACGCCGGCCGTCTGCAGGCTTGCCATGATCTCGTAGCCCCGGTCGCGGATCTGGTCGAGCCGGTGGAAGAACTCGGCCGGCGGCTCGGTCTGCTCGGCGCTGCGGGCGGCCTCGGCGATCATCATCCGACGCTCCTCCTGCGGGCGGAAGGCGAGCAGGACATGGCCGGAGCCCGTGTCGAACAGGCTGATGTTCGAGCCGACGCGGATCGAGATGCCCCAGTAGCCGGGGGCCTCCTGCTGTGCGATGACCACCACCGCGCCGCGGTCGAAGACGGCGAGCTGGTTCGCCTGCCGGCTGGTCTCGGCCAGTTCGCGCATCAGCGGCGTGGCGTAGGAGACGAGCCGCCGCACCGGTGCATGCAACTGGGCGAGGCCGAACAGCTTGAGCGTCAGCGAATAGCGGTCGCCCTCCGGTTTGGTGACGTAGCCGCGCTTCACCAGCCGGTCGAGCATGCGGTAGAACTCGTTGGGACTGCGGCCGAGCTTCTTGGCGATTTCCGCCTGGGTCAGGCCGGCGTCGACGCCGGCCAGAAGTTCGAGGATGTCGAGCCCCTTGTCGAGCGCCGGCGCCCGGTAGCGATCCGATTCATCCTCCTCCAAGGCCTGCTCCCGATCTTGCTGCCCGGCTGCACCCATCTGGCAGTTTGCGACGGCAATGTCATGTTGACCAGCGGTCAAAACTCGTCTTTGTAAATGATCGGTTCGCCTGTAAAGGGGCAATGCGAAGCCGCCCTGCGGGAATGCCGGCATTGGCATGAGGCGGCGGCGCGAGGAAATCGAGGTCGGCAGGCAGCCGGGACTGCATCGGCCGGCAATGGCGCCGCCGGGACGCGCTTTGTCGCCGACCGCCGGGAGCAGCGGCGCCTGACCAGGTCTGGGGAAGGGGAAAGCGATGTCCGTGAGACTAGAGGGCAAGTCCGTCCTGATCACCGCGGCGGCACAGGGCATCGGCCGCGCCAGCGCGCTGGCCTTCGCCGCGGCGGGGGCCACGGTGCACGCGACCGACATCAACGCGACCGCATTGGCCGGGCTCGAGGGCACGGCCGGCATCGTGACGCGCCGCCTCGACGTGCTGAGCGACACGGCCGTCGGCCAGGCCGTCGCCGAGATCGGGCCGGTCGACGTCCTGTTCAACTGCGCCGGCTTCGTGCATGCCGGCTCCATCCTGGAGATGAAGGATTCCGATCTGGAATTCGCCTTCGATCTGAACGTCAAGGCGATGATCCGCACCATCCGCGCCGTGTTGCCCGGCATGTTGGAGCGCGGCGGCGGCGCCATCGTCAACATGGCGTCGGTTGCCGGCAGCATCAAGGCGGTGCCGAACCGCTTCGCCTACGGGGTCACCAAGGCGGCCGTGATCGGCCTCACCAAGGCGGTCGCGGCAGATTATGTATCCAAAGGCATCCGCTGCAACTGCATCTGTCCCGGCACCGTCGAGAGCCCTTCGCTGCAGGACCGCCTGCGCGCCACCGGCGACTACGACGCGGCCCGCGCCGCCTTCACGGCCCGCCAGCCGATGGGCCGCCTCGGCACGCCGGAAGAAATCGCCGATCTGGCCGTCTATCTGGCCGGAGCCACCTACACATCCGGCCAGGCCTATGTCATCGACGGCGGCTGGACGATGTAAGCATCTAGGGAGATTGTCATGAAACTGATCCGCTACGGAGAACCGGGCCGGGAGAAGCCGGGTCTCGTCGACGCCTCCGGCGTCATCCGCGACCTGTCCGCCCATGTCATGGATTTGTCGGGCGCCGAGCTCGATCCGGCTTCGCTGGCCTCGCTGGCCGGCCTCGACATCGAGAGCCTGCCCGCCGTATCGGGCAACCCGCGCATCGGGCCTTGCGTCTCCGGCACCGGCAAGTTCATCTGCATCGGCCTGAACTATGCCGATCACGCCGCCGAATCCGGCCTTGCCGTCCCGCCGGAGCCGGTGATCTTCATGAAGGCGTCTTCGGCCATCGCCGGACCGGACGACGACGTGCTCATCCCGCGCGGCTCGCAGAAGACCGACTGGGAAGTCGAACTCGGCGTGGTTATCGGCAAGACCGCGAAATACGTCTCCGAGGCGGACGCTCTTGACTACGTCGCCGGCTACTGCGTCTCGCACGACGTGTCCGAGCGCGCTTTCCAGACCGAGCGCGCCGGCCAGTGGACCAAGGGCAAGAGCTGCGACACGTTCGGACCGATCGGGCCGTGGCTGGTCACCAGGGACGAGGTCGCCGATCCGCAGAACCTCTCCATGTGGCTCAGGGTCAACGGCGAGACGATGCAGAACGGTTCGACCAGGACGATGGTCTACGGCGTCGCCTTCCTCGTTTCCTACCTCAGCCAGTTCATGAGCCTGCATCCGGGCGACATCATCTCGACCGGCACGCCTCCGGGCGTCGGCATGGGCATGAAGCCGCCGCGCTACCTCAAGGCCGGCGATGTGGTCGAGCTCGGCATCGAGGGGCTCGGCACCCAGAAGCAGACCTTCGTCGCCGACGTGTGAGATCGCTGGCTTCGGGCAGGGGTGGGGGTTAGCCTCATATGCGATAGCCCTGCCGTAAAAACGGGGAGAGCGGCGCTGTCGTGACGGTTTCGCCAATCGTCGACTTCGCATTCCTGACGCCTTCCTAGCGGCCGGCGGCCTTCTCCCCGTCATGACGGGGAGAAGTGCCCGGCAGGGCGATGAGGGGTGGCGCCGACGGTACGGACCTGCGATCTGCCGCGGGGCCGGACATCCTTTTTCCGGCTCGCCTGTCGGATCGCACGACACTGGCGCGTCCTTGGGGCGAATGTCACGATCGCCGCACGACAGGAGGAAAACCGATGCGCATGATCTTCGTCAATCTGCCGGTGAAGGATATCCAGGCCTCGCGCCGCTTCTTCGCGGCGCTGGGTTATGGTTTCAACGAGCAGTTCTCCGACGAGCGGACCGCCTGCGTCGTCATCGACCAGAACATCTTCGTGATGCTGCTGGTCGAGGAGCGCTTCAAGGATTTCGTGACCGGCGCGATCAGCGACGCCCACAAGGCGACCGAGGTGCTGACCGCCCTGTCGGCCGACAGTCGCGCCGAGGTCGACGAGATCCTGGCGAAGGCGCTCGCCGCCGGCGGCAAGCCCTGGAAACCGGTCATGGATCTCGGCTTCATGTATGGCTGCAGCTTCCAGGATCTCGACGGCCATGTCTGGGAATATGCCTATATGGACATGAGCAAGGTGCCTTGACCGTCCGGGACCGGACGGTCTTTTCTCGGATGGCGTTCGTCGAGACGACGTCGCCCCTCCGGCCGGAAAGACGCCAGACATGCCCGCCTTGCCAAAGACCTACCCCGATTTCGGCCTGACCGCGGAGGAGCGCCGCGAGGCGGTCTATGGCCATTACTACGAACATCCGGGCATGGATGGCGAGCGCGGCGAGATCTGGTGCTATTCCGACCGCTTCTCCTATCGGCCGGGCGAACGCGTCGTCCTCTACGTTTCGTCGACCTCTTCGGCCTTCGATCTCGAGATCGCGCGTGACGGAGCGGACTTCGTCGAGGTGCTGGAGCGGCGCGGCATCGCCTGCGGCTGGCAGGAGACGCCGGACCAGTGCTCGGTCGAGGGCTGCGGCTGGCGGGAGACCTTTGCCTTCGACATCCCCGACGACTGGGCCTCGGGCGCCTATCGCCTGACCCTGACGGCGGAAGGACACGACCGGCGGCCGATCCGCTGCCACCACCTCGTCATCGTCTGCCCTGCGCCGGGCCGCAAGCCGGGCCGGATCCTGCAGGTCGCCGCCACCGGCTCGTGGACGGCCTACAACACCTGGGGCGGCTCCAACCACTATCAGGGCATCACCGGGCCGGACAGGAACCAGTTCGCCACCCATGCCAGCACCCAGCGTCCCTGGTGCCGCGGCTTCGTCCTCCTGCCGCCGGAAGCGCCGCGCGTGCCGGTCGAAGTCGACCTGCCGCCGATGACCGAGCCGCGCTATCCGCATATGGAATGGGCCTATGCCACTGGCCACTCCAAGAAATACGCCTCCGCCGGCTGGGCGAGCTATGACGGCATCTTCTTCAAATGGGCCGAGGCGCAGGGCCTTGCCGTCGATCTCGCCAGCCAGCACGAACTTCATTTCGCGCCGGAGATGTTGCTGGACTATGACTGCGCCGTGTTCGTCGGCCACGACGAGTACTGGACCTGGGAGATGCGCGACGCCGTCGACGCCTTCGTCGAGAGGGGAGGGCGCGCCGCCCGCTTCGCCGGCAATTTCCTCTGGCAGACCCGGCTGGAGAACGACGGCCGCACCCAGGTCTGCTACAAGTATCGCGCCCGCGCCGAGGACCCGGTCTACCGCGGCGCCGACACCAGCCGCACCACCAATGCCTGGGAAGCGCCGGAGGTCGGGCGCCCCGGCGCGCTGACCTTCGGGCTCAACGCCACCGCCGGCGTCTACACCGGCTGGGGCGGCTGCATGCCGCGCGGCGTGCGCGGCTTCCCGATCTACCGCCCCGGACACTGGGCCTTCGCCGGCACCGGGCTCTATTACGGCGACGTGCTCGGCGCCGAGAGCCACATCTACGGCTACGAGGTCGACGGGCTCGACTGCATCGTGCGCGGCGGCCTGCCCGAGCCGACCGGCATCGGCTCGCCGCCCGACGGCGTCGAGATCCTGGCGCTCGGCATGGCGTCGCTGGTGGAAGAAAGCGCCGACCTGCCGCCCGGTTGGCTCAACGACGAGGACGCGGTCTTCACCGCGCAGACGCTGTATGGCGAGGCGACGCCCGAGACCATCGACAAGGTCAAGCGCGGCAACGGCATGATCGTCAGCTTCCGGAAGGGCGCCGGCGAGGTCTTCCATGCCGGCTCCTGCGAATGGGTGGCCGGCCTGCTGCGCCGCGACGCGATGGTCGAGAAGGTGACGCTCAACGTGCTGGAGCGGTTTCTCGGCGGGTAGGGTTGGGGAGGAGTTTGCAATGGGCCTGAAGGCTGGAACCGTCGCCTGGGTCACCGGGGCAGGCAGCGGCATCGGCCGCGCCTGCGCCGTGGCGCTGGCCGACGCCGGCGCGCGCGTCGCGTTGACCGGGCGGCGTCGGGCGCTGCTCGATGAGACGGCGGCGGCCATCGCCGATGCCGGCGGTTCGCCGCCGCTGATCGTTTCGGCCGACGTGACGGATGCGGATGCGGTGGCCGCCGCCCATGCGGCCGTGGTGGCGGGGCTCGGCGACCCGCTGGTGCTGGTCAACAGCGCCGGCGGCAACGTCACGCGCCGCCACTGGGCCAATCTTGCCATGCAGGGAGCGTCGGACGTGATCGATCTCGACCTCAAGGCGATGTTCTACTGCACGCTGGCCGTGCTGCCGGCCATGCGCGCCGCCGGCGGGGGCTCCATCGTCCACGTCGCCTCGCAGGCCGGCGTGTCGCTGCAGACGGTCAGCGGCCCGAGCTATTCGGCGTCCAAGCATGGCGTGGTCGCCATGAGCGCCAGCCTCAACGCCGAGGAGGGCATCAACGGCATCCGCAGCATCTGCATCTCGCCGGGCGAGGTCGAGACGCCGATCCTCAACACCAGGCCGCAGCCGCCGACGGCGGCAGAGCGGTTGTTGATGCTGCAGCCCGAGGATATCGCCGAAGCGGTGTTGTTCGCCATCGGGCTTCCCGCCCGCGCCTGCATGACGGAGATCGTGCTGCTGCCGACGGACGACCGGCATTCGCGCGAGAAGGCGCGGGCGATCGCGGCGCTCGCCGCCGCGCAGGGATAGGGCGGCGTTCGCGGGCGGTGGGAGCGAGGAAATGGCAAGGCTCGTCTTCGGAATGAACCAGTCGCTCGACGGCTATGTCGACCACACCGAGTTCGGGCCCAGCCAAACGCTGTTCCGCCACTTCGTCGACGAGGCCCGCGCGCAGACCGGCAGCCTCTATGGCCGGCGGGTCTATGAGCTGATGCGCTACTGGGACGACGATGATCCCGCGTGGAACGAGGACAGGCGGGCCTTCGCGGCGGCATGGCGCAGGCAGACGAAATGGGTCGTGTCGCGGTCGTCGCCATCGCTCGGCCCCAATGCCCGGCTCATCGGCGGCGATCTTGCGGATTCGGTGCGGCGCCTGAAATCGGAACGTGACGGCGAGATCGAAGTGGCGGGCCCAAGCCTTGCGCACAGCCTGACCGAACTCGGATTGATCGACGAGTACAGGATCTACCTGCATCCCGTCGTGCTGGGACGCGGCAGGCCGTACTTCGCCGGTCCCCGACCGAGGCTGCGCCTCCTCGGCCATGATCGGATCGACGAGGATGTGATCCGGCTGACCTACGTTCCCGCCTGACGGCGCTGCTGCCATTTCGAATATTTCGGCCCTTGCTTTATGTGCCGGCGGGATTAGCTTCGCGCGACTTTTCCCTCGGTCACCACCCCTCGCAGGATCATCGGCTCCCATGTGGCGAACGCCCGGGCTGGCCACGACAAGGAGAACGACATGGAAACGCGGCATCTCGGACGGTCCGGCTTCAGGGTGCCGGTCCTTTCGCTCGGCACCGGCACCTTCGGCGGCGCCAACGAATTCTTCAAGCGCTGGGGCCAGACCGACGTGGCGGAAGCGTCGCGGCTGGTCGACGTCTGCCTCGAAGCGGGCATGAACTTCTTCGACACCGCCGACGTCTACTCGAACGGCGTCTCGGAAGAGATTCTCGGGCAGGCGCTGAAGGGCCGCCGCGACAAGGCGCTGATCTCGACCAAGGCGACCTTCCGCAACGGCGAGGGTCCGAACGACGTCGGCTCGTCGCGCCACCATCTGGTGCGCGCCTGCGAGGCCAGCCTGAAGCGGCTCGGCACAGATTACATCGACGTCTATTTCATGCACGGCTTCGATGCGTCGACGCCGCTGGAAGAGACCTTGCGGGCGCTCGACGACCTGATCACCGCCGGCAAGATCGGTTATTTCGGCGCCTCCAATTTCTCCGGCTGGCATCTGATGAAGGCGCTGGCCACCTCCGAGAAGCACGGCCTGGCACGCCATGTCGCCTACCAGGGCTACTATTCGCTGATCGGACGCGACTATGAGTGGGAACTGATGCCGCTCGGGCTCGACCAGGGCGTCGGGCTGATGGTCTGGAGCCCGCTCGGCTGGGGCCGCCTGACCGGCAAGCTGCGCCGCGGCCAGCAGGCGACCAGCGGACGCATCGCCACGGGCGGCGCGGTCGGCGGCCCGCCGGTCTCCGACGACTATGTCTACGACGTCGTCGACGCGCTCGACATCGTCGCGGAGGAGACGGGCAAGACGGTGCCGCAGGTGGCGCTGAACTGGCTGCTCAGCCGCCCGACGGTCTGCAATCTGGTCGTCGGCGCACGCAACGAGGAACAGTTGCGCCAGAACCTCGGCGCGGTCGGCTGGTCGCTCAGCGCCGACCAGATCGCGCGGCTCGACAAGGCCAGCAACAAGAGCCCCGCCTATCCCTACTGGCATCAGATGGATTTCGACGAGCGCAACCCGAAGCCGACGACCTGGTAGGGTCTTCGCCTCGACGACCGCCGGACGGGGCTGCGGCGGTCAGGCCTTGCTGCGCCCCTTGCTTTCCGCCTTCGCCACGGAGTGCGGGCAAACGCTCGAAAAGCGCATCGTGGAGATGCGGTGCCGGGTCCGTACCGCCCGCCCTTCGGACCGGTTCCCCTCCCCCTTGCGGGGAGGGGTCAGGGGTGGGGGTAGCCTGAAATGCGTTTGCCTTGCCCTCCGGAGGGAGAGGATGGGAGCCACGCCCAGCGACCGGCGGTTCTCCTTCCGCAAGGTCGGCGATTGTCGAAATCATCAACGAAAGCGCATCTCTCCCCGCTGGCGGGGAGAGATGCCCGGCAGGGCAGTGAGGGGCGGCGCCTCCGGTCGAAACGTGGAGCCACCGGCCTTGGTGACCGGCGCCGAAAACTCGGCTAGGACAGGCACCCAGCCGCCTTTGCGCGCAGGAGTTTGCATGGACCAGCGCCCGTCGCACCTCTTCTATCTCGCCGACCTGCGCCGCCCGCTGGTCGAACGGGCCGAGGGCATCCATCTGTGGACGCAGGACGGCCGCCGCTTCATCGATGCGGCGAGCGGGCCGGTGGCGGTCAATCTCGGCTACGGCAACCGCGCCGTGCTCGACGCCATGAAGGCGCAGATGGAGAAGACCACCTTCGCCTATCGCCTGCATTTCGAGAACCAGCCGGCGGAAGATCTCGCCCGCATGCTGGCCGAGCGGCTGCCGGCCGGCCTCGACCGCATCTTCTTCGTCTCCGGCGGCTCGGAAGCGGTGGAATCCTGTCTGAAACTGGCCCGCCAATGGGCGGTCGCCACAGGCCAGCCGGGTCGGCGAAAGATCATCGGCCGCATGCCCTCCTATCACGGCGGCACCTACGGCTCGCTCGCCGTCACCGGCGACGGCCTGCTCACCGACAGCTTCGCCGACCAGATCGCCATGATGCCGACGGTGCCGGCACCGACCGCCTATCGCGACCGCGACAACCTCTCGCTGGAGGAGCGCGGCCTGCGCTATGCCGACATGCTCGAGGACAAAATCCTGGCCGAGGGGCCGGAGAGCGTGCTCGGCTTCATCATGGAGCCGATCGGCGGCGCCGCCACCGCCGCGCTCGTCGCGCCGGACAGCTATTATGCGCGCATCCGCGAGATCTGCGACCGCCACGGCATCCTGCTGATCCACGACGAGGTGATGAGCGGCATCGGCCGCACCGGAAAATTCCTCGGCGGCGACCATTGGAACTGCCGTCCCGACATCGTCGCGCTGTCGAAGGGCATCGGCTCCGGCTACATGCCGCTCGGCGCGCTTGCGGCGCCCGACCGGATCGTCAAGCCCATCCTCGCCATGGGCGGCTTCCAGCACGGCCACACCTATGCCGGCAATCCGCTCGCCTGCGCCGCGGGGCTCGCGGTGATGCGCGAGATGGACCGGCTCGAGCTGATCGCCAATGCCGCGACGATGGGCGATGTGCTGCTGGATGCGCTGCGCGGTCTGGCGGAGCGCTTTCCGTTCATCGGCGACGTGCGCGGCAAGGGCCTGATGACCGCCTTCGAGATGGTCGCCGACAAGGCCACCATGCAGGTGCTGCCGCCGGCCTGGAAGGTTCACCAGCGGGTGCTGGAACTCGCCTACGAGCGCGGGCTCATCGTCTATTCGCGCAGGGTGAAGGGCGGTGTGCAGGGCGACAGCATCATGGTCGCCCCGCCGCTGATCGTGACCGAGGAGCAGATCGGCGAGATCGCCGGCATTCTCGGCGAGGTGCTGGAGATCGTCGCCGCCGAGCGCGGCCTGCCGGTCACGGGCTGAATGGAAAGCCCGACATCGCGACGGCGCGCCCATGGCATGCTCCAAGCCCCACGGGCAGTCTTTAGCCAGGCTGAACTTATGTCTGGGTCGCTATGCACCCCCCTCTGTCCTGCCGGACATCTCCCCCTCATGGGGGGAGATCAGCCAATTGTCTCCGTGTCGCTACGTAGCGGCAATAGAGCATGGGCAGCGGTGCTGAAGCTGCCAATCTCCCCCTTGAGGGGCAGGGCAATCGCATATGAGGCTACCCCCGCCCCTAACCCCTCCCCACAAGGGGCAGGGCAATCGCATATGGCTTTTGGCGGAGAACTACATTCTCCAACGGCCGAAGCGTGGATCGCGAGCGAAGCCGCCGTTCCGCTTTCGATTCTGCTTGGTTCTTGTTCCGATTCACCGGACGCAGGACCGCCCTTGGCCCCCTGGGTCCCAAAAAGGAATGGGATTCTACCGGCAAAGTCATATGCGATTGCCCTGCCCCGCAAGGGGGGAGATAGGGCGCCCTTCGCCCGCCGCCCCACACTGCCGCTTTCGCCCGAGCACGAATCCTCGGGTCGCGCTACGCTTGTGCGAGGACGACGATCCCACAGCTTTATCCCCCCTTTCCCGCCCTGCCCCACACTCCTTCACCGCAGAGAAAGGAGCGGCGGCGATGGACGGATATCTCGGGATCGACAGCAACCGGCGGGCGCTGGTGCGCATCGTCGTCGCGCTCATCGCCATGGCGGGCATCGACACCAGTCGCGCCACCCTGCCGCGCCGCCTGCGCAACGCGGTGCTGCGCCTGTTGCGGCCGGCGGAAGCAGCGGCGCGCCGCCTTGCGATCGCCCTGGCGCACGGTCTCTTCGTCACATTGCCGCCCCGGCGTGGGCGCACGTCGAAGACCCCGCTACGCATGAAAAGCCGTCCGCGCCCTTGCACCCTGCCGCTGCTCGATCCGCCCTGTCGTCCCTTCGCGCCACGGCGGTCCTATGTGCCGGCCCATCGCGGTCCCCGTATCTCGGTCCCCGGCATCAGCGATCCGGTGGCGCTCCCGCCAAAACCCTCGCCCGACGACGAGCTCGACGCGGCCCGGCTGCGCCTTCGGTTGCAGGCGCTGGCCGCCGCATTGGACGACCTGCCGAAGCAGGCGCAACGCTTCGCGCGCTGGCAGGCGCGGCAAGGGCGCGATGGTCGCGTCGTGGATGCGGCGAAGACGCCGAGGCTTTCCGGCCCGGCGTGGAAGGCCGTTGCTCGTCCGCCGCTGCGCCGGCCTCGGTCGCCGCGCTCGCGCGGCACCTGCCGGCACGAGGTTCACGGCATTCTCGCCCATGCGGACGAGTTGGCGCGCTTCGCGCTCAGCCGCGCCGACACGTCATGAGCCGCGCAAGCCGGGCCTCAATCGAAGGATTCGATGTCGCGCCGAAAGGCTGCGCTGGGCGAGCTGTTGTCATGTGCCCGGCGGCCGCGCCCCTATCTCGCCTCGCGGGACGCAGCCGGGCCTCTGCCTTCTCTGCCGATTGTGATCCAAGGCGTGTCGGCCGCAACCGGGCCGGAACGTCCTTGCAGCAGCCGCCGTTCATTCTGCGAGCCGACTTCAACCCGGAGGAACACACCCATGCCCATCCCGAAGAACAAGATCTGCATCTGGTACGACAGGGAGGCCGAGGCGGCCGCCAATTTCTACGCCTCGGTGTTCCCGGATTCGAAGGTCGGCAATGTCTGGCGCTCGCCCAGCGACAATCCGGGCAGCAGCGCGGGCGACGTGCTGGTGGTCGAGTTCACCGTCTGCGGCATTCCCTGCATCGGGCTCAACGGCGGACCGATGTTCAAGCAGTCGGAAGCCTTCTCCTTCCAGATCGCCACCGACGACCAGGCGGAGACCGACCGCTACTGGAATGCCATCGTCGGCAACGGCGGCGCGGAGAGCGAATGCGGCTGGTGCAAGGATCGCTGGGGCGTCAACTGGCAGATCACGCCGCGCACCCTGACCGAGGCGATGACGGCCGGCGGCGCCGAGGCCAAGCGCGCCTTCGACGCCATGATGAGCATGCGCAAGATCGATGTGGCGAAGATCGACGCGGCCCGCCGCGGCTGAGGCCGCGCCGCTTACCGTTCCGGCAAAGAAAAAGGGGGAGAAAATCCTCCCCCTCGCCGCGTCGGGTGCAAATGCCGCGCCGTCAGAACTTGACCTTGATGCTGCCCGACAGCGCGCCGATGAAGTCGTTGCCGAAATCGTAGGCGACGTCGGTGCCGAAGGCCACGCCGTCCTTGACGACGACGCCCGACGAGCCGCTGGTCAGGATGCCGGCCGCGCCGCCGAGCCTGAACTCGACATTCTCGGTGGGCGTGTAGGAGGCGCCGGCCGAGAACAGCCAGGTGTCGGTCTGCGTGCCGAGGCCGGTCGAGGTGCCGCGGTCCCAGGTGATCGAGGCCGAACCGCTGATCTGGTCGGTGAACTTGTGGCCGATGCCGCCGCTGACCGTCCAGCCATCCCGGTAGAGCAGGTCGAGCGAGGTCACGAAGCCGGGGCCGCCATAGCTGCAGCCGAGCCCCGCGGCCTTGATCGCCGTCGAGCAGAAGGCCACCGTCTGCAGCACGCTCCAGTCGACCCACTTGACCGAGCCGAAGGCCAGCCAGCCGGGCGCGATGCCGCTCTGGACCTTCAGCTCCACCGACTGCGGCATCTCGGCGGACCCGAAGACGTTGAGCACCGAGCCGCCGCTGCCCGGCACTCCCGGTGCCTGCGTCAGGTCGACGATGCCGGTGATCGAGTCGAGCTTGACCTCGGCGTTGTAGACGAGGCTGGCGCGGAAGGCGATCTCCGGGATCTCATAGGCGACGCCGGCCCGCCAGCCCCAGCCGTCCGTCTCGAGTTCGAGATGGCCGATGCCGGTAAACAGGCCGGGCCGGCCGGGATGCACCTGCCGGTCCTTGTAGCCGTCGATCTCCTGGTAGAAGGCGCCGCCGATGAAGCGCAGTTGCCCCTTGCCGGCCTGGAACTTGTAGGAGCAGGTGCCGGCGTAATTGTCGCTGTTCACCACGGTGACGATGTTGTGGTTGACGCCGGCCCAGTTCGAGCCCGGATCGAAATCGGCGCCCCACGGCTGCGAGTAGTCGATCATGCAATCGACGCCCTCGACGATGCCGACCTTCATGCCGACGCGCGGCACCCAATAGTCGCTGGTGGCGCGGATGCCGTCGGTCTGTCCGCCGCCCGCGCCGGTGGTGCCGATGCCGTCGGTCGGATCGGTGTCGCGCGCATTGTCGATCTTGCGCTGCGGCGAGACATAGGTCGCCGAGGCCTCGCCCGTCACCCGCGCCGGATCGAACAGCAGATCGATATTGTAGCCGCCGCGTTCGAGACCGCCGGCAAAGGCCGATCCGGACGCCAGAAGAACGGAAACGCCCGCCACCGCACTCAGTATTCTCATCAAACGACCTCCCACACGTGCCGTCGGAAAGTGTTGAGCGTTTTCACCCCGGGCCGCAACTCCCTCCGCCGGGCCGCGCCGCACCCACGTTCGACGCGTCACCGGCGCGCACGGGCCCACACCCCCGCATGGCGACCAGATTTCGCCGAATTCGATAAGGAATTGTCACAAATGGTCGATGCACGACGCCGGAAACCGCCGAAATCGCTGGTTTTTCGGGACATTGTAGCATTGCGGCAACATCGTGGCGGAAACGTGCGCGGGCCTTGTCCGTGCCCGCGCGCTTACCTTAAGGGAGCCCCTGCGGAAGGCCGGGCGGGAGCCCCGGCGAAGCCCGAATCAATCAGACCCGGACCCGCGACAGCGCCACGTTCAGCCGCTCCTGCGAAGCCTGGTATTCGGCAAGCTTTTCGCGCTCGGCCTCCACCACCTCCGGCGCGGCATTGGCGACGAAGCGTTCGTTGGAGAGCTTCTTGAGGATGCGCGCCACCTCTTCGGTCGCCTTGCCGAGTTCCTTCTGCAGGCGCGCCGCCTCGACCGAGAGATCGATCAGCGAGCCGAGCGGAACGCACATCGTCGCCTCTGCGACCACGAGCTGCGCGGAGGCGGGCGGCGGCGCTTCGGCATGGCTGATCGCGTCGACGCGTGCCAGCCGCTTGATCGCCGCCTCGTGGCGGACGAGCCGATCCCTGGTGATCTGCGAAGCGCCGGTGACGACCAGCGGCGCGACCGCGCCGGCCGGCACGTTCATCTCCGAGCGGACCGAGCGGATGCCCGAGACGAGATCGACCAGCCAGTTGATCTCGCTCGCGGCATCCTCGTCCTCGAAGTCCGGCTGCGGCCAGCGCGCATGGCAGATCAGCGTGTCGCGCTGCCGCCCCTCGCCGGCGGTGTGCGCCCACAGTTCCTCGGTGATGAACGGCATGATCGGATGAAGCAGCTTGTAGATCTCGTCCAGCACGAACGCCGCCACGGCCTGGCTCTCGGCCTTCGCGTCGTCGTCCGTCCCGGCGAAGACGGGTTTCAGCAATTCGAGGTACCAGTCGCAGAACGTGTTCCAGACGAAACGGTAGGCAGCACCCGCAGCCTCGTTGAAGCGGTAGGTCTCGATGCCCTCGGTGACGGCCTTCGCCGCATGCGTCAGCTCGGTCAGGATCCAGCGGTTGACGGTCAGGCTGGCGTCGCTCAGCCAGAAATCGTCGTTGCGCCTCACCCCGTTCATCTCGGCGAAGCGTGTGGCGTTCCACAGCTTGGTGCCGAAATTCCGGTAGCCGGCGATGCGCGCCGGATCGAGCTTCACGTCGCGGCCCTGCGCCGCCATGATCGCCAGAGTGAAGCGCAGCGCATCGGCGCCGTACTCGTCGATCAGGTCGAGCGGATCGATGACGTTGCCCTTCGACTTCGACATCTTGGCGCCGCTCTTGTCGCGCACCAGGGCATGGACGTAGACCGTGTGGAACGGCTCCTCTTCCATGAAGTGCAGACCCATCATCATCATGCGGGCGACCCAGAAGAAGATGATGTCGAAGCCGGTGACCAGAACGTCGGTCTGGTAGTGGGTCTTGAGTTCCTCGGTCCTTTCGGGCCAGCCGAGCGTCGAGAACGGCCACAGCGCCGACGAGAACCAGGTGTCGAGCACGTCCTCGTCGCGGGTCAGGATCTTGCCGGGCTCGAAATTCTCGAGCTGTTCCTCGACCCAGGCCTTCCACGGGCCTTCATGCGCGATATAGTGCTGGATCGCTGCGTTCAGCGCGGTTTCCTCGTCCTTCTCGACGAAGACCTGCCCGTCCGGCCCGTACCAGGCGGGAATCTGGTGCCCCCACCACAATTGGCGCGAGATGCACCAGGGCTGGATGTTCTCCATCCAGTCGAAATAGGTCTTCTCCCAGACCTTCGGCACGAACGATGTGCGGCCCTCGCGCACAGACGCCATCGCGGGCCTGGCCAGCGTTTCGGCATCGGCGAACCACTGGTCCGTCAGCATCGGCTCGATGACGACGCCGGAGCGGTCGCCGAACGGCTGGGTGATCTTCTTGGACTCGACGAACGGCACTGCATTGCCTTCCGCGTCCAGCCGCGTGACCGCGAGGCCATCCGCGTCGATGGCGGCGACAATGCGCTTGCGCGCCTCGTAGCGGTCGAGGCCGCGATAGTCTTCCGGCACCAGATTGATGTCGTCGACGGCAGCCTCGCTCGGCAGGTCGCCTGTCTTCGCGATCTGCATCGCCTTGGCGGATTCCGTGGCATAGTCCTCGCCGTCGGCCCGCATCCGCGCCTGACGGTCCATCAGGCGATACAGGGGAATGCCGTTGCGCTTGGCGACCTGATAGTCGTTGAAATCATGCGCGCCGGTGATCTTGACCGCACCGGAGCCGAAAGTCGGATCGGGATATTCGTCGGTGATGATCGGGATCAGGCGGCGATGCTCCTTCGGCCCGACCGGGATTTCGCAGAGCTTGCCGACGATCGGGCGGTAGCGCTCGTCATCCGGATGCACCGCGACCGCGCCGTCACCCAGCATCGTCTCGGGCCGCGTCGTCGCGATCGAGATGTAGTCGCGCTCTTCGCTGAGCACGACATTCCCTTCAGCGTCCTTCTCGACATAGGTGTAGGTCTCGCCGCCGGCCAGCGGATATTTGAAGTGCCACATATGGCCGTCGACGTCCTTGCTCTCGACTTCGAGGTCGGAGATCGCCGTCTCGAATTTCGGATCCCAGTTGACCAGCCGCTTGCCGCGGTAGATCAGGCCCTCCTTGTAGAGGGTGACGAACACTTCCAGCACGGCCTCCGACAGGCCTTCATCCATGGTGAAGCGCTCGCGCGACCAGTCGCAGGACGCGCCGAGCCGCTTGAGCTGGTTGATGATCGAGCCGCCCGACTCCTCCTTCCAGTCCCAGACGCGCCGGACGAACTCGCCGCGATCCATGTCGCGCCGTGCGATGCCCTTGGCGGCGAGCTGGCGCTCGACGACCATCTGCGTCGCGATGCCGGCATGGTCCATGCCCGGCTGCCAGAGCACGTTGCGCCCGCGCATCCGGTTGAATCGGACCAGCACGTCCTGCAGCGTGTTGTTGAGCGCGTGGCCCATGTGCAGCGAGCCGGTGACGTTCGGCGGCGGGATGACGATGGTGAACGGCGCGGCACCTTCTTCCGCCCCGGCGCCGGCGCGGAAGGCGTCCGCCGCTGCCCATTGGTCCGCGATACGCGGCTCAATGGCCTTGGCGTCATAAGTCTTCTCGAGCATGATCGATCGTCCGGTCGCTGGAATTTGCAGGCCGGTAAAGACCCAATGCCCGCCGACAAGTCAACACCGGCGCGTCGACGCGGCGCGGCACCACCGGCGAAAGGCCCGACCGCGGCCGGCGGCGGCGAGGTTCAGTTCAACGGCAACGGCCGGAAACGCGCCTCAGGCGCCGCGCGCCACGCGCTCGATCTCCTCGCGCACCAGCTTCTCGACCAGCAGCGGCAGATTGTTGTCCAGCCAGTCCTGCAGCAGGGGACGCAGCATCGCTTCGGCCATCTCGTCCAGGTTCTTGCGGCTGCGCGCCGCAAATGCCTCCGAAAGCTCGCCGAACGCGGCCGCGACCTGCTTGCCGGCCTGTTCGGACAGCAGCGGCGAACGCGGCGGCTCGGCAGCGGCGACCGACAGTCCGGTCGGCGCCGCGCCGACGGCAGGCTCATCATCCAGCTCGTCGAGGACGGCGCTGGCAATCTCGTCGGCGAACGCGTCCGCCCCGTGGGAGTCCTGCGCCATCTCCTCGACCGGAACTCCCAGGCGCCATTCGTCGTGGCGCGCCGCAGCGCCCGGCTTCCCGGCGGCGATCGGCGCCTCGACGACAGGATCGAAACGGCTTGTGGCCGGAAAGGCGCCCGCCTTCGGCTCAGCCACGGTCGCCCTCGACCGCAGATCGGCACGGAACGATTCCACCTCGATCACCGATCCCGGCTGGCTCTCCAGCGCCGCGACGATGTCCGGAGCGACCGCCTCCGGCCCGGCGGCGTCGTTGGCCGGCTGCGCATGGGCGGGCAATTCGTCGGGACGGCGCGCCCCGTCGCTGTCTTCGATGATGCGCCGGATCGACGCCAGGATCTCTTCCATCGAGGGTTCGCGCTGTGCGCCGCCTGCCTGTGCCATCTTGGGTCCGCCGCTTCCCTTTGCCGCCGCCGCCATCGGCTACCCCGCGAGCGACGGCGAATCAGGCTTTCAGCCTATCCGAGCCGGGCTGCGGCGAGAATCCCCAAAGGCGCCCCGCCGCGGCTTTCAACAGCTATGCGATGCGCGCCGCCGCCATCCGTGCGCCGGATGCGAAAATGCCGGGCTTGCGGCCCGGCATCCGACGTTTTCCGAAAGTTTCGAAGGCGCTCAGCGGCCGTCCGGAGTGCGCAGGCCGAACCACTTGTCCTTGACGGCTTCGTAGTGTTCCTGCGGCTTGTATTCGGCGACCTGCAGGCCGAGGCGCGGCGCCTGCAAGGCACCGATGGCCGAGAGGATGGCATAGCTGCCGACGACGAGGTCGTGCTCGCTGTTGGCGAGATTGATCTGCGCGGAGATCACGTCGCTCTGCGCGTTGAGCACGTCCAGCGTCGTCCGCTGCCCGACATTACGTTCCTCGATGACGCCGTTCAGCGCCAGTTGCGCCGCCGCCACGACCTCGCGGTTGGCGACCACACCCTCCTTGGAGGCGATGTATTGCGACCATGCGGAGCTGACGGCCTGCCGCACCTGGTCGCGGCGGACGTCGACATCGATGCGGGCCTGCCCGAGGCTTTCCTTCGACTGGCGCACCTGGGCGGAGACGCGGCCGCCCTGATAGATCGGCACCGTGATCGAGGCACCGATGCTGGCCGAGGTGTTGGTTCCGTCCGAGAAGGCGTCCGGCGAGGTTTGGGTGGCGCTGCGCGAAACGCCGGCGCTGCCGGTGATCTGCGGCAGCAGCGCACCTTCGGTCGCCTTCACCGCGAAGCCCGCCGCATCGACCAGATGTTCCGAAGCGATGATCGCCGGATGGTTCTTGTCCGCGATGACGAAGGCCTGCTCCACGCTTTTCGGCAGCAGCTTGGCCAGCGGCGAGGCCGGCTTCAGGGTTCCCGGCTCATCGCCGATCACCTGCCTGTAGGTGGCGGCGCTCGCCAGCGACTGGGCACGCGCCGCGCTGACCTGCGCCACGGCGGACGACCGGCTCGCATCGGCCTGGGCCACGTCGGTGCGGGTGCCCTCGCCGACCTCGAGGCGCGACCGCGCGGCGCGGACCTGCTCGTTGAGGAACTCCAGATTCTGCTCGGTCAGCACGGCGATGCGCCGGTCGCGGATGACGTCCATATAGGCGCTCGCCGCGTCGAACAGCGTATTCTGCTCGGTATTGCGCAGGCTCTCGAACGAGGCGCGCACGCGCGCCTCGGCAGCCGACACGTTGTTCTTGGTCTGGAAGCCGTCGAACAGCATCTGCTGGATCTCGATGCCGAAAGACCCGGTGGTGATGCGCGCCGGCGAGCGGCCCGACCGCGAAACATAGTCGACGCTGCCGCTGGCGCCGATCGTCGGCCGATACCCGGATTTGGCAATCGCCACGGACTCGTCGACCACGCGCGCCCCGGCACGCGCCGAATTGACGCTCGAATTGTACTGGTAGGCCTTGCTCATCGCCCCGAGTATGGTCTCGGCGGAGGCCGTCGAGATGGCGAGCATCGACGCCGATACGAGAGCGGCGATCAGGAAAGAATTACGCACAGGCCTCACGACAATACCCTCTTCGCAGCGGCGGATCTCTCCGCACGGACCAAACAACGTGGTCTCGACCCCGACCGCCACGTAACCCAGCGCTCCACCGCAGCCGCGGCGGAGCGATCTCACAGCATTTCAAACCGCGTGGAACGCCGGCCTTCCCGCCGCCAGCACCCCTCAGAACTCGAATGTACGCACCCTCTCGAAACCCGGCAATGGCTTTACCGCCGCGTTGAACACACTTCTCCCCGCTATTATTTCGTCGAACTTGACGTAGACCCTTGCCTTGCCGGAATTGCCGGCACCTTCGACGACCACCAGGCGGCCGCCCTCCTTCATCTGGGCGAACAGGGCTTCGGGCACCTGCTCGACCGAACCGCCGATGAAGATCACGTCGAACGGGGCTTCGGACGGATATCCGGCGGCCAGGCTGCCCTCCACCACCGCCACATTGTCGAAGCCGAGGCGGCTCAGCGTCGCCGACGCCCTCTGCGACAGGACGGCATCGGATTCCAGCGCCGCCACCGAACTGGCGAGGCGCGACAGCACCGCCGAGGAGTATCCGGTGGCGCATCCGACATCGAGGACGAAATCGGACGCACGGATGTCGGCGAGCTGGACCAGCTTGGCGAAGGGCGAAGGCTCCATCACGTAGCGCTGGCGGCCTCCGGCGCCCGCCGAGGCGACAGGCACGTCCTCGTCGATATAGGCGAGAGCACGGCGCGCCGGATCGACGAACTCCTCGCGCGGCACGGAGAGCATCGCTTCGAGGATCGCCGCGTCGGTCACGTCTGTCGTCCGCAACTGGCCGTCGACCATGCGGAGCCGATGCTGTGCGTAGTCAACTTCCATCGTACCGGCCCGTTCCAGGCGCCCGCGAGGACGCGCTCCGTTCGAGAACGACGAGCCGGACCTGAGAAATCCGGAAGTTGGAGGCCTCGCCCGGAATCGAACCGGGGTGCAAGGATTTGCAGTCCTCTGCGTAACCACTCCGCCACGAGGCCTCACTGCCCCGCCGTTCTATAGGCGCTCTGTTAACAGAGGGTTTTGGGAGCCACAAGCAGGCCGGGGCGTTTTCCGGAGGGTGTCTCATTTTTGCCCGCCGCGACCAGGGCGACGCGCCGCCTGCAGCCACGCTCCGCCGCCGCGCTCCGGACACAAAGCGAATGAAATCAGACCGATGAACGTCGCTGCGGCGCCTGCCGCGCCCCTGGGCGCGCGCCTGGCGCGGGCACCCGGCACCGCTCAGCGCCGCCGCCTGCGCCGCTCCCACCGGACGACCACGCGGCGGCGCCAGCGCCGCACCGATGCGAACTCGTAGGACAGGACGAGCACGCCGAGCGGGATCATCCAGAATCCGAGGACCGGCAGGAAGCCCAGGCAGCCGCACAGGATGAGCAGCACGCCGAGCGCGATCCGCAGCCCACGCGACCTCGGCATCGGCACTTCGCGTCCGAAGATGCTGAGTTTGCGCGGACCGGGGTCCTGATCGTCGGGGGTCGGCGTCATGCAATGGCTCCGGTGCCGTCGGCATCGCGTCACATATGGCGCGGCGACGGCCTTTGCCACCGGCCAGGGCCGTGGAAAAAAATCTCAATCGCGCTTTGCAAAGCCGAAAGGTGTTTGCTATAGGCACCGCCACGCTCGAAGCGCCCGTTCCCCGGTAGCTCAGTGGTAGAGCAACCGGCTGTTAACCGGTTGGTCGCTGGTTCGAATCCGGCCCGGGGAGCCACCTTTTCCAACGATCTCTTAGTTTTTGTAGACCGCTTGAAATGGCTTGATCTACAGCATGTCTACACAATTGGGATTCGGTAGGCTGCGATCTGCAGCGGCTAGCAGGCTGCTGAAGAAGTAGGGCTGCGAGCGGATTTTCCCGTTGGATGGTGCATTTGGTTTTGCCTGGCGTCATTTTGGCCGTGTCGCGCCGGGTTCGAGTGCGGGAGTGCGGCTGATTTGCGGCGTTTGGCGGGTCAGGCGGGCTGCCCGGCGATGAGCTTTGGCAGCCGGATCAGGTTGTAGGCGATGACGGTGAAGGTGAAGGCGGCATCGACCTTTCTTCGTCCCCACAGTTTGACCTTAGCCAAGCCGCCAAACTGTCTCACCAGACGGGTCCATCTCAAGGTCGCATGGGAAACTGTGCCCGCATCATGAGCGTCGCTCATCATCTCGTAAATAGCGCCCGCAATCTCGCTGCGATAACCCTTGTCAGTCGTGTTGCTCATTCTCGATTCCCGACGGCGCTTCACCACCCAGCTTTGCCAACGAATAACTCGTGCTGCGCCCGCCCGCTTCATCCCTAACGAGCACACCGCGCGCCACGAGGTCATTGATGTCACGCAGAGCCGTGTCGGGCGAGGTCTTGGACAGCACCGCCCATTTGGAGGAGGTGAGCTTGCCCTCGAACCCATCCAGCAGCCGATTGATGACCTTGCGCTGACGTTCGTTGAGTGGTTGCCCGGCCATCGCGTCCCAGAACCGCGCCTTTTGGAGCACATTGCCGAGAATCTCCTCGGCGCCGTCGAACGCCCGATCCAAGCAGCCCAGGAACCACTTCAGCCAAGCCGTGATGTCGAGACCGCCCTTCTGGGTCCGCTCGAGGATCGCGTAGTAGTCCTTCCGCTCCAGGCGAATCTGCGCAGACATGCTGTAGAAGCGTTGCGGGCTGCCTTCGGATCGCGCCAGCATCATATCGGCGATGGCTCGCGCGATCCGGCCATTGCCGTCCTCGAAGGGATGGATGGTGACGAACCACAGGTGGGCAATCGCTGCTTTCAGGACGGGATCGAGCGACGCGTCGTCGTTGAACCACTCGATAAAGTTGGCCATCTCGCCGTCGAGCCGCGGTGCCGCCGGCGCTTCATAGTGCACCTTCTCGCGGCCTATGGGACCAGAGACGACCTGCATCGGTCCCGATGCCTCATCGCGCCAGGCGCCGACGATGATCTTCGCCATGCCGCTGCGCCCGGTAGGAAACAGCGCAGCGTGCCAGTCGAACAACCGCCCGTCCGTGAGCGGCGCCTCATAGTTCTGGGTGGCGTCGAGCATCATCTCGACCACGCCTTCGACATCGCGGTCGACCGGCGCCAACGCACCGATGTCCATGCCCAGGCGACGGGCGATGGACGAGCGCACCTGTTCCTTGTCGAGGATCTCGCCTTCGATCTCGCTGGATTTGAGCACATCTTCGGTGAGGGTCTGCAGGACAGCTTCGGCCCGCAACTCAAACCCAAGCGCTTCCATCCTGCCCAGCAGCCGGCCCTGCCGATGACGCACAGCAGCCAACTGGCCGGCCAGGTCTTGGCTGTTCCATTCAAAGGCGGGCCAGCCTTGAAGTTCGTGGATGTAAGTCGGCATATTCTCCGCATCTCTTGCGGTGAATATGCCGATCATTCTCCGCATGCGCAAGTGTATTCACCGCACAGTGCGCGGTGAATACACCCGTCAAACTCCGCACCATGCTGCCGCAGGTGGTGCTGCAGACCTCTCAATGCCCCTTGATACCGGGCTAAGCAGCTTCACAATCCACAGCCCGATAGACGCCATAGCCGACCTTCACCAGCAGACCCTCCTCGCACATCCAAGCCAGATAGTGCCTTGGGATACCGATGGCGGCAAAATCGCATGTCCTCACGGTGGCGCGTTTGGAGGCGAAAGCGTATGCTTTTTCCCGTAGTGAGGGCTTCGGGCCACCGGCCAGTCGAATGCGTTCTTCACGATCGCGGTCGCGTTTCCGTCGCTTTGGAAGCTCTGGCGAACGTTCGACGGCAATCGGCAGTTCGTAGTTCTGGGTTTCGTCGGTCCCGGGGAGCCATTTTTCCGAAACTTGCCATCCTTGCCGCGCGTCGGGTTGCGCCTGTCGCAGGCGACGATCCCGCAGCGCCGACCGGTTCGGCGACCGATGCGGAACTGTGCGTGGCCTGCCTGCCGACGGGCCTGATCAGAGCGACGCCGTGATGCCGCCGTCGACATAGAGCACATGGCCGTTGACGAAGCTGGAGGCCGCCGACGCCAGGAAGACGCAGGCGCCGACCAGTTCCTCCACCCTGCCCCAGCGGCCGGCCGGCGTGCGCTTCTCAAGCCAGGCCGTGAACGACGGATCGGCGACCAGCGCGGCGTTCAGCGGCGTGTCGAAATAGCCCGGCGCGATCGCGTTGACCTGCAGGCCATATTTGGCCCAGTCGGTCGCCATGCCCTTGGTCAGGTTGCCGACGGCACCCTTGGTCGCCGTGTAGGGCGCGATCGACGGGCGCGCCAGCGCCGTCTGCACCGAGGCGATGTTGATGATCTTGCCGGCGCCGCGCCCGATCATGTGGCGCGCCACCGCCTGCCCCACATTGAAGACGCTGGACACGTTGGTGCGCAGCAGCCGCTCGAAGGCGTCGGCCGGAAAATCTTCCAGCGGCGTGCGGAACTGCATGCCGGCATTGTTGACGAGGATGTCGATCGGGCCGGTTTGCGTCTCGAAACCATCCACGGCGGTGCGCGCCGCCGCGTGGTCGGTGGCGTCGAAGGCCAGGCAGTGCACCGCAACGCCTTCGGCCCGCAGGTCCCGCGCGGCGGCGTCCAGTCGGTTGCCGTCGCGGCCGTTGACAATGATCGCCGCGCCCGCCTGCGCAAGCCCGCGGGCAAGCGCCAGTCCGATCCCCTGCGACGACCCGGTGACCAGAGCGGTCCTGCCCGAGAGGTCGAAGAGCGAACCGATCGTCTGTGCCATCCGGATGCCTCCCCGCATCGCCGCGTTCGCCGGCCGCGCGACCATCGTGAGAATCGCGCGGCTTGGCAAGCACCACGGCGCTCGGCAGGTCTTCCTCGACAAGCATCCGCCGGCCGTCCATCATCCAAACGTCGCGCGGCAGGATCGAGGCCGGGCGCCGCACCGGGAGCAGACACCCCATGAAGGCCATCGTCATCCACCAGGCGCTCGACCTGCGCATCGAGGAGCGCGACGCCCCCGCGCCCGGCCCCGGCGAGGTCGAGATCCGGCTGGCGGCCGGCGGCGTCTGCGGTTCCGATCTGCACTATTATCGCCATGGCGGCTTCGGCCCGGTGCGCCTCAAGGAGCCGATGGTCCTCGGCCATGAGGTTTCGGGCAGGGTCGCCCGGCTCGGCGACGGCGTGTCCGGCCTGGCGATCGGCCAGTTGGTCGCCGTTTCGCCGTCGCGGCCCTGCAAGGCCTGCCGCTACTGCCTCGAAGGCCTGCCGAACGAATGCCTCAACATGCGTTTTTACGGGTCGGCGATGCCGTTTCCGCACATCCAGGGCGCCTTTCGCGAAATGCTGGTGGCGGACGCGGCGCAGTGCGTCCCGGCGGACGGCCTCTCGGCCGGTGAGGCCGCGATGGCGGAGCCGCTGTCGGTCGTGCTGCATGCGGCGCGGCGTGGAGGGGAACTGCTCGGGCGCCGCGTCCTGGTCACCGGATGCGGCCCGATCGGGGCGCTGGCGATCCTCGTGGCGCGGCGCGCCGGAGCGGCCGAGATCGTCGCCACCGACATCGCAGGCTTCCCTCTCGGCCTCGCCAGGAAGGTCGGCGCCGACGAGGCGATCGACATGGCGGGCGATCCCGACGGACTGGCCCGGTTCCGGCCCGACAAGGGCCATTTCGACGTGCTTTTCGAATGTTCGGGCGCGCCCCAGGCGCTGGCGGCCGGCCTGGCTGCGCTGAAACCCCGCGGCATCGTCGTGCAGCTCGGCCTGAACGGCGCCGGCGACATGTCGCTGCCGATGCAGATGGTCACCGCCAAGGAGATCGAGCTGCGCGGCTCCTTCCGCTTCCACGAGGAGTTCCCGGTCGCCGTGTCGATGATGCAGGCGGGACTGATCGACGTGAAGCCGCTGATCACCCACACGCTGCCGCTGGCAAGGGCGCTGGAGGCCTTCGAGATCGCCGGCGATCGCACCCGCGCCATGAAGGCGCAGATCGCCTTCGACGCCGCCGCCTGAGTCCGCCGATCACGACACCAGGTGAAGATGCCGGACCGGCCGGCCGGGCGCCATCGCCTGGGCGGCCATCACGATGCCGCGCGTGTCGATGCCGTAGTGGCGGTAGAGGTCGGCGATCGTGCCGGTCTGGCCGAAATGCTCGACGCCCAGCGACCGCGTGCGGTGGCCCCAGACCGAACCGAGCCAGCCGAGGGTCGCCGGATGCCCGTCGACGACTGTCACCAGGGCGCAGTTGCGCGGCACGCTCCTCAGCAGCCGCTCGACATGGCTCAGCGCATGTCCCTTGCCCTGCTCGCGGGCTGCCTGCGCCGCCGTCCAGCCGGCGTTGAGGCGATCCGCGGAGGTCACGGCGAGCAGCCCGATGTCGCGGCGGTCCTCGGCGAGCAGCCCGACCGCGTTGATCGCCTCCGGAGCCAGCGCGCCCGTATAGGCGATGACGATTTCCGCGTTCGGCCCCGGCTCGCGCATCCAGTAGGCGCCGTTGACCACGTCCTCGGCCATCGCGGCATCGATCTTGCGCGTCGGCTGGTCGAGCGGCCTTGTCGACAGCCGCAGGTAGATCGAGCCGCCGGAGGCGTCGCGCAGCCAGCTCGCCGGATCGCGCTCGGCATCGCCGGAGCGCTGCACGTAGTCGAAGGCGAAGCGCAGGATCGTCGCCAGTTCGTCGACATAGGCGGGCTCGAAGCTGGCCAGACCGTCCTGCGCCATGCCGATCAGCGGCGTGGCGATCGACTGGTGCGCGCCGCCTTCCGGCGCCAGGGTCACGCCCGACGGGGTGGCGACGAGGATGAAGCGGGCATCCTGGTAGCAGGCGTAGTTCAGCGCATCGAGCCCGCGCTCGATGAACGGGTCGTAGAGCGTGCCGACCGGAATCAGCCGCTCGCCGTGGATGGAGTGCGTCAGACCGAGGGCGGACAGCATGAGGAACAGGTTCATCTCGGCGATGCCGAGTTCCATGTGCTGGCCGGCCTGCGAGAATTCCCAGTTGAAGGTCGACGGGATCCGCTCCTTGCGGAACAGGTCGGCCATCGCCTGCTTGGCGAAGAGGCCGCGGCGATTGACCCAGGCGCCGAGATTGGTCGAGACGGTAACGTCCGGCGAGGTGGTGACGATGCGGTCCGCCAGAGGCAGATCGCTCTTGCCGATCTCGTGCATCAGCAGACCGAAACCCTGCTGGGTCGACATCACCGGCTGTGCCGGCACCGGCAGCGCCTCCGGCACCGGGACCGGCGCGGCAGCGTAGCGGCGCCTGCCCTTCGCCATGAACGGCGCCTTCGCCAGGAAAGCCTGCATCTCCGCCGCCGGGGTCTGCATGCCCTCGAACAGCTCCCACTCGCGCCCCGGCCGCACCTTCATGGCGCCGCGCAGGCCTTCCACCTGGGTAGCGGTCATCAGGCCGGCATGATTGTCCTTGTGGCCGGCGAGCGGCAGGCCGAATCCCTTGATCGTATAGGCGATGAAGCAGGTCGGCCGGTCGTGCAGGCGCGCCGCTTCGAACGCTTCGAGGATCGACGGCATGTCGTGGCCGCCGAGATTGGTCATCAGCCGCGCCAGCTCCTCGTCCGATCGGCTTTCGACCAGCTTGGAGAAGTCTCCCTGGTCGCCCGCATCGTCGAGCAGCCGTTTGCGCCAGGCCGCACCGCCCTGGAAGGTCAGCGCCGAATAGAGCTGGTTCGGGCAGGCGTCGATCCATTCGCGCAGCCTCTCGCCACCCGGCTCGGCGAACGCCTCCTCCAGCAGCCGGCCATATTTCAGCACCACGACGTCCCAGCCGAAATTGCGGAACACGCTCTCGAAGCGCTCCCACAGCCCTTCGCGCACCACGGCATCCAGGCTCTGGCGGTTGTAGTCGACCACCCACCAGGTGTTGCGCAGACCGTGCTTCCAGCCCTCCAGCAGCGCCTCGAAGATGTTGCCCTCGTCCATCTCCGCATCGCCGACCAGCGCCACCATGCGGCCCTCCGGGCGACCGCCGGACCAGCCCTTGGCGTGGATGTAGTCCTGCACCAGGGAGGAGAAGAGCGTCTGCGCCACGCCGAGCCCGACCGACCCGGTCGAGAAGTCGACATCGTCGACGTCCTTGGTGCGCGACGGATAGGACTGCGCGCCCTTGTAGGCCCGGAACGCCTCGAGCTTGTCGCGCGTCTGGTTGCCGAACAGATATTGGATCGCATGGAAGATCGGGCTGGCATGCGGCTTGACCGCGACGCGATCCTCCGGCCGCAGCACGGCGAAGTAGAGCGCCGTCATCAAGGTAGCGAGCGACGCCGAGGATGCCTGGTGCCCGCCGATCTTCAGCCCGTCCTCGTTGTCGCGAAGATGGTTGGCGTTGTGGATCGTCCAGGTCGAGAGCCAGAGCGCCTTGCGCTCGAGGTCGGCGAGATACGACAGACGCGGATCGCTGGCAGGCATGGCTTACTCCCTGGATGGGGCGAGTTTAGATTGCCAGATTTGGGGAATGTGGCTATTTGCGATTGGACGATACGAGCAATTTGGCTCGATGAGCCAATTCGACAGGCAGCACAGGTGAATCGTGCCACGGCATGAATTCGACGAGATCGATGTCCGCATTCTCGACGCGCTGCAGCGCGACTCGCGGCTGACCGTCGAACAGCTCGGCGAGAAGGCCGGGCTCTCCCCCTCTCCGGCGGCACGGCGCGTGCGCCTGCTCGAACAGGCCGGGGTGATCCGCGGCTACGTCGCCGTTCTCGACCAGGAGAAGATCGGGCTGCCGATCTCGGTGTTTGCCTCGATCAAGCTTGAGCGCCAGCGCGAAGAGGAGCTCGACCGCTTCCAGGCCGCCGTCGCCCGCTGGCCCGAGATCGTCGAGTGCTACCTGATGACCGGCCAGCGGGACTATCTGCTGCGCATCGTCGTCAAGGATCTGCCGGCCTATGAGGCATTCCTGAAGCAGAAACTCACCCGGCTGGAAGGTGTGGCGTCGATCGAATCGAGCTTTTCACTCGGCCAGGTGAAGCATTCCAACGTGCTCCCGATCGCCGGACGCTGAATTCGGGGACAAAAAAACCCGGCGTCAGCCAGGTCGGTCGATCGTTCGAAAGTCTGGTTCCCTCCCGGAGGGCGCTATCGCGCCTTCCAGACGTAGCGGCCCCGGACGATCCCCTCGATGCGGCCGAGCACCTTGAGGGCATTCAACTGGGCGACCATCAGCTCGCCGTCATGGTCGGCCAGCGACACATAGGCATTGCTTGCCAGTGCGACCATCAACTCGTCATGCATGAAATCGCGGATGTCTTCTTCGGCGATGAAGCCGGATGCCCGCCCGGCCCAGTCCTGCGCCTCGGCGGGGGAAAAATGAACACCGGCGCCGACAAGCGCCTTCAACTCGATCGTTACGACTTCCAAGCCTACCATTTCAGCCTCTTCAGCCCTACCCGAAACCAATGCGGGAAAGAACTCCATTCAGGCACGGCAACCTGTCTCTTGTCTGACTCGATCTCCTAGCCTGCACCCATTCTCTGCCACGGATAGCATAACGCTTTTGTGACACCGGACTTTCCCTGAGGGAAAGCTCCGTCCGCCAAACGCCGGATTTCCCCCTCGGTTCCCAAACGCTACGCCCGGCTCATCAACAATCCGTGCATGTACGACCTTAACGAAACTTAACCCGCGGCGACGATGTCGGCGGAAAAGCGCAGGTCGCGCAGCGGGCGCACCTTGCGCGTGACGTCGGCATAGATGGGATGGGCCTTGTAGGCCGCGAGTTCGGCCTCGCTGGCGAACTCGGCATAGACGACGACGTCGATCTGGTTGGCGAACAGGTCGACCTTGGCGTTGCCGGTGACCTCGAAGACGGTCGAGTGCGGAATGTCCGCCAGCCGGGCAAGGCCATTCCGGATCGCTTCCACGTCATGGGAATCGCGGGCCGTGAAGAAGACGATGTGCCGGATCAATTCCAAACTCCGCTGCCGAACGCGCGGAAACCTTCTAGGCAGCAGTTCCTCAGGCTTCAATCCCGGCGGGCGGCGCCGGCGCGACGCCGCCAAAATGTCGCATGGCGAGCCGCTCAGACCATCCGGACGACGGAATCCAGCATGTGTTTCACCATCTTGATTGATCCGTCGAGGTACCGGCCGTCGTAATAGACTCCGTCCCATACGATGAGGCCGGTCAGGATGCAGACACCGATGACGTAGCGCATGTGCGATCCATTGTTTGGGGCTCCCGCAAACCGAATGCGCTTGAAGCGGCGGGGGCCGATACATCTGCCAGGGCCAAATTGTGCGCCCGGCAGACGGAGTGGACAAGCATTGCACCAAAACAGTTTCGATCATGTTTAATTCGGCAGCCCCCGCACACCCGCGATGATTGCAAAAATCGATAGAGACGAGGCGCCGGTCATCGTGCTGTTCCGGCGCGACCTGCGCCTTGCCGACAACCGGGCGCTGGCCGCCGCGGCCGATACCGGCAGGCCGGTCGTTGCGGTGTTTGTCGACGACAGGACGGAAAACGAGGGCCGGAAGCCGGGCCGCGCTTCGGACTGGTGGCTGCACCACTCGCTCGCGGCGCTGTCGGCAGCGCTTGCCGATCTCGGCGCGCCGCTGGTCCTTCGCCGCGGCGCGATGGCGGCGCAAGCGATGGATCTGGTCGCGGCGACCGGAGCGCGGGCGGTCTACTGGAACCGGCGCTACGATCCGCCGGCCACACGGGCGGACACGGTCCTGAAGGACACGCTGCGTGGGGCGGGTTTGGAGGCGACCAGCTTCGACGGCGCCTTGCTGCACGAGCCGTCCTTGCTCAAGACCTCGACCGGCACCTCGTATCGCGTCTACACGCCGTTTCAGCGGGCGGTCGCCGCGGCCGGCGAACCCCGCGATCCGGTCGATGCCCCCGGCCGTCTCAAGGAGTATCGCGGCCGGATCGAAAGCCTTTCCCTGCAATCCCTCGATCTTCTGCCGCGCCGCCCGGACTGGGCCGGCGGGCTTCGCGACACCTGGGTGCCCGGCGAAACCGGCGCATGGCAACGCCTCGCCGGCTTCCTCGACCACCGCATCGATTTCTATGAGGCGGGGCGCGACATGCCGGACGGCGAGTCGACGTCGCGGCTGTCGCCGCATCTGGCCTTCGGCGAGATCACGCCCTACCAGATCCTCGCCGCCCTCAACCGGCACCGCGGCGCGAACCCGCGATCGGGCGCCGACAAGTTCCGCAAGGAGATCGCCTGGCGCGAGTTCTGCAACCACCTGCTCTTCCATAAGCCGGACCTGCATGAGGCCAACTTCAACGATCGCTTCGACCGCCTTGCCTGGCGAAGCGACGGCCCGTCCCTCAAGGCATGGCAGCACGGCCGCACCGGATACCCGATCGTCGACGCCGGCATGCGCCAGCTCTGGCAGACCGGCTGGATGCACAACCGCGTCCGCATGATCGCGGCGTCCTTCCTGTCGAAGCACCTGCTGATCGACTGGCGCGACGGCGAGTCCTGGTTCTGGGATACGCTGGTCGACGCGGATCCCGCCAGCAACCCGGCAAACTGGCAGTGGGTGGCGGGGTCCGGCGCCGACGCCGCGCCCTATTTCCGCATCTTCAACCCGATCCTGCAGGGTGAAAAGTTCGACGGCGACGGCGGCTATGTGCGCCGCTTCGTACCGGAACTCGCAAAACTGCCGAACCGATGGCTGCACAAGCCCTGGCTTGCGCCGCAGGGCGAACTGGAGCGCGCCGGCGTGGTTCTGGGCGAAACCTACCCACACCCGCTCGTCGATCACGACCGCGCCCGCGCCCGCGCCCTGGCAGCCTTCGACGCGGTCAGGAACGGCGGCTGAGAGGTCGCCCCTGCGCCGCCTTCCGGGCGCGTCCAGTGCCTGGCAGCGCCGATCGCACACCGTCCGGACGGGATGCGACTCCCGGCCTGGCACCTCGTCTCCGCATGCCGCCAATGCGTCATCGGCATGTCGCTTCCGGGACCGCCGCGGCGTCGAGGTCGGATCAATCTGGCACGATGACCGAGCATGGCAGCGCGACACGACCCCGATCGCAGCAATGGGCGGATGTCGCGCAATGGCGGCGGGCCGAGCGCACCCGGCTCATCGAGGCGCGGCTGGCCATTCCCGCCGACGTGCGGGCAGCCCTCTCGGCGAAGATCGCAGCAGGCCTCGACGAGGCGATCGGTCCCCTGGGCGGACGCATCGTCAGCCTCTACTGGCCGTTCCGCGGCGAGCCGGACCTGCGCGGCTGGATGGCCGAGGTGAACCTGCGAGGCGGTGCGACCGCCCTTCCCGTCGTCGTCGAGAAGGCGGCGCCGCTGGTGTTCAGGCGCTATGCGCCGGGCGACAGGCTGGAGAAGGGCGTATGGAACATACCCGTTCCGGCGGCCGGCGAGGCGGTCGTCCCCGACGTCGTCATCGCGCCGGTGGTCGGCATCGACAGAGGCAATTACCGGCTGGGCTATGGCGGTGGATTTTTCGACCGTACCCTCGCCGCCCTGCCCCGCAAGCCGCTGGTCATCGGCGTCGGCTACGGGCGGCAGCAGATCGAGACCATCCACCCGCAGCCGCACGACATTCCGATGGATGCGGTGGTGATCGCCGGCGACGCGTGATCAGGCAAGCTCCGGCTTCAATCCGATCGAGGTGCGATCGACAATCTCGCGCAGCGCGAAGGAGGAATTGATGCGCGTCACATGCGGCATCGCCGACAGCCATTCCTTGTGGATGCGCTCGTAGTCGACGAGGTCCTTGGCCGCGATGCGCAGGATGTAGTCGTATTCTCCCGACATCAGGTGGCACGACAGGACGTTGGGGCAGCGCTTGATCGCCGCCTCGAAGTCCGACAGCGTTTTCTCGAACTGGCCCGACAGCGAGATGTGGACGATCGCCGTCATCTGATGGCCGAGCGCCGCATTCGACAGCCGCGCGTGGTAGCCGCGGATGACACCGGTCTTCTCGAGATTGTCGAGCCTGCGCGAACAGGCGGACTGCGACAGCCCGACCTTTTCCGAGAGGGCGGCATTGGGGATGCGGCCGTCCTTCTGCAGCGTGTCCAGAATGGCGACATCGATCCTGTCGAGCGGCATGGGCGCGGATTCCTTTCGAAGGATTGCCATTTGGCGCAAGGAATATCGAGCCCGCCCGGAAATCGCAATCGACTACGCAAGCCCGTGCGAGCCCATCGGGCGTAACCTTGCGTCACAGGAAGCAGTGCCGGAATGGCCGAAGGAGGAGTCGAACGGATGCGCGTCGGATGCCCGAAGGAAATCAAGAACCACGAGTATCGCGTCGGGCTGACCCCCGGCTCGGTCCGCGAATATGTCGCCCACGGCCATGAGGTGCTCGTCGAGACCGGCGCGGGAGCCGGCATCGGCGCCGACGACAACGCCTACCGGGCGGCGGGAGCCCGCATCGCCAGGACCGCGGAGGAGGTCTTCGCCAAGTCGGACATGATCGTCAAGGTCAAGGAACCGCAGCCCGGCGAGTGGCTGCAACTGCGCGACGACCAGATCCTCTACACCTATCTCCACCTCGCGCCGGATCCCGACCAGACCAGGGGCCTGCTGGCGTCCGGCGTCACCGCCATCGCCTACGAAACCGTCACCGACGATCGCGGCGGCCTGCCGCTGCTGGCGCCGATGTCAGAGGTCGCCGGCCGTCTGTCGATCCAGGCCGGCGCCACCGCGCTGCAGAAGGCCAATGGCGGCCGCGGCGTGCTGCTCGGCGGCGTGCCCGGCGTGCTTCCCGGCAAGGTCACCGTGCTCGGCGGCGGGGTGGTCGGCCTGCATGCGGCGAAGATGGCAGCCGGTCTGGGTGCAGACGTCACCATCATCGACCGTTCGATCCCACGCCTGCGCCAGTTGGACGACATCTTCGGCGGACGCGTCCACACCCGCTACTCGACCGTCGAGGCGGTCGAGGAGGAGTGCTTTTCGGCCGACATCGTCGTCGGGGCGGTCCTCATCCCGGGCGCCGCCGCACCGAAGCTGGTGTCGCGCGAAATGCTGTCGGGCATGAAGAAGGGCGCCGTGCTGGTCGACGTGGCGATCGACCAGGGCGGCTGCTTCGAGACCTCGCATGCGACGACGCATGCCGACCCGACCTATGAGATCGACGGCGTCATCCACTATTGCGTCGCCAACATGCCCGGCGCCGTGCCGGTGACTTCGGCGCATGCGCTGAACAACGCCACCCTGCACTATGGGCTGCAGCTTGCCGACCGCGGGCTGAAAGCGCTCGTCGACGACCCGCACCTGCGCAACGGTCTCAATGTCCACAAGGGCCGTATCACCAACCGGGCGGTGGCGGACGCGCTGGGCTACGAACTGGCGGAGCCGAAGGCCGCGCTGGCCGCGGCCTGAATCGCGGCTTCCGATCCTGCCCAACAGAAAAGCGGGTCGAGGCCCGCTTTCCTGCGATCGAATCGGCTGCCAGTCCATCCGTGGTCAGCCTTTTGACCGAAGATGCTACGGTAGGCCCGACATGGTTAACGAAAGGTTAACGCGGCGGCTTCGGGTCCCCGGCCGTCAGCGCAGGAAATCGTCGATGCGGCGCAGCGTCACCCGGCGGTTCTGCCAGTTCTCAAACTGGGTCGGCACCAGCAGGAAGGATTCGCCGTAGCCGACCGTCTCGAGGGCACGCGACGGAATGCCGAACTCGCGCACCAGCACGCGCTTCAGCGATGCGGCGCGGCGCTCCGACAGGATCTGATTCGACGCTTGCGAGCCGACCGCGTCCGTGTGGCCTTCGATCAGCACGACCGTTCCTGCCCGGCGGCGCAGGATACGCTCGAGCGCATCCGCGATCCGTTCCACTTTGCGGAACTGCGAGTACGGAACCTCCGCCGAGCCGAAGTCGAAGTTGATCGACTGGATGTCGATCGACGGCGCCGCCCGCCGCAGGTCGGAGCGCCGCTTGAACTCGCGCACGGTGACGCGCTGGTCGGGTCGCATCTTCCGCGCCGCCGGCGCTTCCAGCCTCCGTTCGATCTGCGCGGCGGACGGCATGGCGTCCTGGGCGACGGCGACGCCGGGAAGCGCGATCAGCGCGGCAAGGACGATGGCGAGGGAACGGTGCTTCATGGTCTGTCTCCGACGATTTGCTGTCGACCAGACTTTCGCGCATGGGCGGTGAACCGGCGCTGAACGGACATTTCAGGCGCGCATCACGATGGCGCTGCGTTCGGCCAGCGTCAGCGGGTGAACCGTCTCCTGCTTCTGTGCGACCGGCGAGAAGCCGAGCTTCTGGTAGAGCGGCAGCGCCGCCGGGTGGTCCAGCGTGCAGGTCTGCACCGTCACCTTGGCAGGCTCGTAGGCCCATGCCGCTTCCAGCGCCGCGCCGAGAAACCAGCGGCCGAGACCGACGCCGGTGGCATGCGGCATCATGCCGAAATAGGCGAGTTCGACCTCGTCGGGCAGATGTATCTTCAGGTCGAAGAAGCCGGCCGGAGCTCCGTCGAGATAGAGCACGCGGACGTCGCGGTCGGGCTGCGCCAGGCCTTCCGCCATTTCCTCATCCGACATGCGCAAGGCATTGACCCAGTGCCATTTCCGGCCCACCCGGTCGATCAGGTAGCGATAGTAGTGGAGCGGCGGGTTGGATGTCCGAAGCAGCGCCACCTGCCTGTTGTGCGGCAGGGGCACCCGCGCCGGCGCCCTGGCCATCTCCAGGAAGGTGACGGTGACCTCGATGCTGCCCGGGACGTCCTGATCGCTCATGTCAATCCTTGCCGGTTGCGACGGGCGTGTCCTTGCGACCGCCCCATTCCGTCCATGAACCGTCGTAGAGCCGGTTCGCGCCATGCCCTATGCTCTGCAGCGCCAGCATGATGACGGCGGCCGTCACGCCCGAGCCGCAGGAGGTGACGACCGGCTTCGACAGATCGAGGCCGGCGCCTTCCAGCCTCTCCTTCAGCGCCTCGACCGGCAGCAGACGGCCGTTCTCCGACAGCGAGGTCGCCGGCACGCTTTTCGCGCCCGGCATGTGTCCCGACCGCACGCCGGCGCGCGGTTCCGGATCGGTGCCGGCGAATCGGCCGGCCGGGCGCGCATCGGCCACCTGTGCGCTGCCGCTGTCGACGATATCGCGCATTTCGTCGATCAGCACCACGCGTTTCGGATCGAAATCGGTATGGAAGACACACGACGCGATCTTGGTCGCCTCGGCGGTGACCGGCATGCCCGCCGCCTTCCAGCCGTCGAAGCCGCCGTCGAGGATGAAGACTTCGGGGGCGCCCATGGTGCGGAACATCCACCAGGCGCGCGGCGCCGAGAACATGCCGGGGCCGTCATACACCACGATCGTGTCGTCGGCCGAAATCCCCATCGACCCGACATGCCTGGCGAATTCGCCCGCCGGCGGAAAGGTGTGCGGCAGTTCGGCGGCCGGATCGACGACAAGGTCCTGGTCGAAGAAGACGGCGCCGGGAATATGCGCGGCATCGTACTCGGCGCGGGCCTTGCGCCCCTGGGCCGGAAGGTACCAGGAAGCGTCGACCACCGAGAGACCCGGCCGGCCGAGTTGTCCCTTGAGCCATTCGGCATCGACGACGAAGGGGCTGGTGTTAGGCATGGCGATCACGCTCCCGTTGGCTGGCTACTTTGCATAGGATCGCAAATTTCAGAAGACCTGCCCCGGCCGGGATCAAGCGGCCAGAACGCCAATCTGATCATCCCGGCGCGCAATCCCCCGTCTCACGCCGACGGCGGCCCGAAGCGGATACGGAAACGCCGGTTCTCGCGACCCTTCTTCTCGATCTTGCCGATATGGATCGCGCCGACCTCGCCGGACGAGGCCACATGTGTGCCACCGCAGGGCTGGCTGTCGATGGACGCCGCCTCGCCGATGCAGACGAGGCGGATGCGGCCGGTTCCGGCGGGCGGACGCACGTTCTTCGACTTGACCAGGCCGGGATTGGCGGCAAGTTCCGCCTCGGTGATCCAGCGGGTGAAGACCGGATGGTCGGCCGCGACGAGTTCCATGAGCTTCGCGGTGACGAACTCCCTGGTGTAGCTCGAGTCGGGAATGTCGAAATCGACGCGGCTGTCGTCCTCGCTGACCGCCGCGCCGGTGATCGGGAACGGACAGACGACGCTGAGCAGATGACAGGCCGTGTGCATGCGCATCAGCAGGTGGCGGCGCGGCCAGTCGATGGCGAGCCGCACCCTGTCGCCCACGGCGGGAGCCGCCTGCCCGTCGGCCGGTACGTGGATGATCTCTTCCTTGGTCGCGCCGGTGACGGTGGCGGAGATGACGACGCGGCTGCCGTCTGCAAGAACCATCGCGCCCGTGTCGCCGGGCTGCCCGCCGGATGTCGCGTAGAAATTGGTGCGGTCGAGCACGATGCCGCCGCGCTCGGTGACGGCGAGCACGGTCGCCTCGGCCTCGCGGAGATAGGCGTCGTCCCGGAACAGCAATATTGACATGCGTTGAGGCTCTAATTCTGGGAGCCAGTATCCGCGGAAATAAGCATCTCATTCCGGCGCCGATTGAAACTAGCCTTATCAAATTCAACTACAGAGGATATCTGCTTGTCGCTGACAGAGCTCAATACATAATAACTTCCATCCTCAGAGGACTTGAAAAGAGTCGCATATCTTGGAGAAATTGCAACTCGTTTTTGATCATCATCGCTCTTCAGAGTTACTACAAACGCATCAAAAGTTCCGTCACCTTTTTCCAACAATTCGTCTATTTTGCCTTGCTTGTCATTTCCATTCCAATAAAATATTGAACCTACAATTTCTTCCGGAGAAACACTTGCGATATCTACCTTGATATCTGCTGAAGCCGTCCGAATAGGATCCATATTCGGTGTCTCTCCGCCTTCATTCGTTTTTTTCGGCAGGAGCTCGGCCTTCTTAATGGCCTCTCGGGTGGATTGAAATTCTTCTGTCAACTTAAACTCAAGCAATTCCATGCGCTGATCTATATGGCGAACCAATTCAACACGCAGGTCGTCAATTCGCTTGTTCGTCACTTCTATCGAAGATTCGACTCCCCGTAGAGAGAGGTCGACCACAAACCAAACGCCACCGACCGCCAGAAGAGCGCTGATAAGAGCGCCAGCGATAAATCTTCCGAAATTTAGCGAAAGATCCATGACGTTCCTTCCCACGGCGCCTTGCAAAAAGGATAGCGGGTCGCACAGTCAATTGTAAGGCACATCGATTGATGAGGTTAAATCCATCCAGCCCGGGATCGGCAGGCCTCTCTCGCGCAGGAAGGCCGGGTTGAACAGCTTCGACTGGTAGCGCGTGCCGTAGTCGCAGAGGATCGTCACGATCGTGTGGCCGGGGCCGAGCTCGCGCGCCAGCCGGATGGCGCCGGCGATGTTGATGCCCGACGAACCGCCCAGGCACAGCCCCTCTTCCTGCACCAGGTCGAAGACGATCGGCAGGGCTTCCTCGTCCGGAACCTGGAAGGAAAAATCCGGCGCGAAGCCGTCGAGATTGGCGGTGATCCGCCCCTGCCCGATGCCCTCGGTGATGGAGCTTCCCTCGGCCTTGAGCTCCCCGCTCGTGTAGAAACTGTGGAGCGCAGCGCCGAGCGGATCGGCGAGCGCGATCTTCACGCCGGAGGACTTTTCCTTCAGGCCCAAGGCGACGCCGGCCAGAGTGCCGCCGGTACCGACGGCGGAGACGAAACCGTCGACCTTGCCGCCGGTCTGCGACCAGATCTCCTGCGCGGTGGTGGCGACATGGCCGTCGCGGTTGGCGACATTGTCGAACTGGTTCGCCCAGATCGCCCCGTTGGGCTCGCTCTTCGCCAGTTGTTCGGCAAGCCGGCCCGAAAGCTTCACATAGTTGTTCGGGTTCTTGTAGGGCACCGCCGGCACTTCGATGAGTTCGGCGCCGAGAAGCCGCAGCGCATCCTTCTTCTCCTGGCTCTGCGTATCGGGAATGACGATCACCGTGCGGTAGCCGAGCGCCTTGGCGACGACGGTGAGCCCGATGCCGGTGTTGCCGGCCGTTCCCTCGACGATCACCCCGCCGGGCCTCAGCAGGCCGCGCTTCTCGGCGTCGCGGATGATGAACAGGCCGGCGCGGTCCTTCACCGACTGGCCGGGATTCATGAACTCGGCCTTGCCGAGGATCTCGCACCCCGTCTCCTCGGAGGCCCGGCGCAGGCGCACCAGGGGCGTGTTTCCGATCACGTCGATGACTGAGCGATGCATAAGGCAGTCCCGTTTCCGGGCGCGGCAAGCGCCGGCACGTTGCAAGGAAGACCGGAGCGGCACGCAAGCACGCGACCGGCGGCTGGCGTCTTCCTGCCAGACTGTCCTGTCCGATTCAACAGGCCAGGCGGGGATCGCCGGGAGGTTCATGCACCGAAGCGCAGGCGCCGCCCCTCAGCCGGCGGCAGCCGGCGGCGCGTCGCGCGACAGCAGGTAGATCAGCCAGCCGGCCGCCAGCACCGCCGCCATGAACAGGAACAGCGTACCGTAGGCGGCCACCGGATCTCCGGGCACCACCGAGGCGGTGATGACCGCGCCGGTGACGAACTGCATCAGCCCGGCACCGCCGATCGCGAAGAAATTCATCAGCGTGACGCCGCGCCCGATCAGATGCGGTGGGAAAAATGCGCGGGCATGCGCCATCAGCAGGCCGTAGGTGCCGCCCGACAGGCCGAGGACCGCCAGCGCGACCGTCACCATGGCGACGCTGGACCGCGGGAACATCCCAAGGAAGACGAGACAGGCGATACAGATCGCGGTGCCGACGGCCGCCACCCATTTGCGTGTGCCGAAGATCTGGTCGAGCGGCCCATAGACGAAGGCGCCGGCTGCCATCGACAGCGCCATGACGAAGGTGACGTTGCCGATCTCCAGCGACCCGGCACCATGAACGTCCGTCAGGAAGGGGCCGACCCACAGGCCGCGGATACTGACCGATGCCGCATAGGCGACCGTCGTCAGAGGGATCAGCGGCCACAGCACGCGCATCGACAACAGCTCGCCATAGCCGCCCGGCTGCATGGCGTCCGCCGCGGGTTTGGGCGGATCGCTGACCAGCGCTGCGACCACGCCGGCGATCGCCACGCTGAGCACCCCGAGCCCTCCCATCACCGGCCGCCAGCCGAACTCGGCCGCCGCCAGCGCCAGCGGCGCCGCGCCGATCACATTGCCGGCCGTTCCCAGGGCAACGGTCCACGACGCAAGCATGGCGAAACGCGCCGGGGAATGGACGCGTGCGAAAATGTAGAGCGAAGCCATCAGCACCGGCGCGCAGCCGATGCCGATCAGCGCCATGGCGGCGACGATCATCCAGGGTTGCGAGGCGAGCGCGAAGACCAGGGTCCCGAACCCTGCGCCTGCCGCGAGCAGGATCGAGGCGGTGAGACGCGGCCCGATCCGGTCCAGCGCGATGCCGATCGGAAACTGCGACAAGGCGAAGGCCAGGAAGAACGCCCCCGAGGCGACGGACAGATCGGCCTTGGTCGCGCCGATCTCGGACGACAGGACCGGCGTCAGCACCGCGAGAAAAGTCCGGAAGAACTGCGACAGCAGATAGGCGATCGTCAGCGACGCGATGCCTGCCAAGAGGTCCTCCCAAAGCTAAGGCGACCGAAGCACCTGCTCCGGCCGCCTTAGTCAATTGAAGGCGCGATCACAATGGACCAGCGCCGTATCGCTTCTGCCCGGCGTTCAGGCAGCGCGCGCCGGACGGCGCGGCTTGAACGAGCGGCCGCGCGAGCCGAACGGCTTGTCGCCCTTGGGCTTGTTGGCGGAGGGACGGTCGCCTTCCGGCTTGCCGGCGAAGGGCTTCTTGGCGGCACCGTGGCGCGGCCTTCCCTCGCCGCCCGGCCGGCCGGCACGGTGATGCTCGCGCGGCGCGGCATCCTCGGCCCTCTGGTCCTGGCGCGGCTGCGCGACCGGATCCGGCTGGTCCAGATGGTCGGCGATGACCGGCAGCTTCATGCGGATGATCTTCTCGACCTGCCGGAGCTTTGCGTTCTCGTCGGGGGCGCAGAGCGTGATCGCGGTACCCGA
>JAHBYY010000026.1 GCA_019635715.1 Rhizobiaceae bacterium | reverse complement strand
CCGAGATGCTGCGCACGCCGAACTTCGGCCGCAAGTCGCTGAACGAGATCAAGGAAGTTCTGGCTGCCATGGGCCTCCATCTCGGGATGGAAGTCACCGACTGGCCGCCGGAGAACATCGAAGACCTCGCGAAGCGCTACGAAGACCAGTATTGAGCATGAAATCCGAGGGCAGGCGGCGCGAGCCGTCCTGCCCGACGGTCATGCAGAAAACCCTCGGAGGCCGTGGCCTCTTGAACAACTGAAGAAGGAAAAGAGCCATGCGCCACGGTTTCAAAGGCCGCCGTTTTGCCCGCAGTGTCAGCCACCGCAAGTCCATGTTCGCCAACCTGGCCGTGTCTCTGATCGAGCACGAACAGATCGTCACCACGCTGCCGAAGGCCAAGGACCTCCGTCCGATCGTCGAGAAGCTGGTGACGCTCGGCAAGCGCGGCGATCTGCATGCCCGCCGCCAGGTGATCGCCCAGATCGGCAACGAGGCGGTCGTCAAGCGCCTGTTCGACACGCTGGCGCCGCGCTATGCCAACCGCAACGGCGGCTACCTGCGCATCATGAAGGCCGGCTTCCGCCACGGCGACAATGCGGCGCTCGCCGTCATCGAGTTCGTCGATCGCGACACCTCCGCCAAGGGCGCCGCCGACCGGGCGCGCGCCGAGGCCGAGGGCGGTGACGAGGCCGAAGCCGCATAAGCGTCGCAATTGCCTGACATCGATCGAGGGGCCTGCGGGCCCCTTTTTCGTGGGCGGGTGCGCAGCAGCGGCAATGGAGATGGCTTGATGATCCTGTTGACCCGCCTGGTGACGGGCCTGCTGCTCGCCCTGGTGTCGGCGGCATCGGTCGCGCCGGCCGAAAGTGCCGAGGAAACGCGGCTGCTCAAGGCGGCGCGGACGGGAAAGGCGGAAAAGGTGAAGGATCTGATCGTCCGCGGCGTTTCGATCGATCACCGGGACAGCAACGGCCGCACGCCCCTGTTGCTGGCCATCCGCTCGAACCATGTCGGCGCGGCGCGCCAGCTCATCAAGGCCGGAGCGGACGTCAATGCCAAGGACGGCATCCAGGACACCCCGTTCCTCTATGCCGGGGCCGAGGGGCGGGACGAGATCCTGTCCTTGATCCTGGCCACCGGGAAGGCGAACCTGAAGGACACCAACCGCTATGGCGGCGTCGCGCTCATACCGGCAGCCCATCACGGCTACCCGGGCACGGTGCGGATTCTGCTCGAGGCGGGCGTCGACGTGGATCACGTCAACAATCTGGGCTGGACAGCGCTTCTGGAAGCGGTGATTCTCGGCGATGGCGGACCCGCCTATCGCGAGATCGTCGGGCTGCTCGTCGATGCCGGTGCAGCCAATCTCGCCGATCGGGACGGCGTCACGGCGCTCGACCATGCAAGGCGGCGCGGCTTCACCGACATCGCCGATCGGATCGAGGCGGGGCCGCAGCCGAAGCACCGCAAATCCTAGCCGCGACCCGGCTGGCGATCCGCATTCTTCATCATGTCGACAAGCCGCCCAAAATCGGTACAGGTACGGGCGCCGAGACCGTCCCGACGGTCCGTGCGCCGTCAGACTCAGCTAGGCCTCCGGAGGTTTCCATGTCTTTGAAGCGCGTCGCAGCCTTGCTGGTTGCCTTCGCAATCTTCGGATGGACCGCCCTTGGCGGTGCCGCCTTCGCCGAGGACAAGCAGCCCGATCCGGGCCTGAAGGACGTGCTGACCGAGCTGCTGAAGAGCATGGAGGAGGCGCCGCCGCCGCCCGCGCCGCCCGGGCGCCGGCTGCCGTTCGGGGCCAAGGAGATCCAGTTGTCCTTCGCGCCGCTGGTCAGGCAGACCGCGCCGGCCGTCGTAAACGTCTATGCCTCAAGGCAGGTCAGGGTGAGGTCGCCCTTCGACGGCGATCCCTTCTTCGAGCGCTTCTTCGGCGGCTCGGCGCCGGAGCGCGCGCAGTCGGCGCTGGGGTCGGGCGTGCTGGTCGACAAGAGCGGCTACATCGTCACCAACTACCACGTCATCAGCGACGCGGACGAGGTCAAGGTCGCGTTGTCGGACGGCCGCGAGTTCGAGAGCAAGCTTCTGCTGAAGGACGAGACGATCGACCTTGCCGTGCTGAAGATCGAGGGCGATTCGGAGTTTCCGGCGATCGAGATCGGCGATTCGGACGCGCTCGAGATCGGCGATCTCGTTCTGGCGATCGGCAATCCGTTCGGCGTCGGCCAGACCACGACCAGCGGCATCGTCTCGGCGCTGGCGCGCTCGCATATCGGCATCTCGGATTTCGGCTTCTTCATCCAGACCGACGCGGCGATCAATCCGGGCAATTCGGGCGGTGCGCTGATCAACATGACCGGGCAGCTCGTCGGCATCAACACGGCGATCTACAGCCGCAGCGGCGGGTCGATCGGCATCGGCTTCGCCATTCCCGCCAACATCGTGCGGTCCGTGGTGACGGCGGCGCAGAACGGCCAGGACTATTTCGAGCGGCCCTATATCGGCGCCACCTTCGAGCCGGTAACGGCGCAGATCGCCGAGTCGCTCGGCATGAAAGGTCCGACCGGCGCGCTGGTCTCCAGTGTCGTCGACGGCGGCCCGGCCGCCCAGGCGGGGCTGAAGCCCGGCGACGTGGTGCTGGCTATGAACGGCATCGCGATCGAGCATGTCGACGCGCTCGGCTATCGTCTCGCCACGCAGTCGATCGGCGCCAGGGCGAGCCTGTCGGTGCTGACCAAGGGCGAGGAGCAGACCGTCGAGGTGGCACTCGGACGTGCGCCGGAGGGCGCATCCGGTGATCCCGTGCCGATCACCGGCCGCAGCCCGTTCTCCGGCGCGAAGGTCGCGGAACTGTCGCCCCGGCTGGCCCAGCGCCTCGGCATGCGCACCGACACGACGGGCGTGACGATGGTGGAAATCGATCGTGACTCGCCGGCGGCCAGCGTCGGCTTTCAGCCGCGCGACATCGTGCGCGAGGTGAACGGACAGGCCGTGACGTCGGCGGCCCAGCTTGCCGAGATCGCGGCCAGCAACACGCGCTGGTGGCGCTTTACCGTGGAGCGCAACGGCCAGCTCATCCGCCAGATGATGCGGTTCTGATGAGCGACCTGTTCGGCGCGCCTCCGCCGAAATCGCCTCCAGCGGGGCGCCCGCTGGCCGACCGCCTGCGGCCGGCGACGCTCGGCGAGGTCGTCGGCCAGGAGCACCTGACCGGCGAGGATGGCGTGCTGACGCGCATGATCGGCTCGGGCTCGCTGGGTTCGATGATCTTCTGGGGGCCGCCGGGCACCGGCAAGACGACCGTCGCCCGGCTGCTGGCCGGCTCGACGGATCTCGCCTTCGAGCAGATCTCCGCGATCTTCTCCGGTGTCGCCGACTTGAAGAAGGTGTTCGAGACGGCGCGCCTGCGACGCGCCAACGGCCGGCAGACGCTGCTTTTCGTCGACGAGATCCACCGCTTCAACCGCGCCCAGCAGGACTCCTTTCTCCCGGTCATGGAGGACGGCACCGTCGTGCTGGTCGGGGCGACGACCGAGAATCCGTCCTTCGAGCTCAATGCGGCGCTGCTCTCCCGGGCGCGGGTGCTGGTGTTCCATTCCCTCGGCGAGGCCAGCATCAAGGGATTGCTGGAGCGCGCGGAGACCGTCGAAGGAAAGCCGCTGCCGCTCGACGGCGAGGCCCGCGCGGTGCTGCTGCGCATGGCCGATGGCGACGGACGCGCCGCGCTCACCCTCTCCGAGGAAGTCTGGCGTGCCGCCCGGCCCGGCGAGACGTTCACCGCCGAGAAGCTGCAGGACGTCGTGCAGCGCCGCGCGCCGGTCTACGACAAGGGGCAGGACGGCCACTACAACCTGATCTCGGCGCTGCACAAATCGGTGCGCGGCTCCGATCCCGACGCGGCGCTCTATTACCTGGCCCGCATGTTCGACGCCGGCGAGGATCCGCTCTATCTCGGCCGCCGTCTGGTCCGCATGGCGGTGGAAGACATCGGCCTTGCCGATCCGCAGGCGCTGGTGATCGCGAATGCCGCCAAGGATGCCTACGACTATCTCGGCTCGCCCGAAGGCGAGCTCGCCTTCGCGCAGGCGGCGGTCTATCTGGCGACCGCGCCGAAATCCAACGCCGTCTACACCGCGTTCAAGGCAGCGACGCGCGCCGCCAAGGAGCACGGCTCGCTTCTGCCGCCCAAACACATCCTCAACGCGCCGACCAAGCTGATGAAGGAAGAGAGCTACGGCGCGGGATATCGCTACGATCACGACGAGCCGGACGCTTTTTCCGGGCAGGACTATTTTCCGGAGAAGATGGGGCGCCGCACCTTCTATGACCCGCCCGATCGCGGCTTCGAGCGCGACCTCCGCAAGCGTCTCGACTATTGGGCCAAGCTGCGGCGGGAGCGCGGCTGATCGGCCACGTCGAGGATGGATCGGCCTGCGACATTTGACGCGGCGTCGAGGGAGCTCATAATGCTGGATCGGATGCCAAAGCGGGAGTATGGCGTCGCGGCGCCCTCCGTCGTCCGATGATGACGCATCCGCCGCGCTTCATCCGAGGTTCTCCATGGCTCCCAAGAAGGCCCTCCGCAAGATCGCAATCGCCGTTCCCGTTCTGGCGGCGGCGCTCTATTTCATCCCTTGGATCACGGTCTTCTTCCTTGCAACCGGCCTCATCGACGTGTTGCGCAACGACCGCAGGAGCCTCGACCTGTTCGTCGGCTACTTCCTCGGAAACGGCATCTTCACCTGGCTGCTGTCGCCCTTCAACGTGCTCGTCGACCTGATCTCGCGCAGGAATCCGGGCGTCTGGAAGCTGGAGGACTTTCCGCCGGAGTACCGCGCCGAGATCGAGTCGGTGCTGGGCGTGTTCGAGCGCGACAAGCCGCGGATCATGGCGGAGATCGACGCGGCGTTCCCCAGCGGGCGGCGCGGCATGTATGTCTATCAATGGTACGGGAAGCAGCACATCCGGACCATGCCGGAGTTCAACCAGCCTTACCGCTTCATCCGCACGATCGCCGTCTCGGTCTTCGACGGGCGCGAATCGACCTCGCTGCATTTCGGACCGCTGCGTCTGACGCTCAGGGTGCTCTACAATTTGCGTCCGTCGGTCACCGACGACGTGTTCATCGAATGCGGCAGCGTGCGCAACCTCTGGTACGAGAACCCGCTCTTCATCTTCGACGACACGCTGCGGCACCGCTCCGTCAATCTCTACGATGCCCGCCGCTACTGCGTGTTCATGGACATCATCCGCCCGACCCCCGTGCCGGGCGTGCTTTCGGCGCTTCTCGCGGTGATCTCGGCCGGCGTCGACCGGTTCAACGCCATCTTCTACAAGAACTGGAAGATGATCGGCAAAGCGCCGCCGGACACGCAGGGCGCCGGATGATCCACGTCGGGTGCTTCGCGCAGATCGCGGATACCTTCGCCGGCCTCGCAAGACGCGCCACTTGATGCTATTGCCGCCCGTTAAAGATTAGGCGGTCGATATGGCAGGCGTGGAAAACATCGCAGTCGGTGCCGACGAGGGCGGCATGCGCCTCGATCGGTGGTTCAAGGTCCATTATCCGGGCCTCGGCTTCGGCCATCTGCAGAAGCTGCTGCGCTCCGGGCAGATCCGGGTGAGCGGCGCACGCGCCAAATCCGACACCCGGCTCGACGCCGGACAGTCGATCCGCGTTCCGCCGCTCGACGTCGACCGCAAGGATGCGGGGCCGCTGACGGCACGCACCTTGCGCGGCAAGGACGACGGCGACGCGCTGCGCCAGATGATCCTCTACGAGGATCCGAAGGTCTTTGTCCTCGATAAGCCCTCGGGCCTGGCGGTGCAGGGCGGGTCGGGCGTGACGCGCAGCGTCGACTCCATGCTGGAGGCGCTGCGCAACTCCAAGGGCGAAAAGCCGCGCCTGGTCCACCGGCTGGACCGCGACACCTCCGGCGTGCTGGTGATCGCACGGACCCGGCTGGCGGCGATGAAGCTCGCGGAAGCGTTTCGCGGCCGCGATGCGAAGAAGACCTACTGGGCGCTGGTGAAGGGTGTTCCGAAGAAGCGCGAGGACAAGATCTCGACCTGGCTCGTCAAGGAGCAGACGCCGGACGGCGACCGCATGCGCGTCGCCAGCCATGGCGAGACCGGCGCCGACCATGCCGTCTCCTACTATCGCGTCATCGAGCAGGCCGGCCAGCGGCTTTCCTGGCTGGAGATGGAGCCGCATACCGGCCGGACGCATCAGTTGCGCGTCCACGCCGCCCATATCGGCTGCCCGATCATCGGCGATCCGAAATATTTCGAGGCCGACATCAACTGGGATTTTCCGGGCGGCCTGCAGAACCGTCTGCACCTGCATGCGCGGCGCATCGTCATCCCGCATCCGGGCGGCGGCACCATCGACGTGACGGCGCCGCTGCCCCCCCATATGCGCCAGAGCTGGAACCTGCTCGGCCTCGACGAGGCGATGGGCGGCGACGCGTCATGAGCGCCACCGGCGTCCTTCCGCGGCGGGCGGATGCGCTGAATTCTGCGGCTATCGCCACGATGCTCGGGCTGACCTTCGCGTGGGCGCTGAACAGCGTCGCGGCCAAGATCGCGCTCGCCGGCTTCAATCCGATCCTGCTCAGCGTCCTGCGTTCGGTGGTAGCGGCGTCCGCCGTCTATCTGTGGTGCCGGTGGCGGGGCGTGGAGATCTTCGGGCGCGACGGCTCGCTGCCCGGCGGCGTGCTCGCCGGCAGCCTGTTCGGCATGGAGTTCGCCCTGATCTTCCTGTCGCTCGACTATACGAGCGTGTCTCGCCTGACGCTGACGATGAACACCATGCCGTTCTGGGTGCTGATCGGTGCGCATGTGCTGCTCGGCGAGCGGATGTCGGCGACGAAGTTCGGCGGCCTGGTGCTGGCCTTCTGCGGTGTCGCGCTGGTTTTCGCCGACAAGCTCAGCCTGCCTGGGCCGGATGCCCTGATCGGCGATGCGATGGGCCTGGCTGCGGGTGTGCTGTGGGCCGCGACGACGCTGGTCATCCGGCGCACCAAGGTGGCCGATGCTCCGGCCGAGAAGATCCTGCTCTATCAGCTCGTCGTCGGGGCAATCGTCGTATTGCCGCTTTTCGCCGTCGCGGGGCCGCCGCTGCGCGACGTCTCCTCACCGGCGATCGTCGCGCTTCTGTTCCAGGCGCTGGTCATCGTGGCGTTCACCTACGTCGTGTGGTTCGGCATGATCCGCCGCTATCCCGCCGCGTCCCTGTCGAGTTTCACCTTCCTGACGCCGGTGTTCGGCGTCGCCTGCGGTGGCATTCTTCTCGACGAGCCCCTATCTCCGATCCTGTTCGCGGCGCTCGCCTTGGTCGCGGCCGGACTGGTGCTGGTCAACCGGCCGGCGAAATGATGGAACTGCGACATGCGTGAGCTGCTCAACGAATTCGACGCCGGCCTTGCCCTGTCGGACCCGGACCCGGTGCGCCGCGCCCAGATTCAGATGAAAACCCCCTTGCCGAAGCGCTTCTATTCGACCGTCTCCGTCGGGCCGACGGACGGCGCCCACGCAGTGCTGCTCGACGGCAAGGCCGCGAAAACCCCGGCGCGCGCCACGCTGGCGCTGCCGACGGCCGCGTCGGCGGCACTGGTGGCTGCCGAGTTCGAGGCGCAGATCGAGACCGTCGACCCCACAACCATGCCGGTGATGCGGCTCGCCAACACGGCGATCGACGGCGTGGCCGCGCAGGCCGATGCCGTTCTGGAAGACATATTGCGCTTCGCCTCGTCGGATCTGCTGTGCTACCGGGCCGACGGCCCCGAAGGTCTCGTGCAAAGACAGAACGAAGCCTGGGATCCGGTGCTCGAATGGGCACAATCGGCGCTCGGCGCGCGCATGAATCTCGCGGAAGGCATCGTCTTCGTCGAGCAGCCGCGCGAATCGATCGGCGCGCTGGCGCTGCATCTGCGCCGCCGGGCGGAGCCGTTCCGGCTCGCCGCGCTGCATCTGGTCACCTCGCTGACGGGGTCGGCGCTGCTGGCCCTCGCCCTCGAGGCGGAGGCGCTGTCGGCCGAACAGGCCTGGGCCGCCGCGCATGTCGACGAGGACTGGCAGATCGAGCATTGGGGCCAGGACGCCGAAGCGGTGGCCCGCCGCAATGCCCGCAAGCGGGATTTTCTCGCCGCGGCTGCGCTGCTCGCGTCATTCACCCCCGAAGCGCCGTAGAACGGATCGGCTGACCCGGAAATGCAATGGCCCGCGATCGTCGCGGGCCATGTTCGTTGTGCGGTTTCTCAGCGCTTGGCGATCGGCACGAAGTCGCGCTGCGGATGTCCCGTGTAGAGCTGGCGCGGCCGGCCGATCTTCTGCTGCGGATCCTCGATCATCTCCTTCCACTGCGCGATCCAGCCGACGGTTCGCGCCACCGCGAACAGGACCGTGAACATGGTGGTGGGGAAGCCGAGCGCCTTCAGCGTGATGCCCGAATAGAAGTCGATGTTCGGATAGAGCTTCTTCTCGATGAAATATTCGTCGGTCAGCGCGATCCGCTCCAGCTCGATCGCCACGTCGAGCATAGGATCGTCCTTGATGCCGAGCTCGCCCAGCACCTCATGCGTGGTCTTCTGCATGATCTTGGCGCGCGGATCATAGTTTTTGTAGACGCGGTGGCCGAAGCCCATCAGCCGGAACGGGTCGTTCTTGTCCTTGGCGCGCGCGATGAACTCGGGAATGCGGTCGACCGTGCCGATCTCCGACAGCATGTTGAGCGCCGCTTCGTTGGCGCCGCCATGCGCGGGGCCCCACAGGCAGGCGATGCCGGCGGCGATGCAGGCGAACGGGTTGGCGCCGGAGGAACCGGCGAGGCGCACCGTTGAGGTGGAGGCGTTCTGCTCGTGGTCGGCGTGCAGGATGAAGATGCGGTCCATGGCGCGCGCCAGAACCGGGTTGACCTTGTACTCCTCGCAGGGCACCGCGAAGCACATGTGCAGGAAGTTGGCGGCGTAGGAAAGCTCGTTCTTCGGGTAAACGAAGGGCTGGCCGATATGGTATTTGAACGCCATCGCCGCGATGGTCGGCATCTTGGCGACGAGGCGCATCGACGCGACCATGCGCTGATAGGGGTCGGAGATGTCGGTCGAGTCGTGATAGAAGGCCGACAGCGCGCCGACCACGCCGCACATTACAGCCATCGGATGCGCGTCGCGGCGGAAGCCGGTGAAGAAGCGCGACATCTGCTCGTGCACCATCGTGTGGCGCGTCACCCGATAGTCGAAATCGTCCTTCTGCGCCTTCGTGGGCAGTTCGCCGTAGAGCAGCAGGTAGCAGACTTCGAGGAAATCGCTCTGCTCCGCGAGCTGGTCGATCGGGTAGCCGCGATGCAGCAGGATGCCGGCGTCGCCGTCGATGAAGGTGATTTCCGATTCGCAACTCGCCGTCGAGGTGAAGCCGGGATCATAGGTGAAGGCGCCCGTTTCCTTGTAGAGCGCGGCGATGTCGATGACGTCCGGACCCACCGAACCCGATCGGACCTTGAGATCGAGCGACTTGCCTTTGAAGTCCAGTTTCACGGTCGACTCGGTCATTCAAACACCTCTTGCAGTGATAGTCGGGAAACGGCGTGGCGTCCGGAGGGGAGGCTGCAGCATCTGCGTGGCGCAGATTTCGGGACCTCGACCGCGAGGGCGTCGCGACGTGAAGTGGTGCCTGCAATGTTGCACCGCAGCAGGCGGGATTCAATGGCTGTCGCGGGATCGGCGAAAATCCTAATCGATTTGATCTCCCAGCCGTGCAAGACTTTCGTCGCGCCCCAGAACGGCCAGCACGTCGAACACGCCGGGTGACGTGCTGCGCCCCGTCAGGGCGGCGCGCAACGGCTGGGCGACGGCGCCGAGCTTGTGGCCGCCGGCCTGCGCGAAGGCCCGGATCGCCGCCTCGGTGGAGGCTGCCGACCAGTCGTCGCCGATCGCGCGAAGCGCCTCGGCCGCTCCGGCGAGAACGGGGCGGGCCCCTTCGCCGAGCAGGGCGGCCGCCTTGTCGTCCAGCGCCAGGGGACGGCTGGCGAACAGGAATGCCGCGCCGTCGGCGAGCTCGACCAGCGTCTTGGCGCGTTCCTTCAGCCCGGGCATCGCCGCCAGCAGTTGGGCGCGTCCGGCGGGCGTCAGAGCCTCGACCAGCGTCTTGCCGTTCGGCAGGAAGGGCAGGGTGGCGATCAGGGCCTCGGTCAGTTCGGCATCGCCCATGCGCCGCATGTGCAGACCGTTCAGGGCTTCCAGCTTCTGGAAGTCGAACCGTGCCGCGCCGCGGTTGACGTCGTCGATCTCGAACCATTCGATCATCTGGGCGATCGACATGACCTCGTCGTCGCCATGGCTCCAGCCGAGGCGCGCCAGATAGTTGAGCAGCGCTTCCGGCAGATAGCCCATGGCCCGGTAGGCCTCGACGCCGAGGGCGCCGTGGCGCTTCGACAGCTTCGCGCCGTCCGACCCGTGGATGAGCGGGATATGCGCCATCACCGGCACGTCCCAGCCCATCGCCTGGTAGATCACAGTCTGCCGCGCCGCGTTGGTCAGGTGATCGTCGCCGCGGATGATGTGGGTGACGCCCATGTCGTGGTCGTCGACGACCACGGCGTGCATGTAGGTCGGCACGCCGTCCGAACGCAGGATGATGAAATCGTCCAGATCCTTGTTCGGGAAGCGCACGTCGCCCTGCACGCGGTCGCGGACGACCGTCTCGCCGGCGGTCGGCGCCTTGATGCGGATCACCGGCTTGATGCCCGCCGGCGCCTCGGACGCATCGCGGTCGCGCCAGCCGCCGTCGTAGCGCGGCGGACGGCCCTCGGCGCGCGCCTTCTCGCGCATCGCCTCCAGTTCCTGCGCCGACTCGTAGGCATAGTAGGCTTGACCGCGCGCCACCAGTTCCTCGGCGACCTCGCGATGCCGGGCGGCACGGCCGAACTGTGAAATAGCCTCGCCGTCCCAGGTGAGGCCGAGCCAGGTCAGGCCTTCGAGAATGGCGTCGGTCGCCGCCTGTGTGGAGCGCTCGCGATCGGTGTCCTCGATGCGCAGCAGCATCTTGCCGCCCGTGTGATGCGCGTAGAGCCAGTTGAAGAGCGCAGTCCTCGCCCCGCCGATATGCAGGTAGCCGGTCGGGGAAGGAGCGAAGCGCGTGATGACGGGCGCGGACATGGCAGATGCTTTCGGACGTGGGTCTCGCGGCCGAAGGACGGACGCATGGAATTCGATGCGCGTTCATGTAGCATAGAGGGTCAGGGGTGCAAGCCGGCGCGGCCCCTTGGCGTGTCCGGCCTGGGGGCATGATGTCCGTCGAGACGCCTGCGCACGATGTCAGCGAACGGCACTGGTTCCGTGCGGCCGACGACACCCTTTCCGGGACCGTTGCCCCGCCGGTGCGGAAAGCCGCTGGCGGAGCGCTCTCGGCGGCGGGGCGGGGAAATGCAGGCGCGTCGGCCTGGCCTTCGATCCGAAGATTGCCGCCTTTGGCGCTGCGGACGGCGCGCACGGGCCGCGGCGCGATCCGTTCGGCGCTTGCGCTGGAGATCGAGCGCGGCACGCCCTTCCTGTTCGTCCCGGTGATGGTCGCCCTCGGTGCGCTCGTCTATTTCGGCCTTTCCTTCGAGCCCGGATGGCCGCCGCTGCTCGCTCTGCTCGCGATCTGTGCGCTGGCGGTGGTGCTGCTGCCATCGGGTCGGCCGTCGCGCTATCTGGTGCTCGCGGCCCTGCTGTTTGCGGCCGGCATGGTGCTCGCCAAGGCGGAAACCTGGAGGGCGGGCACCAGGATGATCGGCGCCGAGATCACCACGCGGCTGACCGGGCGGGTGGTGTCGCTGGAGCGGATGGACAAGGCGCGCAGCCGGTTGACCCTGCAGGTGGAACGGACGGAACGGCCGTCTCTGCGCTACGCCCCGGAGCGGGTCAGGGTGACGGCCCGCGCCGCATTGCCGGAAGATATCGCCGCCGGGGACAGGGTGGAGGCGGTGGTCCGCCTGCGACCGCCGCCGGGGCCGGTGCAGCCGGGAAGCTACGACTTCTCCTTCGAAGGCTATTTCGACGGGATCGGCGCCAGCGGCTTCGTGCTCAGCGGCCCCGTGCGTCTCGATCCGGGCGAACCGTCCGCCGCCGACAGGTTCGGCGCGTGGATCGAGGGCGCGCGCGCCCGCATCGCCGACCGCATCCGCAGCCGGATCGGCGGCGCCGAAGGCGAGATCGCAGCGGCGCTGATCGTCGGGGTGCGCGCCGGGATCCCCGCGGAGGCGAGCGAGGCCTTGCGCAGGACGGGCCTCTATCACGTCATCTCGATCTCCGGTCTCCACATGGCGCTGGTCGCCGGCGCGGTGATCAGCGCGATCAGGGCGCTGTTCGCGCTGTTTCCGACATTCTCGTCGCGCCGCCCGATCCGCAAGTACAGCGCCGTCGCCGGCATCCTGGCGATCGGCGCCTATCTGGTGATCTCCGGTGCCGAAGTGGCGGCGCAGCGCAGCTTCGTGATGCTCGCCGTCATGCTGGCGGCCGTGGTGTTCGACCGGGCGGCATTGACGATGCGCAACCTGGCCATCTCGGCGACCATCGTGCTCGTGGTCTCGCCGCACGAGGTGGTCGGGCCGAGTTTCCAGATGTCGTTCGCGGCCACCGCGGCGCTGGTGGGGGCCTACGCCCTGTGGTCGGAAAGGCGCGGAAGAAGCAGCGTCCGGCGCGGTCCGGCGACACTGCTGCCGCCGCTTCTCTCCAGGCTGCTGGCCGTCGCCGCGGGCATCGTCATGACGTCGCTCATCGCCGGCCTCGCGACCGCGGCGTTCGGCGCATGGCATTTCCAGCGCGTGTCGCCGCTCAGCGTGTTCGCCAATCTGGGGGCGATGCCGATCGTCTCGCTGATCGTGGTTCCGACAGCCCTGCTGGCCTCGCTGCTCATGCCCCTGGGGCTCGACGGCCTGCCATTGGCCGCGATGGGCTGGGGCCTGTCGGCGATGCTCGCCGTGGCGGAGTGGTTCTCGCAGCGCTCGCCGATCGACGCGGTCGGCCTGGTCTCGGGCAAGGGCGTCGCGCTGCTGACGGTCGCACTGACGCTCGCCACGGTGGCGACGACCCGCCTGCGCTGGGCCGCTCTGCCGTTCGGCGTCGCGGGAATGCTGCTGCTGCCGGTGGTGAAGGAACCTTCGGTGTTCCTTGCCGAGGACGGCCGCCTGGTTGCGTTTCGCACGGCGGGCGGCGCCCTCGCGGTCAACCGGCCACGGCCGAACGCCTTCACGGCGGACAGTTGGATGCGATCGATGAGGGCGCATGGATACGAGAAGCCCGTCGAAACCCCGGAGGGAGGCGGGGCGGCGTCCCGAGACGGGTTCGCGTGCGAAGACGGAACCTGCAGGGCCGGTCTGGCGGGCGGCGAGACGATCGTCTACACGGCGGACGTCGAGGCGGCGCGCAATGCCTGCGGCCGGGCCAGACTGATCGTGCTGGACGATGCGACGCTGCCCTTGCGCTGTGCCGATCAGACCGTTCTCACCGTCACGAAGAGGGATCTGGCCCGCTTCGGAAGCGCCGCGGTCTATCTGCACGGCGCGCAGCCGCAGATCGTCTATGCAGCCTCCGCGTCGGCCCGACCCTGGCACGACCATCGGCGCTTTTCGCGCGAGGCGCGCGGCAAGCCGCCCTACGCAGCCAGATCGCGGGCGCTCGCGGGTTCCACAGCAGATCCGTCGCGAGGCGCGGATGCCGCCGGTCCCGGCAGATCGCCACCCCGTCGACCCGCAAACCCTTCCGCGGCGCCCGGCACGCCTCAGTAGTGGCGGATCAGCCCGACGAGCTTGCCCTGCACCCGAACCCGGTCGGCGCCATAACTGCGCGTCTCATAGGCCGGATTGGCGGCCTCCAGCTCGATCATGCCGCCCTTGCGGCGAAACCGCTTCAGCGTCGCCTCCGCATCGTCGACCAGCGCGACGACTATCTCGCCGGGATTGGCCGTGCTGCCGTTGCGAATGATCACAGTGTCGCCGTCGAGGATGCCGGCCTCGATCATCGAATCGCCGCGAACTTCCAGTGCATAGTGCTCGCCGCCAGACAGCATACTCGGCGGGACGGTGATGGAATGCGTCGGGTGCTGGATGGCGTCGATCGGTACGCCGGCGGCGATCCGGCCCATGACGGGAAGGGCGACGCCGCTTTCGTCGTTGGATGCGACAGGCGTCCTGGATTCCGCCGTCCGCCGGCCGGCCGGCGTCTCGTTGGCATTGGCAGCCGCCGGCTTTCTTGCCTGAGCGGCCGCGGCGATCGACTCGGGAAGCTTCAGCACCTCGAGCGCGCGCGCGCGGTTCGGCAGGCGCCGGATGAAGCCTCGCTCCTCGAGCGCGGTGATCAGACGGTGGATTCCGGACTTCGAGGCGAGGTCGAGCGCTTCCTTCATCTCGTCGAAGGAGGGCGGGATGCCGGATTCCTTCAGGCGCCCATGGATGAAGAGCAGCAATTCATGTTGCTTCCTGGTCAGCATCGCGCGCCCTCGCAGAATCAAACAAAACCAGAACAAAGCTACATGTTCCAGTTGTGTTCCGCAACTAGAAAGGCTGAACCGCCCAGGATTTTCAGGAGGCTCCAAGTTCCCAACAGGATGGAGCCATGACGAGCAAGACGACGAACAGGTCCTCTCCCGAGGTGCGCGAGTGTGCGGTGCGGTTGGTTTTGGATCACGAGACTGATCATTCCTCTCGCTGGATTGCCTGCCAGTCGATAGTGTCAAAGACCGGCTGCCCGGCACGCACGCTGCTGGATTGGATGAAGAATTCCGAGATCGATGCCGGCAGGAAGGCCGGTGTGCCGAGCGACATGGCCGCGAAGCTGAAGGCGCTGGAACGCTACTACGCCGCGCTGGAAAAGCCTGCCATAGCGGCATGACTTAGGCGAAACGGCCTCCGGCAAGCCCGGGATGGTTCACACGCCACTATATCGAAGCGATGCGGCCACGACCCGCCAATCATCCTTATCGTTCGGCGCAGAGTTTCGCGGCACATTCGGGGAAGCTGCCTTGTAAAAATGTAGTGCGGTTTTAAATGGATGCGAGGATATCGCGTTCAAGAGAATGACATGGCTACCACCGACGACAAGCGCCCCACACCTGACCCGGCAGAGGACAATGCCTTCTTTCCCTCGCCATATTCGCTGAGTCAGTTCACTTCACCCAGATCCGACCTGAGCGGCGCGGACTATCCCGATACCTACACCGGCGGGCGCTGGAAACTGCTGATGATCGGTGCGGACGAACGCTATCTGTTGACCGACAATGGCACGATGTTCTCCACCGGCAATCATCCGGTCGAAACGCTGCTTCCGATGTATCACATGGACAGGGCCGGCTTTGCGTTCGACGTGGCCACCGTTTCCGGCAATCCGGTGAAGTTCGAATATTGGGCGATGCCGCGGGAAGACGAGGAGGTGATGGGCCTGTTCGACAAATATCGCGCAGAGTTCAAACGGCCGAAAAAGCTGGCCGAAGTGATCGAAAGCGGGTTGGGCGAGGATTCCGACTACATCGGCGTGTTCATCCCTGGCGGGCACGGCGCGCTGATCGGACTGCCGGAAAGCGAGGACGTGAAAGCCGTGCTCGAGTGGGCCGATGCGCAGGGCAAATTCGTGATCTCGCTGTGCCACGGCCCCGCCGCGCTGCTGGCGGTTGGCGCGAGCAGCGATGGTCGCAAGTCAATCTATGACGGCTACCGGATTGCCGCCTTCCCCGATGCGATGGACGCGCAGACCCCCGACATCGGCTATATGCCCGGCCACCTCACCTGGAAATTCGGCGAGGAGCTTCGGAAGCTGGGGATCACGATCGTCAATGCCGGGATTTCGGGAGAAGTGCTGCGGGACCGCATGCTGCTCACCGGCGACAGCCCGCTGGCCGGGAACAATCTGGGTAAGCTGGCCGCGCGCACGTTGCTCGATCATGTAGCCAAGGCCTGATGGCCAGAGGCGAAACCATGGCAAAGACCGTTCTGATCACCGGCGCGGGCAGCGGCTTCGGCCGCGGCGTGGCCATGGGGCTGGCCGCCAAGGGCCACAAGGTCATCGCCGGATGCCAGATCTGGCCGCAAGTGACCGAACTGCGCGCGGCAGCAGCCGAGGCAGGGCTGGAAATGAACGTCATCAAACTCGATGTGCTGAGCGAAATCGATCGCAATCACGCGCTTGCGTTCGATACGCAGGTCGACGTGTTGTTCAACAATGCCGGCATTATGGAATCGGGTCCGATGGCGGAAATCCCTATGCCGGTGTTCCGCGCTGTCTTCGAGACCAATGTGTTCGCCGCTCTCGAACTGGCGCAGGGTTTTGCCCGCAAGATGGTGCAGCGCGGATCGGGCCGGATCGTCTGGACATCATCCGTTGCCGGACTGGTAAAGGTGCCGTTCGATGGTGCCTATGCCGCATCGAAACACGCGGTCGAAGGCATCTGCTCGGCGATGCATGAAGAGCTGAAGCCCTATGGCGTGGAAGTGGTCACGGTGAATCCCGGCGCCTTTCGCACCGGCTTCAATGACACTGGCATGGAAACCATGGACCAGTGGTGGAAGCAGGGCGAGCGCGTGACCGGCCACTGGCCTGTTCGCGAACTGAACCACCAGCATGACCCCGAAGAAATGATCGCCACGATGATCGAGGTGATCGAGGCGGAAAAGCCCTCTTATCGCACGGTCAGACCCGCCAGCGCCGAAGAGATGGTGAAGCGGGAGCAGCAGGAAATCTGGCAACGATCAGTCTGATACCAATGGCCCGCACAAGTGACGCTCATGCGCCCAATCTCGCATTCCAATTGAGGTGATCCGCTGCGGCTGGGCGGCATGGCGCGCCTCCTCCACGCCACTTTGAATCGCGCCAGCCTCAATCCGGGGAGCCCCGGAGAGTCACATCGGCGGGCCTTGGTATCAGTCGTGCCAGATTCCGGCGTCTTGTTTCATGATCTCCAGGAATTCGGTCAGGCAGGGGTTTTGATTGTCACGGTGCCAGACCGCGTCGGTAAAGAGCCTGATGTCGATATCCGAAATCGGGCGGGCCACCTGCGTGCTGTGGCAGAAGAAGGCGGCGGAGCTTTCAGCCGATATCGTGCAGGCCAGGCCCGTTCCGACGATGCCGAAGATGCCCACCGTCCCCGCGCATTCGAACATGATGTTTGGGGTGATGCCCGCGTTCAGAAAGACCTCGTCCAACTGGGCGCGGAACCTCGTCCAGATCTTGGGGTCACCCAACACCAGGGGTCTCGAGGAAAACTCCCTCAGCGTCACCGAAGGCTTTTTTGCAAGTTCGTCGTCGTGGCGAAACACGCCGACATAGCATTCCTCGCGAACGCGGTGGGATCGCAGCATCTCACCGCCGACCGGACCGAACAAAAAGCCGACGTCGATGGTTCCGCGCTTCAGCGCGGACACCTGTTCATGGGTGGGAGCCGGTATCAGTTCGACCGCCACTGCGGGAAAAGTCTGGCAAAAGCGGCGGACGAACTGGGTCAGCGGTCCCTGGAAAGCCTCATCGATATAGCCGATGCGCAGAACGCCGAGCTTTCCGGCCGCCGCCAGGCGGGTTGCCTCCTCGGTTTCGTCGATCTTGGCAAGGATTTGCCGGCTGCCCAGCAGAAAGGCCTTGCCTGCCTCGGTCAGTTCGACGTTGCGCGTCGTGCGCCTCAGCAATTCGGTCCCCAGCCGAAGCTCGATGCTGCGCACCGCACGCGAAAGGGACGGTTGCGAGACGTTCAGCCGCCGCGCCGCGCCGCGAAACGATTTGCTTTCCGCGACACCCACGAAATAGCGCAGCAGTTCCGTGCTCAACATTGATACGCCCAGGCTATCGGTTAATCAGAAAACGATATTGGAAGTGGGTCAAATTTTCAACTAGAGCATTTTCAACGGAGCCGCGCCAATCGAGTAGAGGGACTGCACCTTGACGAGTGTCAGCATAAGCGACGTTTCGATGATTTTCGGATCGGGCGAGAATGTCGTCTACGCCCTCAAGGATGCGAACCTCGAGGTGCAGTCCGGCGAGTTTGTTTCGCTTGTCGGACCTTCGGGCTGCGGCAAGACCACCGCGCTCAATCTGGTCGCCGGATTTCTTTCCGCCACCAAAGGCGTCATCCGGATTGGCGATCACGTCGCCGGACCACCTGATGGAAAGCGTGTCGTGGTGTTTCAGGACGACGCCGTGTTTCCCTGGCTGACAGTGCGAAAGAACCTGGAATACGGGCCTCGCGTTCAGGGCCGGGCTGCCTCGGCGGATCGTGAAGCGGTGGAGAAATATCTGGCGCTTGTCGGGCTCGAACAATTCGGCGACGCCTATCCGAAGAACCTCTCGGGCGGAATGCGCAAACGGGTCGATCTCGCCCGTGCCTATGTCAGTGACCCCGAAGTGTTGCTGATGGACGAGCCCTTCGGCGCGCTCGACATCTTCACCAAGGAATCGATGTGGGAGATCCTGACGACTTTCCGAAGGGAAAGCCGCAAGACCGTAATCTTCGTCACGCACGACATCGAAGAGGCGATCATGGTCTCGGACCGCGTGATCGTTATGTCGCCGCGTCCGGCGAGGATCACCGCGGAGGTTCGAATACCCTTTGCGTTTCCGCGTCATCTCGACGCGCGCAATCAACCCGAATTTCAGGCGCTTCGCCAAGAGATCGTCAGGCTTCTGGGGACGCATCGCGATGAGTAGATCCGCTACCGACAAGCGCGCGGCGGTCGCCGCGTCGCCCGCAAGCTCCTCGCGCAAGCCACCCGCGCGGTCGGGCGAGCTTCTCAGTGTCGCATCCATGGCCATGTGCATAGCATTGTGGTGGATGCTGACGAGCGGCACCGGAATCGTCTCGTCGCTGTATTTTCCGTCACCGTTCCAGGTGCTGGAGAGGCTCGGCAATCTTTGGCCGACGCTCGCGCTCGACTCGGCCGCGACCTTCGTGCGCGTCGTGGTGAGCTGGCTCATCGGATCGTTCCTGGGGATCGCGGCCGGATTGCTCATGGCGCGCAGCTATGTGGCGCGTCATTTGATGCAGCCGATCATAGAAGCGTTGCGGCCCGTGCCGCCGGTCGCGCTCGTCCCGTTCGTGATCCTTTGGTTCGGCATTGGCGACCTGGGCAAGATCGTGCTCGGTGCGCTGAGCTGCTTCATGGTGATGGTGGTCAACACCGTCGTATCCTCCAACAACGTCCGCCCGGTCTTTCTGCGTGCGGCACGATCGCTCGGCGCCTCGGAGAACGTTGCGTATCGAACGGTTATCCTGCCCGCCATCCTGCCTGAATTGGTGAGCGGCCTGCGCATCGGCGCGGCGCTGGCCTTCGCGGTGATCGTGGCGGCCGAAATGATCGGCGCAGAGGCCGGGCTGGGACGGCTGATCATGCTGGCCAGTCGGACGCTCGACACGCCGGTCATTCTTCTCGGTACCGTTGTCATCGGCATCGAAGCCTATGTGCTCGATCGGATCGTGCGGCTGGTCAGCCTGCGGAGCACGAGGTGGGCCGATCGCGACGGCTGATGCATGTCGCCCGAAAGTGGGAACCGGTTTCGGGACAACGACATGCATCAAAAGAAGAATTTAAAGCGCGTCGCCTGAGTCCGGTTTGACGCGACGCGCTTTGGCAAAGATCTACTCAAGCAAAAAAGGGGAATGCAGATGATAGGCTTTTCGCAATCTTGGTTGTGCCGGCGGGCATTTGTGAAATCGCTCGCGGGCGTGGTGGCCCTTTCGTTCGGCACCTGTGCGGCACTCGCCCAGGATACCGTCATCAAGCTGGGCATATCTCCGTTTCAGGACACGATGCTTCCCATCGTCGGCCAGCAGAAGGGATGGTTCAAGGAAGCCGGCCTGGACGTCAAGCTGGTGACGCTCGGATGGGACGCCATCGTGCCTGCCGTCGTCTCGGGCGGCGTGGATGTCGCGATCAACAACACGACCGGCGTGGTTTCCATCGCCGGCCGCGCAACCGACATGATCTATTGGTACGGCTGGAATCCGTTCACCGAAGGCTCCGCGCTGATGGGGCGCCCGGACAAGGGCCTTGTCACCGTTGACGACCAGGTTTCGAAGGGCGTCGCCTACGAGGAGGCGCGCCGCAACGCCTTCGAACAGCTCAAGGGCCGGTCGATCGTGACGACGATGGCCACCGACATGGGCAAGCAGGTTGTCACCGCGCTTGAATCGGTCAACCTGTCGCAGACCGACGCCAAGATCATCGACATGAACCCCGACCAGGGGCTGGCCGCCTTTCTGTCCGGCACCGGAGACGCCTATCTGGGCGGCATCCCGCAAAGGACCCGAGCCACGGCCGAGGGGATGATCGTCATTGCCTCGGGCCCGGATCTGGCACCGCCTCCGATCAATGGCTTCGTCACCACGAAGACGTTCGCCGAGAAGAACCAGGACGCCATGCTGGCGCTCATGAACGTGATGTTCCGCATCGTGCGCTATTGCAACGACAACACGGCGGACTGCGGAAAGATCATCACGGGCGAGCTGAACGCTCAAACCGGCGCGCAACTGACGGTAGAGGGCTTCGTCGGGTTCTGGCAGGTCTTCGAAAACTACGCGGGCAACGCCTCCGAGGTCCAGGAGGCCATCCTCGACGACGCCGGCTATTCCTACTGGAAGAAGACCTGGGATGGCGACAACCAGTTTCTGATCGGCTCCGGCAGCATCGACAAGCCGGTGGACGCTGCCGAGCACTTCTGGGGAAACAAGGTTCAGGATCTCTACATCGCCAAATACGGAGCTGATGAGAAGGGATACTGATCTTATCGGCGCGACCAGGTTCAGCTTGGACCGGTCGCGCCGTAACACTTGACGGGTGCGTGCGGAAAGATCGCCGTCCCCGCTACATCCACCTCACCAACAGGCCATCCGTCCGCCGGCGCCCGTTTGCCGGCCACGGACCAACTCGCACCCAGTGTAACAAACTGGCATCTCAGCAGTGCCAGACGGAGCCAGACAATGACAAAGAATGTTCTTCTTGTGGGAGAGAGCTGGATCAGCTCGGCCGTGCACTACAAGGGCTTCGATTCCTTCAATTCCACGACGTTTCATACGGGCGTGGAGCCACTGCGCAAGGCGCTCGCCGGCACGGATTTCGCGCTTACCTTCATGCCCGCCCATGAGGCGGTCGAGCAGTTTCCCTACGAGCGCTCGGGTCTTGCAAACTACGACGTGATCATCCTGTCCGACATCGGCGCGAATTCCTTTCTTCTTCCGCCCGCCGTCTGGATCCACTCTCAGACGGTTCCAAACCGCCTCAAGCTGATCAAGCAATGGGTCGAGGACGGCGGCGCGCTGATCATGGCCGGCGGATATCTGTCGTTTCAGGGAATCGACGGTCGCGCCCGGTGGCGCAGCACTCCGGTCGAAGACGTGCTTCCGGTGACCTGCCTTCCCTATGACGACCGCGTCGAGATGCCGGAAGGCGCCGCGGCGGAGGTCGTGCTGGCGGACCACGCCATCATGCAAGGCATCGACGGCAATTGGCCGCCGCTGCTGGGCGTCAACGAGGTCAAGCTTCGCGAACGCGACGACGTCGAACTGGTTGCCAGGCTGCCCGAGGACCAGGGCGGGCATCCGCTGCTGGTCACCGGACGGTTTGGCAAAGGCCGTACCGCGGTCTGGACGTCGGATATATCGCCGCACTGGCTGCCGCCGCAGTTCTGCGATTGGCCGGGCTACAAGCGGCTTTGGACCAACATGCTGGAATGGTGCACGCGGTAGTCGCTGCCGCCTTGTGAATTGTGCACTCCGAAACATCAGACTTGAGAAAGGCCAGACAAGATGTCGGTCAAGATTCACTGCATTCTCACAGGATCATTGGAAAGCAGCTACAGCACCAGCGTGTACGGTGCCCCGGAACGGCATCCGCTGGTGAAGAAGACCGATCTGCTGCCCTACGGCTACAAGGAGCGGGTCTATGCCGAGGACGGCAGTTTCGCGCCGGGACTGATGGTGCCGGTTCCCGTCTGGCTCATCGAAGGCGAGGACCAGACCATCCTCATCGACACCGGTCTGGGTGATTGCGATGAGATCATGTCGATGCAGAACAGATACGGGATCGACTACATCGCGACCAAGAGTAGGGAAGAGGAAATCGTCGGTGCCCTGGCGCGAAAGGGCCTGAAGCCGGAGGATATCGATGTCGTCGCGCTGACGCATCTGCACTTCGACCACATCGGCAACAATGAGCTGTTTTCCAAGGCCCGCTTCATCGTTCAGAAGGACGAGGTTCCCTTCCTCGTAAACCCGCCGCCATTCGCGACGTTCTACTATCGCGAATGGCAGACGAAGTTGACCGCCATCAGTGACCGTCTCGAAATGATTGACGGAAACTACAGGATCGGCAAGAATCTCGAACTGATCAAGGTTGGCGGTCACGCCGCCGGCCAGATGGTGGTGATGGCCAGGACGTCCCTGGGCCAGGTTTGCATCGCTTCCGATTTCTACTACAACTACACAAACATAGACAGATCATGGCCTATGGGGCCTCTGTGGAATGTTCAGCAGTGGATCGACAACGATCGCTGGATCAAGGCCAATGCCGATATCATTCTGCCCAACCACGACTACGCCTTGCTGAACAGGTATCCGTCGCTGGTCATCGGCGAATAGCCGCAACGGGATTGGCGATTTCAGGACAGGTCACGGGACGCCCATCGCTGGATCGCAATAGCTGTCCATGCCCGTTTCCAGGCGGCCGGCGAAGCGGCGTATGAGCTTGTCGTCGTTGGCGCGGAGCGTGAAATCGTACCAGCCATGGCTGTCGGCCAATGACAATATTTGGGTTGCCGTCTTGTCCGGACCGATCGTGTGATTCCACGGCCCGTCGGAACGGTAGGCATTGGCCGTGACGGTGACCGAGGCCCCTGCGGCTCCGCTGTTTGCAATCCTCAGATGCAGGGCGTTGGCAGCGGGGTCATAGTCGATGCTCATTTCGGTGTCGAAACCACGCGCGTCGGCCGACGCATCGCCGTCGAACTGGCGATGGAACCCCTGGGGTCCGAGCACCCAGAGACTGTATTGTCCGGCAGGTGTGTTGTCCGCCGCATGCCAGACATCTGACAGGTTCTTGCCGGCTTCGACGGTGTAGCGGCGCGGCGGCCTCGTCAGGTTGAGCCTATCGTATACATGGAACACCGCCGCCTGCTTGCCCGTGTTCTTGAACTCAAGCTGAACCGTGCCGTGTTCGGTGTCGACCCGCGCGCCAGTGTGCAATTCGTAAGGCAAGGCCCGCGACCTTACGAGTCCGTTGATCGGCTGCACGGGCAGCGGGGTTGCGCCTAGGGCTGGCACCGGCACGGGCGGCGCCGCGCTCTGCTGTGCGAACAGGGCGTTTGCCGCGTCCTGGGCCGGTGCTCGTGGCAGCGTCGGCAATGCGCTGTCCGGCCTGGCGAAATCGAAACAGCTCGTCAGGTCTCCCATCACCGCCTGCCGCCAGGGGGTGAGTGTCGTCGGCGCGACGCCGAACACTCTTTCGACGAAGCGGAGCGTCGACGTATGATCGAACACCTGGGAGTTGACCCAGCCGCCAGCACTCCATGGCGAAATCACCAGCATGGGGACCCGCATGCCAGCCCCGACGACATTGCCGTCCGGCGTGAAGGGATGGGCGTCACCGGGAAAGGCGCCCATATCGAGGTACTCGCCCGCCGTCGAGACAGTGGACTTGCCGTGGTAATGGCCCGGTTCGCTCGCGGGAGAAGGTGGTGCGGGCGGCGGCATGTGATCGAAGAAGCAGTCGTTCTCATCATAGTTGACGAGCAGCACGGTCTTGCTCCAGACGTCCGGGTCGGCTGTCAGGATGTTCAGCAGCCGTTCCACGTACCACTCGCCCTGCGGCGCGGCGGATTGATGCGGGTGTTCCTGGTAGATTGACGGCGGAATGATCCAGCTCACCTGCGGCAGCCGGCCCGCTGCAATGTCCGCCGCGAAGTCCGCCAACAGGCCGCGATCGACCGACATGGTGTTGCCGTAGCCCTTGTAGAGCGGCGAGAGCGCTTCCAGCGCCGGCGAGTAGGGGGCATGGGGCGAGCCATGCGCGGCCAGGTCCACATTGGCCTGTCGGAATGCCCTGAACGCCCCGTTCATGCTTCCGCCGGTTCTGTTCTTGTCGAATTCGTACACTTTCCAGCGAATGCCGGCCGCCTCGAGACTTTCCGCATAGGTCGTCCAGGTGAGACCCTGATCCGGAGTTCCGCCGTCGAGGGTCCAGGAGGCTTCGGTTTCGATCACCGCGCCTTCCCCGAAACGGGCGCCATTGGTGCCGCTTTGCCAGAACAGCCGGTTGGGGTAGGTCGGCCCCATCACCGAGGCATGGTAGGCGTCGCAGATGGTGAACGATTCCGCCAGCGCTCGGTAGAAAGGCAGGTCGTCGGCGTCGAGATAGCCCATCGAGACGTTGGCGTTCTTTGCCTTCGGCCACCCTTTCATGATTCCATGGTCCCAGGCCGCGTGCATCGTCTGCCAGGAATGGTTGCCGCCGACGACGTATGCATCACCCAGCATGGGATCGAGATGATAGGGCTGCACCGGCTCGTCATCGACGCCGGTCTGTGTCCACACGCTGCCGTTCGGTGTCGGGATGGTGAAGCGGTCGCTGAAGCCGCGCACGCCGGGCATGGTGCCATAATAGTGGTTGAAGCTCCGGTTCTCCTGCATCAGCATCACGACATGCTTGACGTCTGAGACCGTTCCCGTCGCGTTGTACGCCGGAATGGCAAGGGCGCGCCGGATCGAAGCTGGCAGTGCGCCGAGGGCCGAGGTGCCGCCCGCGGCCTTGAGAAAGTTTCGGCGCGTGAACTTGGTCATGGTCGGCTGCTTCCGGAGGCTGGCATCGGCTTCTCTTGTAGCCGCTTTCGCCAGGTAAATCCTCCACGCTGGATCTGGCCGCTGGAGAAGACGGTACCCAAGCGCGCCGGCCTGCCACTGAATCTTCGCCCGGCGGAAATCGGAGCCCCGGCCGTTTGTGTCGTGCCGTAGGTCACGGAGAGCCTGGCAGGCGAAGCGCAAAACTCTTTCCGTCGGGGTGCTGTAGCCTCGAAAGAAAGCTTCGAGTCCGCAGTCCCTCTGCGACCGGGAACGATGTCGCCGATCAGCGGTCCTCGATGATCCGCAGATAGGCGGCGGTGACCAGCAGCACGATCGCGCCGAACAGGATGCGCCGCGCCCCTTCCGGCATCTGCAGGATGGTCAGCAGCGTGGTCAGGACGGTCAGGATCAGCGCCCCGACGATCGTGCCGGTATAGCCGCCGCGCCCGCCGAAGATCGACGTGCCGCCGATGACCGCCGCGGCCACCGACGGCAGCACCAGCGGCTCGGCGAGCGACAGGGAGGCCGCCTTGATCAGCCCGACATAGAGCAGGCCGACCACCCCTGCCAGCAGGCTGCACAGCATGTAGAGCGCCAGGATCACCTGCCAGTACTTGACGCCGGCCAGGCGCGTGGCGCGCTCGTTGTCGCCCAGCGCATAGAGCAGCCGGCCGAAGCCGGTGCGGCGCTGGATGAAGATCAGCAGCGCGGCGACCGGAATGAACAGCACGAGCGCATTCGGAAAGCCCCAGGTCACGCCCGTGCCCAGCCAGACCAGAAAATCCGGATATTTCGTGCCCGAGGAGATCACCGTGCGCTGGTAGACCTGCAGGCAGCCGACGCCGATCAGGCTCGTTCCGAGCGTCATGATCAGCGGATGGACGCGAAAGACCCCGACGCCGATGCCGTTGACGAAGCCGATGACCAGCGCCGGGATGAGGGCGATCGCCATCGCGACGCCGTGCGGGTTGTCGACCGACTGGGTGGCGACGATGAAGCCGGCCATCGTCGCCGCCGTCCCGACGGACAGGTCGATGCCGCCGGTCAGCATCACCATCGTCTGGCATCCGGCCAGAAGCGCCAGCGGGATGGCGAATTTGACCGTGTTGCCGAGCCAGCGCGGATTGACGATGCCGGGGCTGAGGGTTTGCAGGACGAGGACCAGCAGCAGCAGCAGCACGATCAGCGGCACCAGCGGATAATCGCTCATGAAGCGCCTGATGCGCCGTCCGGGCGACGCCGGCTGTCCGGAAACTGTGCTGATGCTCATGACGAGCGGCTCCGCATGGTGATGTAGGCGCCGAACATGACGACGGCGACCATGATCGAGCCCTCGACGATCGCGGTCACGTTGGGGTCGATGGCGAGCAGGGTGAGATCGGTGCGCACCAGCCGCAGCACGAAGACGGCGACGATCGGCCCGAGCAGGCCGCCCCTGCCGCCGCCGAGGGCCACGCCGCCGAGCACCACCGCCGCGACGCTGGCCAGCAGATAGGGACCGGGGATGGGAGCGCCGATGCCGGTGCTCATGGTCAGCGACAGTCCGCCCATCGCGCCGAACAGGCCGGCCAGCGCGTAGGCGATGATCTTGGTGCGGGCCACCGGAACGCCGCTGCGGAAGGCGGCGAGGTCGCTCGAGCCGATCGCGTAGATCGACAGGCCGAGGCGCGAGCGCCGCAGCGGGATCCACACCGTGCAGAGCGCCACGACGAGCAGCACCAGCGCGTTCGGAATCCAGCCGGTGATGCTTTCGGGAAGACCGGGGATCGGCAGCGTTCCGAGGATCAGGCCGCGCAGCCATTCGGCGGCGCCGCCTCCGGGGGCGTCCAGCACCAGTAGCGCCGCGCCCTGCAGGATGAACAGGGTGGCGAGCGTCACCACGATGTCCGGCACGCGGCTGACGACGATCAGGATGCCGTTGATCGCACCCAGCACCAGCCCCATCGCCAGCACGAAGGGCACGACGAACAGCGCATATTCCTCGCTGGCGCCGGCCATCATCGACGCCGCCGTGACGCTGGTCAGCGCCATCATCGCGGCGACGGAGAGATCGATGCCGCCGGCGATGACGACGACCGTCTGTGCCGCCACCGCGAAGGCATAGGGCAGCACGGCGCGGACCAGCGAGGTGAAATCGCCCTGGCCGTAGCTCGGCTGGATGATCTTGGTGGCGATGAACAGCAGGATCAGCAGCGCGAAGAGCCCTGTCACCCAGCCATTGTTGCGCAGGAAGCGGCTCACGGCGCGATCGCCCCGGTCTGTGCGCCGGCGTGGACGCCGGCCTTCGCATCGCGCGGCAGGCCGTAGGCGGCGCGCGTCAGCGCCGGCTCGTCGGCGATCTCGACGGGAAGGATGTCGACGACCTTGCCGCCGAAGATGACGATGGCGCGGTCGCAGACGAGGCCGACCTCCTCCAGTTCCGAGGTGTAGTAGAGGATCGACTTGCCCTGCTGGGCGAGCTGGCGCAGCAGTCTGTAGATCTCCTGCTTGGTGCCGACGTCGATGCCGCGGGTCGGATCGAAGCACAGGATGGTCCGGGCGTCGGCGGCGATCCAGCGGGCGATCGTCACCTTCTGCTGGTTGCCGCCCGACAGACGCTGCACCTCGCGCTGGGCGCGCGTGTCGATCTGCAGCCGCTCGATGGCGCTCTGCACCTTCACGCCTTCGGTGCGGCGGCTGATCGGGCCCCAGTTGCGGAAGGCGGCCGAAAAGGGCAGGGCGATGTTTTCGCGCACCGACTGCTTCATCGCCAGCGCTTCCGATCGGTCGCCCGGCACATAGGCGATGCCCGCCTCGATCGCCTCGACCGGGTGCGCGAACCGAACCGCCTCGCCGTCGACCTCGATGGTGCCGGCACTCGGCCTGACGGAGCCGGCCAGCGCGGCGAACAGCTCGTCCTGCCCCTGACCCTCGAGCGCGACGACACCTGCGACTTCGCCGTTCTTCAGGTCGAACGACACGTCCCGCAGCTTGGTGCCGACGGCCAGGTTGCGCACGGCGATGCGAGTGGAGCGCGATGGGGCGCCGCCGTCTTCGGCGGCACTCGGTGCCCGGCGCGCCTTTTCGACCTTGGCGCCGAGCATCAGCTCGACGATGCGCTCCTCGACGCCCGCTTCGATGTCGACGACGCCGACCGTCTCGCCGTCGCGCAGCACCGTGGCACGGTCACACAGCGCTGCGATCTCGACGAAGCGGTGCGAGATGAAGATGACGGACCGGCCGGACCTGCTCTGGCGCCTGACCACGTCGAGAACCCGCTCGGCGAGGTTGGCGGGCAGGGCGGCGGTCATCTCGTCGAGCAGCAGTATGTCGGGCTCCACCGCCAGCGCACGCGCCAGATCGAGAACCCTTTGAATGGCCAGCGGCACGTCGCGCGCCGTTTCGCGCAGGTCGAGATCGGGCACACCGAGCTCGCGGACCCATTCCTGGAACGGCTCGACCGGTGTCCGGGTCAGCCGCAGGTTCGACAGGATGTCGAGGTCCGGGATCAGCGACGGTTCCTGGTAGACGGGCACCAGCCCGGCCCTGCGGGCATCGGCGGGCGAGCGCACCCGATGCGCCCTGCCGCGCACCTCGATCCGGCCCGCGCTGGCGGGGATGGCGCCGGTGAGGATTTTCACCAGCGTCGACTTGCCGGCGCCGTTGGCGCCCATCAGCGCATGAACCTCGCCCGGCAGCACCGATAGCGCTGCGTTCCGGAGCGCGGCGACGGCGCCGTAGTTCTTCGCCACGCCGGTGGCGTCGAGGAGGGGGGAAATCGTCATGCCCCCTCCACCACGTTTCGCGTGGTTCTCCTCCCCCGTAAACGGGGGAGGAGTGAGGCGGCGCTCAAGGCACAGCCGATCCTCCCCTGCGAAGCGGGGGAAGGGGACCGCCGAAGGCGGCGGAGGGGGCGCAAAACGATGCTCCGCTTACTCGCCGGGGCCCTTGCAGGCCACGATCTGCTCCTTGGTGTAGGTCGTCCAGTCCGGGATCGAGATCGAAACCGGCCACTCCGGCGACAGCGACGGGTCGGCGGCCGCCTTCAACTGTTCCTTGCCGGCATCCGTCACGTTTTCCCACAGCGACGGCTCGACCAGCACGGTCTGCTGGGCCGGCTTCTGGCCGTCCAGGATCTGCAGGGCGAGCGTCACGCCGGCGCCGCCGATCGAACCCGGATTGGTCACCGCCGCGCCCTTCAGGCCCTCGACCGAATTGAGCTGGCCGACGAAGCCGGCATTGTCGGCGCCGACCACCGGCACCAGCGTCGACTGCGATTCGACCAGCGCGTCGACGATCACGTTGTCGATGCCCGAGGTCCAGATGCCGTCGAAGGGCACGCCGGTGGCGATGTAGTCGAGGATCTGCTGCTTGCCCTGATCCTGCTGCCAGCCGGTGAACACTTCCTGCGCGACCTTGACGTCCGGGAACTCGGCGAGCGCCTTCTTGAAGCCCTTGTCGCGGTCGCTGTCGGCCGAGGCGCCCGCCGCGCCGCGCATGTAGACGACGCTGCCCTTGCCGCCGATCTGCTCGAACAGCCATTTGGCGCCGAGATAGGCGTACTGCTCCTGGTTGTTGGAGATGATGTAGGCCGACGGCTCGGTGACCGCCTGGTCGACGGCGACGACCACGATGCCGGCCTTGGTGGCTTCGGCCAGCGCGTCCTTGATGCCGGCCGGATCGGCCGGGTTGACGACGATGGCGTTGACCTTGGCGCTGATCAGGTTGCGGATGTCCTCTGACTGGCCGGCGGCGTCGGTGTTGCGGTGGGCGATGTTCAGCTTGGCGACCTTGCCGGAGGCCAGCGCCTGCGCCTTGATCGCGCAGACCATCTCTTCGCGCCAGCCGTTGCCCTGCACCGTGTTGGACACGCCGATCGTGTAGCTGCCCTGCGCGCCGGATGCGGCCGCCGAGGCCAGGAGGGCCGCGCCGCCGAGGAGCAATGTCAGTGTCTTTGTCAGTCGCATTTTGTCATCCTCCGAATGTTGACCCGATTGTCAGATACTGCCGGTGTCCGCAGTCACTTCACGAAGGGGCGAAGCACGTCCCGGGCGAGCAGGAAGCCCCGCTTCACCTTGTCGTCGCTGCCTTCGAATTTCCTGTCCTCGTGTTCGATGATGATCGGCCCGTCGTAGCCGGCCCGGTAGAGGCCCGAGAAGAACCCGGGCCAGTCGACCTCGCCGAGGCCGGGCATGCGCGGAACCTGCCATCCCATGCCCGCCGACAGGATGCCGCGTTCATAGAGTCCGTCGCGGTCGATCATCAGGTCCTTGGCGTGGACATGGACCATGTGCGGCCCGAACTCGCGGATGAAGCGATCCTGGTCGATCATCTGCAGGACGAGGTGCGAGGGGTCGAAATTCATGCCGACCTCGCCGTTCCACGTCTCGAGGATGCGCCGCCAGATGCGCGGCGAATAGGCGATGTTGTGCCCGCCCGGCCACTCGTCGTCGCTGAAGATCATCGGGCAGTTCTCGAAGGCGATCCCGACGCCGCTGTCGCGCGCATGGGCGACGATGTCCGGCCAGACCTTTTGGGCGTTCTCCCAGTTGGCGTCGACGGTCAGCGCGGCATCGCCGCCGCAGAACGTATTGACCAGGCCGACACCCATCCGGCCGGCGGCCGTGATGACCTTCTTGAGGTGGGCGGTCACGGCTTCGCGGTGGGATGCGTCGGGATGCAGGGGGTTCGGGTAGTAGCCGAGCGCCGAGATCGTCAGCTTCTTTGCGGCAAGTTCGGCGACGATGTCCCTGCCGTTCGAGACCGAGACCGCCTCGACGTCGATATGGCTGGTGCCCGCGTAGCGCCGGGTCGGGCCGGTCGATTTCGGCCAGCACGCGACCTCCAGCGATTCGAAGCCGGCGGACGCCGCCCAGTCGGCAACCGCGCCGAGCGGCTGGTCGGCGAACGGCGCGGTGAGAATTCCGAGATTCATACAAACCCCCACATTTCTCGTACTATCCTGTTCCGGTCGCGAGGTTCAACTGCGCGCCGCCCGGCCTCTCGCAGACGTGCGCGAGATAGGCCATCGGATCGCCGGCAAGGAACCCTTGCAGGCCCCGCACGATCGCCGCGCGGAAGACCGGACTGGATGCCAGTTCCGCGTCGAAGATCGCATCGAGCCCGAGGATGGCGGACGCGAGGGCCTGGCAATCGTCTCCGGCGCGGCCGGCGATCGCCGCGACGCTCGCCGCATAGGGATCGTCCGCCGACCAGGCGCTGCCGAACCGGTCGGAGGCGCGGACCAGATAGGCCATCCAGCCGGCCACGGCGACCGAGAGCAGCGCGACATCCTGGCCGCGCCGCAGCCGCTCGCGGATCGGATTGAGCAGACGCTGCACGATCTTCTGCGAGCCGTCGGTGGCGATCTGGTGGTTGCGGTGCTTGATCGCGGTGTTGCGCAGCCGCTCCAGGCTCTGCTCGACATAGCGCTCTGCCGAAATTCCCGGCACCGGGCCCAGCGTCGGCAGCGTCTCTTCCGTCAGCATGCGGCGGACGAAGCGCACCAGCAGCGGATCCTTCATGTCGTCGCAGGTGTGCTCGTGCCCGGCGAAGACGCCGAGATAGCAGAGTGTGGTCTGTGCGCCGTTCAGCACGCGCATCTTCAGGATTTCGTAGGGAGCGACATCGTCGACGAAACTGGCGCCGACGCGGTCCCAGCGCGGGAACCGGCCGGCGAAGCGCTCCTCGATGACCCACTGCCGGAACGGCTCCCCGACGACGACCGCCGCGTCGCGATAGCCGTGGCGCTGCGCCACCATCGCCGTGTCGGCGGGCGAGGTTGCCGGGGCGATGCGGTCGACCATGCTGGACGGAAAGGCGGCATTGTGCGCGATCCAGTCGGGCAGGGCGTCGCCGATGCGGGCCGCCAGCGCGCCGACCGCCTTCGCCAGGATCTCGCCGTTCGACGGGATGTTGTCGCAACTCAGCAGGGTGAGGGGTTTGCCATGGCTCCGGCGACGCCGGTCGAGCGCCCGTGCGAGGATGCCCGGCACGGAGCGCGGCAGGTCGGGATGTTCCAGATCGTGGACGATGTCCGGGTTGTTCAGGTCGAGCTGTCCGCTCGCCGGCTTGTGGCAGTAGCCCTTCTCGGTCACCGTCAGTGTTACGACCTCGATGTCGGGTGACGACAGCACGGCGAGCGCCGGAGCCGAGCTCTCCTGGCTGTCGACGACCTTGACGATACTGCCGACGACGCGGGCCTCGACGCTGTCGTCCTGGCGCGTCAGCCGTGTGTAAAGTCCGTCCTGGCTTCCGAGGCTCGGGGCGAGTCGCGGGTTGCGGATGTTGACGCCGACGACGCCCCATCGGCCGAAGCTGCGCTCCAGAAGGTCGTCGGTATATTCCGCCTGGTGACAGCGATGGAACGCGCCGACGCCGAGATGCGCCATGCCGGCGGCCAGCGCCTTGCGGTCGTAGGCAGGACGCCTGACCGCCCGCGGCAGCCCGGCGACAAGCTCCGGACCCAAACGCGGCAGGTTGCGAGTCGCCTCGCTCATACGTTCGCCCCGGTGACGCGCTGTTCCTGGTCGATCAGCGCGCCGGTCATCGGGCCGGATGCGTCGCTCAGCAGGAAGACGGCGAGATTCGCCACCTCCTCCGCCGCGAGAAGCCGTCCGAAGGGCAGGGAGGCATTGGCGGCCGCCAGCCAGCCTTCGCCCTGGCCCAGCGTCACCGCCTGCATCATCCGTTCGGCCGGCGTGTCGGCCCAGCCGACATTGATGCCGTTGACGCGGATGCGGTCGAAGCGGTGCGCGTGCGCGGCATTGCGGGTGAGCGTCGCCAGCGCGCCCTTGGTCGCCGAGTAGATGGCGAGTTCCGGCGTGCCGCAATGCGAATTCATCGACAGGATGTTGACGATCGCGCCGCCCTTGCCCTGCCGGCGCATCGCGTCGATCGCGCCCTGCATCAGCAGGAAGGGGGCCCGCGCGTTCACCGCGAACAGCCGGTCCCAGTCTTCGACCGAGCCTTCGACGACCGAGGCCCGATCGGTCAGGCCGGCCGCGTTCACCAGCAGGTCGATGCGACCGAAACGTGCCAGGCATGCCGCGACGATGGCAGATGGAGCGGCCGGGTCCGACAATTCGGCTGCCAGGAATTCGGTCGCGACGCCGCCGGCCGAGATCTCGGCGGCCACCGCCCGGCCGCGAGCCGCGTCGCGGCCGGTGAGCATCAGCCCGGCTGCTCCCGATCGTGCGATACATTCGGCGGTCGCGCGGCCTATGCCTTGCGTCGCCCCGGTGACCAGCGCCACCTTGCCCTCGATCCTGGCCTCCACCGTCCCATCCCTGGAATAAAGTTTCTATTTTTTGCAATATGGAATGAGACGGCAGGCGCGTCAATCGCCTGTCTGGATCATGCAGCGCGGCGCGTCGCCACCGCATGGACCAGCGCCATGCCGACGGTCAGCGATGCCGACAGCGACCGGAATCCGGCGAAGTCCGACTCGACGACCTCGATCCAGGCGGTCGATAGCTTGACCAGCGGGCTGAACGTACTGTCGGTGATCGTGGCGATCTTGGCGCCACGCTCATGGGCGACCGCCACGAGATCGGGCGTGATCGAGTTGTAGGGGCTGAAGCTGACGGCGAGCACCATGTCGTTCGGTCCGATGCAGCCGATCTGGTCGAGGGCGTTCGAGCCGACATTGTCGACGAGGACGTTGCGCACGCCCTGCTGCGAGAGGGTTAGCGATACGTAGGCGGTGACCGGAAAGGCGCGCTTGCTGCCGATGACGTAGATGAGGTCAGCGGCGGCCAGAAGCGCCACCATCCGCTCGAAGCTCGCGGCGTCGAAGTCGCTGCCGATGCGCGACAGCGAAGTCTGTGCCGCGGCCAGCAGCCCGTGCATGAAGCGCAGGTCGGCGTCGCCGGCAGCCTCGCCGGTCGGTTCGGCGGAGCGTGCCGCGTGGCCTTCCGGCCATGCGCCTTTCAGGTGCTCCTTGAACAGCATCTGGAAGTCCGAGAAGCCGGCGAAGCCGAAGATCTGCGCGAAGCGCACCAGCGTCGAGGGCTGGACACCGGCCTGCGCGGCGACGCGGCTGATCGTCCCGAGCGCCACGTCTCCGGGATGCTGCCAGAGGAAGATCGCCACCTGGCGCATCCGCTTCGGGAAGTTGACCGTGCCGGAGGAAATCACCGCGCGCAGCTCCTCGTAGGTCCGCGGCTTGGTGTAGCCGAGTGCCGCCCGGCCGGCCGGTTCGGACGGCTTTCGGTGCCGCGCGCCGGGCGTTGCGCCGACTTCGGGCCTTTCGCGCTGCTCCCCCTTTGCCAAGAACCCTTCCTCGAAATCCCGCCAATGGCGTTGTCCACAGACTAGCCTGGTACAAAAATTTCACAATGTGAAAAATGGAAATGTACTTCGGGATCGGCGCGTTCCGCACTATGGTCGGCGCGGAAATTCGGTCAGGGAGAAGTCGCATGGTCTACGCCACCGCAGTCGAAACAGGATCGCGCCGGCTGCGGGTCGGCATGGTCGGCGGCGGCCGCAACGCCTTCATCGGCGCCGTCCACCGTTTCGCGATCCGGCTCGACGACCAGATCGAACTGGTTGCCGGCGCGCTGTCGGCCGACCCGGAAAACGCCGCGGCCTCGGCGGCGGAGATCGGGCTGGCGCCGGACCGCGGCTACAGCGACTACCGCGACATGGCGAAGGCCGAGGCGGCGCGGGCCGACGGCATCGAGGCGGTGGTGATCGTGACCCCCAACCATCTGCACGCGCCCATCGCCACCGCCTTCCTCGAAGCCGGCATCGACGTGATCTGCGACAAGCCCCTGGCGACGACGCTCGGCGACGCCGACGCGCTGGTCGCGCTGACCCGGGCCAAGGCGCGCAAGTTCCTGGTGACGCTCAACAACACCGGCTACGCGATGGTTCGCCAGGCGCGCGAGATGGTGGCGGCCGGCGAACTCGGCAGGCTGACCGCCGTGCACGCCTCCTATATCCAGGACTGGCTGACGCTGCCGATCGATGCCGACGGACAGAAGCAGGCGGAATGGCGCACCGACCCGGCGCGCGCCGGCCAGTCGGCCGTGCTGGCCGACATCGGCGTGCACGCCTTCAATCTCGCCAGCTACGTCTCGGGCCGCGAGGCGGAGACCGTGGCGGCCGATCTCTTCACGGCGGTACCGGGGCGCCGCCTCGACGACAATGCGCATGTCATGGTGCGGTGGAGCGGCGGGGCGCGCGGCACGATCGTCGCCAGCCAGACCTCGCCCGGCCACTACAACGACCTGTCGGTGCGCATCTATGGCGACAAGGCCGGGCTGGAGTGGCGCGGCGCGCAGCCCGAGGAGCTTCGCTTCACGCGCTACGGCGAGGACAGCCGCACGATCATTCGCGGCGGGCATGGCTCGACCGGCGAAGGCCGGCGGCTGTCGCGCATGCCGGCGGCGCATCCGGAGGGCTATATCGAGGCTTTCGGCAATTTCTATCGCGACGCCGCCGAGATCATCCGCGCCCATCGCGCCGGCCGGCCGCTCGATGCGGCGCGGTGCGCGCTCGTGCCCGACGTCGTCGACGGTGCGCGCGGCGTGAAGTTCGTGGCCGCGGCCGTGGCGTCCGACGCTGCCGGCGGCGCCTGGACCCCCGCCTCCTATCGATGAGGCCCGCCGGCCCGGAGCGCCGCTACATGCTCTTCAGATAGAGCGACAGAAGCTGGGTCTGCGAGGCGATGCCGAGCTTTCGGTAGACGTTGCGGCGGTGCACCTTCACCGTGCCGGTGGCGATGCCGAGCCGTCCGCCGATCGCCTCCGAGGAATGGCCCTGCAGCACCAGTTCGACGATCGCGGCCTCGCGTGCCGTAAGGTCGAGGCGTTCCCAGAGCCCTCCGGCCTCGGCTGTCGGTGCAGCGCGCGGGTTGCCCGCGCGCCGATTCTTGAGGGCCAGGTCGAAGCGGTGGCCGAGGCCCGGCCAGAATTTGCGCGCCAGCGCCGCCACGAACGCATAGGCCTGGCGTAGCCGTTCGAATTCGCGCTCCGGAAAGGTCCTGCTGCTGGCCTTGCGCATCAGCGACAGCACGATGGTCACGCCGTCTTCCGTCGGGACGAAGAACCCGACCTCCTCGGCGAGCCGCGTCTGCGAATAGTAGGTGCGGAAATATTCGCTGACGAAGAACCGGTCGGGCGCCAGTTCGCGCATGCGGAACACGCCCTGGCGGCGGTCCCGGGCAGCGTGGAAGAACGGGTCGAGCAGGTAGGGACCGGCCTGGTAGAGGCTGACGAACACCGCATAGTCGGCGGGATCGAAGGTCGAGTAGAGGTCGACCGGCCGCTCCTGGCCGCGATAGGCGAAAACGACGATCGAATCGAAACCGGCCAGCCCCGCCATGGCCTCGCCGAACGCCACGCCGACCGCCTGGTCCGGCAGGGACGCCGAAAACAGCGGCGGCAGGCTGGCGAGCAGCCGGCCGAGATCGGGTACGGGCATCGTCATCCTCTATATCTTGCAGGGCGAAGTTTCGGATGAAATACCTCTCTTGGGGTATATCCCATGCGGCCTGCATTTCGATAGGCTCCTGTCGTTCACAGTGGCAGCAGGCGGTAGCGACGGGGTTGCGGATACGGTGACCGAGACAGGTGCGCACGATGTCGAATTCCGGTCCGTCAGCAAACGGTACGGCGACGTCGTGGCGGTCGCCAATGTCGATCTGGCGATTCCCAAGGGGGCATTCGTCGCGCTTCTTGGCCCTTCGGGCTGCGGCAAGACCACCTGCCTGCGCATGATCGGCGGGTTCGAGCAGCCGAGCCAGGGCACCGTTTCCATCGACGGCCGGCCGATGAACGGCGTGCCTCCCTACAGGCGGCCGGTCAACATGGTGTTCCAGCACTACGCGCTGTTCCCGCATCTCGACGTCGAGGCGAACGTCTCCTACGGGCTGCGCCAGATGCGGCCGCGCATTGACCGGCGTGAGGTGGCGCGGCGCACGGCCGAAGCGCTCGAACTGGTTCGGCTCGGCGGATTTGCCGGCAGGCGCATCCACGAGATGTCCGGCGGCCAGCAGCAGCGCGTCGCGCTCGCCCGCGCCATCGTCAACCGGCCCGCCGTGCTGCTCCTGGACGAGCCTCTGGCGGCGCTGGACCGCAAGCTGCGGACTGCCATGCAGATCGAGCTGCAAAGCCTGCAGCGCGAACTCGGCATCACCTTCCTGCTGGTCACCCACGACCAGGAGGAAGCTCTGTCGATGAGCGACCTGGTGTGCGTCATGAATGCGGGCCAGGTGATCCAGATGGCGCCGCCGCAGGAAGTCTACGACCGGCCGGGCACGTTGTTCGTGGCGGATTTCGTCGGCAAGACCAACCGGCTTCCCGGCGTGGTCGAGGCCGGCGGCGGCGTGCTGCGCCTGGCAGATGGCCGCCGGCTTTCCGTGGCATCGCCGGCGCCCGGCCCGGTCACCGCCATCCTGCGGCCGGAGGCGATCGGCATCGTCCAGGGCGAGGGCGGCCATGACGGCCTGCCCGGCACCGTCACCCACCGCATCTTCCTCGGCAACTCCGTCGAATACGCCGTCGCTGCCGACGGCCTCGGCGAGATGCTGGTTACCGTCGACCGCGGCGGCGCGCACCGGCTCGTCCAGCCGGGCGACCGCGTCACGCTGCGGTTTTCGCCCGAAAGCCTGCTGGTTTTCTCGACCTGAACGTCAAACCAAGAAACGAAAGGGGACATGCATGTCGAAATTCATCAAGCCGATCACCGCCGCGGAACTGACCGCCGAATTCATGCGCCTGAAGCGCGGCTCGGTGACGCGCCGCCATTTCCTCGGGGTCACCGGCCTCGGAATGGCTGCCGCCGTCGTCGGCGGACGCGCCGGCAGCTTCGTGCGCGAGGCGCATGCCGAAGATCTCGGCACGCAGATGTCGTTCGCCACCTGGCCGAACTACCATGATCCGGCGAGCTTCGAGGCCTTCACCGCCAAAACCGGCGTTGCCGTCGAGGTGAACGTCTTCGGCTCGAACGAGGAGATGCTTGCCAAGCTTCAGGCCGGCGGAACCGGCTGGGACCTGTTCGTGCCGACCAACTATACGATCTCGACCTATGCCAAGCTCGACCTGATCGACCAGCTCGACCTCGCCCGGCTGCCGAATTACGACCCCACCACCGAGACGGCGCGCTTCACCAACGAAGGTATCATCGACGGCAACACCTATGCCGTGCCGAAGAACTGGGGCACCACCGGCATCGCGTCGAACACATCGAAGATGAAGACGCCGGTCACGACCTGGAAGGAGTTCTTCGAGCTCGCGCAGACCGAGGGCACGGGCCGCACCATGGTCCACGACTACCAGCTCACCACGATCGGCAATGCGCTGGTGGCGCTCGGCCATTCGTTCAATTCGGTCGACGCCGCCGAACTCGCCAAGGCCGAGGAACTGCTGATCAAGGTCAAGCCGCATTTGTTCGCCATCAACAGCGACTACCAGCCCGGCATGCGCGCCACCGATGCCTGGCTGACCATGTGCTGGACGAACGACGGGGCGCAGCTCAACCGCGACATGCCGGAGATCGCCTTCACGCTCGGCAAGGACGGCGGCGAGATCTGGTCCGATTTCTACGCCATCCCGAAGAGCGGCGCCAACAAGGCTGCCGGCTATGCGCTGCTCGATTTCCTGATGACGCCGGACAACGCGGTGAAGGAGCATATCGCCAACGGCACGCCGACCACCGACAGCCGCGTGCTGGCGCTGCTCCCACAGGAAGTGACCAGCAACAAGATCGTCTATCCCGACGAGGCGTCGCTGTCGCCGCTGGAGTTCGGCGCGGCGGTGACGCTGACCGATCCCGGCCGCGCCGAGGTCATGGCACGGTTCAAGTCGGCCTGATCGCCGATGGCGGCGGCAGGAAATCGCCGGCGCAGCCTGGTCACCGCGGCGCTCGCCGCGCCGGCCGCGCTGTGGCTCGGCGTGTTCCTTGTGCTGCCGTTCATCGCCATGCTGGTCTTCGCCTTCGGACGCCGCGCGCCCGAGGGCGGCTACACGCCCGCCTTCACATTCGAGCAGTTCCTCAACCTTCCGGCGCGCTCGGCGGCGTTCCTCAACACGCTGATGCTCGCGCCGGCCGGCGCGCTGCTCTGCCTGCTGGTCGCCTATCCGGTCGCCTACTACCTGGCGGTACGCGCCTCGCCGCGGCATCGGCTGGTGCTCGTGTCGCTGATCGTCGTGCCGTTCTGGACCAGCCTTCTGGTGCGCACCTATGCCTGGATGTACATCCTCGGCTCGCGCGGCCTTCCGAACCTGCTGGAGATGATCGGCATCTCGGACGTGCGCATCCTCAACACGCCGGCGGCGGTGCTGATCGGCATCGTCTACGGCTATCTGCCGCTGATGATCATGCCGATCTACGTGTCGCTGGAAAAGCTCGACCGCCGGCTGCTCGACGCCTCCGCCGATCTCGGCGCGCGCCCCATGTCCACCTTCTTCGGCGTCACCCTGCCGCTGTCGATGCCGGGCGTCATGACCGGGACCGCGCTGGTCACCATCCTGCTGCTGGGCGAATACCTCATCCCGCAGCTCCTGGGCGGCGGAAAGGTGTTCTTCATCGGCAATGCGCTGGTCGATCTGTTCCTGCAGTCGCGCAACTGGCCGTTCGGGTCGGCCATCGCCGTCACCCTCGTGCTGGTGGTCGTCGTCGTATTGACCGTTGCGATGCGGATCGCCTGGCGCTTCGCCGGAACGCGGCGGGTCGATCTGGTCTGATGCGCGCCCTGGTCTCCGCCGTCTACCTCTTCCTCTACGCGCCGATCGCGCTGGTGGTGCTGTTCTCGTTCAATGCCGGACGCAATGCGAGCGAGTTCACCGGCTTCTCGGCCGCCTGGTATGCCAAGGCCTTCTCCAACACGTTCCTGATCCAGGCGCTGCAGAACAGCCTGATCATCGCCTTCACCAGCGCGACGCTGGCGGCGGTGTTCGGCACGATGGCGGCGCTTGCCATCGAGCGGATGGGGCCGCGCATGCGCGTCGTCTTCGACGGCCTGTTCGCGGCGGCGATCGTCGTGCCCGGCGTGGTCATCGGCATTGCGACGCTGGTCGCGCTGGCCGCCGTGTTCTCCGTCCTCAATCCGGCCGTCGCGAGCCTGTGGCCGGGCGACAGCCCGCCGCAGTTCGGCCTCGGCTATGCGTCGATCATCGCCGCCCACGGCCTGTTCTCGATGGCCGTCGTCACCATGATCGTGCGGGCCCGCATCGCCAGCCTCGGCCGCGACATCGTCGAGGCGTCGGGAGATCTCTACGCGACGCCGTGGGGCACGTTCAGGCAAGTGGTGCTGCCGCAGATCATGCCGTCGATCCTGGCCGGCTTCCTGCTCGCCTTCACCTTCTCCTTCGACGATTTCATCGTCGCCTTCTTCGTCGCGGGCTCCAAGAGCACGCTGCCGATCTACGTCTTCGCCTCGATCCGCCGCGGCGTCACGCCGGAGGTGAACGCGGTGGCGACGACGGTGCTGGTCGCCTCGCTGTTCCTCATCTTCGCAGCGCGCCTGCTGATGCGCGAGAAGAGCCGCACCGGGCAGGGAGACACCTAGCATGATCCTGAGGGATCGGGTCGCGCTGGTAACGGGTGCCGGCTCCGGGATCGGCCGCGCCGGAGCGGAGCTCATGGCGCGCGAAGGCGCCCACGTCGTGATCCTCGACCGGGACGCCTCCGCCGGGTCGGATGCGGCGGCTTCCATCCGCGACGCCGGGCACCGCGCCGAGGCGCACGCCGTCGATGTCACCGACGACGCGGCGGTCGAGAAGGTGGTTTCTGCGATTGCCGCGCGTCACGGCCGCATCGACATCCTGCACAACCACGCCGGCGCGCAGGTGCCCGGCGACCTGGAGAGCGTCGATGTCGCCGGCTTCGACCGTTCCTGGTCGCTCAACGTGCGTGCGCATTTCATGGCGGCGCGCTTCGTCATGCCGGTGATGAGGGCCGCGGGACGGGGCGTCATCCTCAACACCTCTTCCAGCTCGGGCGTGCTCTACGACCGCGAGATGATCTCCTACACGACGACCAAGCATGCGGTGATCGCCATGACGCGGCAGATGGCCGGCGACTATGCGCGCTTCGGCATCCGGGTGAATGCGCTCTGCCCGGGCTGGGTCGACACGCCGTTCAACGCGCCGTTCATCGGCCAGATGGGCGGACGTGGCGCGATCGAGGCCTATATGCGCGACAAGGTGCCGCTCGGGCGATGGGGCACCGTCGACGAGATCGCCGAGTGCATCCTGTTCCTGGTTTCCGACCGGTCGTCCTACGTCACCGGCCAGATCCTGGTGGCGGACGGCGGCGAGACGATCGCCTGACGCGCCGATGAAAAAGGTCTCGGAAGTAGCTGCTTCGGCTCGGATCCGCGCCTGCCCCGATTCCGATGCGTTGCGTGAACAAAAGGCGTTTCGGCAGCCTGTCATACCAACGGCTTGAATGATTGACCGTTGTTGGCGCGGGGAGGTTCCGGCATGGATCCTCGGGTCGCGCACCCGCTTCGCGCGTGCTTGCCCGTGGATGACGAATTGAATAGGGCTGCTGCAAGCCGCAAACGTCTGAAATTTGCGACCACGCCCCGTTGCATTCGTCATTCTCGGGCAAGCCCGAGCGGAGCGAAGGGCGTGGCCCGGGAATCCATGCCTGACCCGGTCCATACCGCCGACGGTCAAGGCTCAGGGCCTTGGGTATCAGACCCCGGGCGGGAGGCCTTCGTCGACCATCGCTTCCGCCTCGATCTCGACCTCGTAGTCGCCGACCAGCCCGCCGATCTCCACCAGCGTATTGGCCGGGCGAATGTCTCCGAAGACCCGGCCGTGGGCCCGCGACACCGGCTCCCATTTCGCGGCGTCGGCAAGATAGATGCGCGTCCTGACCACGTCGTCGAGCGTCCCGCCGAGCGCGGCGAGGGACGCCGCGATCTTGTCGAGAATGTAGGTGGTCTGGGCGCCGGGATCGCCGGGCGCGACGCAACGGTCCGAGCCGTGCGTGGCGGTCGTGCCGGCCACGCAGATGCGCTCGCCGACACGTACCGCGCGGCTGTAGCCGGCGACCGGCTCCCAGACGCTTCCCGACGACACGCGCCACCTCTTGTCGCGCCCCGGCACCGGCTCGGCCCGGTAGATGCCCGCAACGGCGTTGAGGTGATGGCTGAGGTCGCCCGAGGCCGTCAGGAACGGCGGCTTGCGGTACTCGTCGCCGCAGTCGCCGGGGATCGGCGTCGTCGCGGCGAAGGCGGCGGCCAGCCGTTCGCGATCCTCGTTGTCGAGCCGCAGGTCGAAGACCCGCGCATTGTCGCCGCGATGCTCGCTCTCGGTGATCCGCGCGCCGATGATCGCCGCGGCGACGGCGGGATGGTCGAGCACCCAGCGCGTCGCGACGTTGGAGATCGATGCGCCATGCTTGCGGGCGATCTCGCCGGCCGCCGCAAGGATGCCCTGGAACGCCGCCCAGCCGCCCGCGGCGTCGATGAAGCGCTTGTATTTCGAGCGGCTCCAGTCGGGCATCTCCTTCGGTTCCGGCCGGCCTAGCCATTTTTCCGAGAGGAAGCCGCCGCACAGCGTTCCATAGGCGAGCAGCCGCACGCCGCTCCTCGCGCAGAGCGCCGAGAGGTCGCCCGCCGCCCTCCGGTCGACGAGCGAGAACGACACCTGGTTGGTGGCGAGCGGAATGCCGTCGGCGAGCGCCAGATGCAGATGTGCGGCGTCGAAATTGGTGACGCCGATGGCGCCGATCAGCCCCTCTTCGCGCAGCCGCGCCATCTCGTGCAGCGCATCGAGCCAGGCCGGGTGCTCAAAAGTCCACCAGTGGAACTGCAGCAGGTCGACCTTTGCCACGCCGAGCCGGTCGAGCCGCTCCCGCACCCCCTTGCGCACGATGTCCGGCGTCATCGGTCCGGGCTCGGGGCACCATTTGGTGAATGCTTTCGGCGCCTGCGCTCCGTGTTTGCGGGCCAGCAGCCGGCCGGTGATGATCTCGGCGCTGCCATAGTGGTCGGCCATGTCGAATGTGTCGAAACCCTCGGCGACATAGGCGCCGAGCAGGTCGGCGGACCTGTCGGGATCGAGCGGCGTGCCGGATTTCTCCAGATCCGCGACCTGCCAGAGGCCGCAGACGAGCCGGCTGATGTCGAGCCCGCCGGGCAGGGCGGTGCGCTCAGGTGCTGTCGGCATGGGTAGCCTTCCTGTTCGGTTTGCCGGGCTTGGCCAGCAGATGTCGCGAGACCGTGCGCACCTCGCCCAGGAGTCCGCGCGGGCGCAGCAGCAGGATGGCGCACAGCGCCGTGCCGATCATGACGATCTGCAGCGACGAGGCCCGCGCCTGCTGGTCGGTCGGGAACAGGGCGGCGACGGCGCCGGCCGACGCCGCCCACAGGCCCCACACCAGCACGGCGCCGAGGATCGCCCCGCGATTGTTGCCGGAGCCGCCGACGATCAGCATGGCCCACACCTGGAAGGTCAGCGTCGGCTGGTAGTTCTCGGGGGCGATGAAGCCGATGAAATGCGCCTGCAGCGCGCCGCCCAGGCCCATGATGGCGCCGCCGATGGCGAAGGCCTGCAGCCGGAAGCTGACGGCGTTCTTGCCGAGCGCCAGGGCTGCCGCCTCGTCCTCGCGGATCGCCCGCAGCACGCGGCCCCACGGGCTGCGCACCAGGCGTTCGAGCACCAGATAGACGCCGAGCACCACCGCTGCCATCAGCGCCAGATTGGCGAAGCCGAAGGCGCTCGGGTCGGTGGCTAGGCTGGCGAACGGCCGCGGAATATAGCCGATGCCGAAGGGCCCGCCGGTGAGAGGTTGCAGGTTCAGAAGGACGAGCTGCACCGCCACCGCGACCCCGAAGGTGGCGATCGCCAGGTAGTCGGCGCGCAACCGGATCGTCAGCGCGCCGACCAGCAGGGTGGCCAGGCCGGTGAACAGCGCCGCTCCGATCCAGCCGGCGACGATCGGCAGGTCGAAGCCGCCGAACCGGTCCGGCGTGTGCGGCGTGGTGAGGAGCGCCGAGACATAGGCGCCGATGGCGACGAAGCCGGCAATGCCGACATTGAACAGCCCGGTCTGTCCCCATTGCAGGTTCAGGCCCAGGCAGATCACCGCGTAGCTCAGCGCCACCGTCAGGAAGAAGGCGCCGTAGGCGAGCAGGTCGATCATCGGTCGGCCTTCCCGAACAGGCCCTGCGGGCGCACCAGCAGGATCGCCACCAGCACGACGAAGGACAGCGCCGCGCGCCATTCCGCGCCGACATAGCGCACTGTGAGCGCCTCGCCGATGCCGACGATCAGCCCGGCCAGCATCGCGCCGGGAACGCTGCCGATGCCGCCGAGGATCGCCGCGGCGAACAGCGGCAGCAAGAGGTCGAGCCCCATCTGCGGACGGATCTGCACCAGCAGGCCGGCCATGACGCCGGCGATGCAGGCAAGTGCTGCGCCGAGGATCCAGACGATGCGCACCACCGCCCTGACGTCGATGCCGGCGACGCCTGCGAGCTGCTGGTTCTCGCTGACGGCCCGCATCGACCGGCCGATCGAGCTGCGGGTCAGGAGAAGGTGCACGCCGACCACGACCAGCGCGGCGACGGCGATCACCAGCATCTGGTCCGGCGTCGCCCGCGCGCCGCCTCCGAGACGGATGGCGATCTGCAGTTCCTGGGTGAAATAGCGCGGCCCGGAAGTGAAGATGAATTCGAGAAGGCTGCGCAGCGTCAGCGCTGCGCCAAAACTCGCCATGACGAGGATGATGACAGCGCCGCGCCGCCGCCGCAGCGGGCCGAACAGCACGGCGTCGACGATCAGCGCGAGCAGCGCGGTCAGGGCGATGGCGACCAGCGTGCCGAGCGGCAGCGACCAGCCGAACGAGAAGGGGGCGAGCGGCACGGTCAGCGAGGCCGACAGGAAGCCGATGCCGCTGCTGACCGCGAGCGCCAGATAGGCGCCCCACGATATGAGCTCGCCATGGGCGAAATTGGCGAACCGCAGGATCGAATAGGTCAGCGTGATGCCGACCGCGCCCAGCCCGATCATCGCGCCGGCGATCAACCCGTCGACGAGGATCTGCAGCGTCATGCCGCGGCGCCCCCCGCCTGGCGGGCGCCGAGGTAGAGTTCCGCGACGATCGGATCGTCGAGCAGCGCGGCGGCCGAGCCCTCGTGCGCGATGCGGCCCTCGACGAGGATCAGCGCGCGGCTGCCGATGGCGAGCGCGGCCCTGACGTTCTGCTCGACCAGGATCGTCGTGACGCCCTGGCGGTTGATCTCGGACAGCCGTTCGAACACGTCGCCGACGATCTTCGGCGACAGCCCCGCCGACGGCTCGTCGAGGATCAGCACGCTCGGCTCGACGATCAGCGCGCGCGCCACCGCCAGCATCTGCCGCTGCCCGCCGGAGAGCGCGCCGGCGCGCTGGCCGGGCCGCGCCGCGAGGTCCGGGAACATGGCATATTGCGCGCCGATCCGCTCCGCCCGCCGCTCGCGCGGCAGGATGTTGGCGGCGACCTGCAGGTTTTCGTGGATGGTCAGGCTGGCGAAGATGTTCTCCGTCTGCGGCACGAAGGCCAGGCCGTGCCGCACCTTGAGGTGAGCGGGCAGGGCGGTGATCTCCCGGGATCCGAGCGTCACCGTGCCGGAATGGACGGGGACGAGGCCCGCGATCGTCTTGACCAGCGTCGACTTGCCCGCCCCGTTCGGACCGAGCAGCACCACGAATTCGCCGGCCCCGACCGCCATGTCGACGCCGCGCACGATCGGCAGGTCGCGCTCATAGCCCGAGACGAGGCTTTTCGTGGCAAGCACGGGCGCGGCTTCGCTCATGCCGCGCCCCCGAGATAGGCGCCGACGACAGCCGGATCGCGCGCCACGTCCTCCGGCCGGCCTTCCGCAAGTTGCCGTCCGGACGCCATGACGACGACGCGGCTGCACAGCCGTGCCACCATGTCCATGTTGTGTTCGATCAGCAGGATCGTGCGCCCCTCGGCATTGAGCCGCAGCACGCGGTCGATGATCTGTTCGAGCAGGGTCGGATTGACGCCGGCCGCGGGCTCGTCGAGCAGGATCACCTGCGGATCTGCCATCAGCACGCGTGCAAGTTCGAGCAGCTTGCGCTGCCCGCCCGACAGCACGCTCGCCGGCTCGTCGGCCAGCCGCGACAGCAGGACGAAGTCGAGCAGATCGCGTGCCTTGGCGACGGCGCCCCGTTCCTCCGCCGCGACGAGCCCCGGCCGCAGGAAATTCACCCAGGCCCGCTCGCCGGCCTGGCGCTGGCGGCCCGTCAGCACGTTCTCCAGAACGGTCATGTCGGCGAAAGGCTTCGGGATCTGGAAGGTGCGGCCGACGCCGCGCGCGATGCGCCGGTGCGGTCCCTCATCCGAAACGTCCGCCGCGCCGATGTGGATCGAGCCGGCGCTCGGGCGCAGCGTGCCGGCGATGAGATTGAACAGGGTCGTCTTGCCCGCCCCGTTCGGTCCGATCAGTCCGACCATCTCGCCGCGCCGGAGCGTCATCGACATGCCGTCGACGGCCCGAAGCCCGCCGAAATGGCGGGCCACCGACCGGGTCTCGATCATCGCGGCGGCGTCACGCAATGGCGGGCGATCCCTTGTCGCTGCGGAGAGGTTCAACGACGTTTGGTAGAACATCTTTGATGTTTGATCAAACTTTGTTGACCGCACGCCGGCTGTCAAGTACGAATCGCCGCATTCGGGAGGTGGCGGCTTGAACGCAGTCTCTGAGGCCAGCAGCGGAACCACGGGCAGCGTCGTCGGCAGCGGCCACGCCATGCTGTCCCCGGTCGGCCGCGTGACCCTCCACGACAGGGTGTATGGAGAGCTGCGGCGCTCGCTCATCCACGGCGCCTTCGCGGCGGGCGAGGTGCTGCGCATCGTCGACCTCGCCGAGACGCTGCAAACCAGCACCATGCCGGTGCGCGAAGCCTTGGGGCGGCTCGTCTCGGAGCAGGCGCTGGAGGCGATGCCCAACCGATCGGTGCGGGTGCCGCTGATCGAGCGCCGCCGCCTCGACGATCTCGCCCAGGCGCGGCGGCTGGTCGAAGGCGAGATGGTGGCCATGGCGCTGCCCCATCTCGAAGCGACCGATTTCGCCGCCCTGCGGACGCTGACCCGCGACTGCGAGGCGGCCTTTCGCAGCGACGGCCCCGGCAAGGCGCATGTCACCTCCGAATTCAACCATGCCTTCCACTTCCGCATCTACGAGGCCGCCGGCTCGGCCGTGCTGATCCCGATCGTCGAAAGCCTGTGGCTGCAGTCGGGACCGTATGTGCGCATGGCCGCGACCCTGCATGACGAGATGAAAGGCCATCCGGGCGTGCATTTCCACTGGGTGCTGATCGACGCCCTGGAGCGGCGTGACCGGGCGGCGGCGGTGGCGGCGCTTTCCGACGACATCACCTATTCCTTCAACCTGATCCGCGCCCGGCTGGAGCGCGACGAGACCGGGAGGCGCTGACCATGCCGGGCGCGGACGACAGTTTCGAACTCTACGATCTGCGGGTGGAGGTCGTCGCGCCGCAAGGCGGACCGATCTATTGCGGCGCCAGGGTCGGCGATCATTTCGAGCTGCGCGGCGAGATGCTTTATCTGCCGCCGGGGCAGGGCATCTCGATCTATTCGCTCGCCTCGGTGCTGCCGCTGCTCGCCGCCAAGCAGCGCCCGACGCATGCGCACGATTGGATGACCACCGACGCGGAGATCGCCTGTCCCGATCCGAACTGCTCGTCGCGGCTGCGGGTGACGCGCACCGGGCTTCGCCGCTTCAGCCATGCGCAGACCACCGCCGTGCCGCTTTCGGGGAATTGAGCATGCAGCGCCAGACCATCGCGCCGGGCTACGAGATCTCCCGCGTCATCCGCGGCAACTGGCAGATGGCGGACGGCCACGGCCAGAACCGCTCGCGCGAGGCGATCGACGACCTGATCGCCTATGCCGACGCCGGCATCACCACCTTCGACTGCGCCGACATCTATACCGGCGTCGAGGAACTGATCGGCCAGTTCCGCCGCCGCTACGCCATGCTGCGCGGACAGGAGGCAGGCGCGCGCATCCACGTCCACACCAAATTCGTGCCCGATCTCGACATCCTGCCGCGCATCGCCAAGGCGGATGTGGAGCGCGTCATCGATCGATCGCTGCGGCGGCTGGAGACGGAACGTCTCGACCTCGTCCAGTTCCACTGGTGGGACTATGCGCAGCCGCGCTGGCTGGACACGCTCCACTGGCTGGACGAGCTGCGCGCCGCCGGAAAGATCCGCAACATCGGCGCGACCAATTTCGATACCGGGCATCTTCGCGCCATCCTCGACGCCGGCATTCCGCTGCGCTCCATGCAGGTGCAGTACTCGCTGCTCGACCGCCGGCCGGAAAAGGCGATGGCCGGCATCGCCGGCGCGGGCGGCGTCTCGCTGCTCTGCTACGGAACGGTCGCCGGCGGCTTCCTCAGCGACCGCTGGCTGGGCAAGGCGGAGCCGCGCGACGCCTTCGAGAACCGCTCGCTGATCAAGTACAAGCTGATCATCGACGACATCGGCGGCTGGGACCTGTTCCAGTCGTTGCTCGGCGTGTTGCGCTACATCGCCGACGGGCACGGCGCCGACATCGCCACCGTCGCCAGCGCCGCCATGCTGAGCCGGTCTCAGGTGGCGGCCGTCATCGTCGGCGCGCGCGACCGATCGCATCTGCCGGCCAATCTGGCGATCTCCGGCCTTTCGCTTTCGTCCCACGATCTCGCGGCGATCGAACGGGCGATGTCCTGCGCACGGCCGCTCGACGGCGACATCTACACGCTGGAGCGCGACCGGACCGGGCGGCACGGCGCGATCATGAAGTACAATCTGAACAAGGGCGCCGCCTGAGCGGCGGCGCGAACGATTCAAACGAGCCGGCACGGCGCCGGCGGAACAGAGCAGGGGAACGACCATGAAGACGATCCTTTTCGGAACCACCATGCTGGCATCGCTGGCGGCGTTCGCCGCCCCCGCGGCGGCGGCCGACTGCGACATCACCGTCGGCCTCGTGCTCGAGCTGACCGGTCCCGCAGGCGCCTACGGCCAGGCCGGCGCCAAGGCCGTGGAGATGGCCTTCCGCGATTTCAACGAGGCGGGCGGCGTCGGCGGCTGCAAGCTCGTCACCGACACGCGCGACAGCCAGACCCAGGGCACGATCGCCGTCGACCAGGCCACCCAGTTGGTGAACATCAAGAAGGTGCCGGTCATCATCGGCGGCATCATCTCGCCGATGTCGATCCCGATCCTGACCTCGGTGACCGCGCCGGCCGGCGTGGTGCAGGTCTCGCCGGCCTCCTCGTCGCCGACGCTGACCCAGCTCGGCAAGGACGGCAAGACCAACGGCGTGTTCTTCCGCACCATCACCTCGGACGCGCTGCAAGGCACCGCGGCAGCCAAATACGCCATCGACCAGGGGCTGAAGAAGCTGGCGATCGTCAACGTCAACAACGACTTCGGCGTCAACATGGCCAAGGAGTTCACCGCCGCCTACGAGAAGCTCGGCGGCACGATCACCTCGCAGACGCCCTACAACGAGAAGCAGGCGAGCTATTCGGCCGAGGCAAGTGCCGCGATGGCCGGCGAGCCCGAGGCGCTCTATCTGATCAGCTACCCGGTCGACGGCGCGACCATCGCCCGCGCCTGGATCTCCGGCGGCGGACCGGCCAAATTCCTGCTCAACGACGGCATGAACTCGACCGATTTCATCAAGGCGGTCGGCGCGCAGTATCTCGACGATGCCTACGGGACGTCTTCGGGAACGAGCGCGACCGCCTCGACCGAATATTTCAACAAGGATTTCGAGGCGTTCTCGGGCGGCATCAAGCCGGATGCGCCGGCCGCCGACCGCTCCTACGATGCGGGCGCCATCGTCGCGCTGGCGATCGCCAAGGCGGGCAAGGGCGATGCCGCCGCGATCAAGGCGGCGATCCCGCAGGTCGTCGCCGATGGCGGCGAGCCGATCCATGCCGGCAAGGAGGAGTTCGCCAAGGCGCTCAAGCTGCTCAGTGAAGGCAAGCCGGTCAAGTATGAGGGCGTCATCGGGCCGGTGACCTTCGACCAGTATGGCGACATCACCGGGCCGTTCCGCCTGTGGCGCATCCAGAAGGGCGAGGTGACGACCGTCGGCGAGATGAGCGCCGAGGACGTCACCAGGCTGAAGGCCGAATTGACGAAGTGAGGCTTTTGGGCCAACGCCGTCATCCTCGGGCTTGTCCCGAGGATCTGCCTCGGCCGGCCGCCTTTTGCCCGCGCCAGGTCCAGGAGACGGACCTTATTCGTGCATATCTGACGAAGTCCGGCAGATCCTCGGGACAAGCCCGAGGATAACGGCGCGGCGGCTTTGCTCAGCGCGGGCTTCTCCTCTCCTGCGCGTCTCAGTCGCCGAGAAGCGCCCGGGTCAGCGGATCGGCGGGGTCCGACAATCCGTCTATGATGTTGAAATGATGGCGATCCGGCTCGACGACGAACGCCGTCCTTGCGCCCAGCCCGATCCAGACATTGGCCAGGAGCTCGGACTGGCGGATGAACTCGGCGCGCTCGGCGCCGCCCACCCAGCAGACGATCCGCGCATCCTGCATCGGCCGCAGCAGCGCGGGGCTTTCGGCGAGCGCTTCGGCCTCGTCGAGCCCGAGCACGCTGTTCATCTCCGTCCTCATCAGGGGCCGCAGGTCGTGCACGCCGGAGATCGAGACCGTGTTGGCGATGCGCCGGCGGGTCGTCGATGTCAGCGGACTGGTGGCGCTGACCAGGCGCGTCACCAGATGCCCGCCGGCCGAGTGGCCGGCAAGCCGGATCGGACCGTCCACCTCAACGGCGGCGGCCTCCACGGCGGCGGCGACCTGCCGGACGATGTCGGCGATGCGCACCTCCGGGCACAGGTCGTAGGACGGCAGCGCTGCTGCCCAGCCATGCTCCAGAGGGCCATTGGCCACATGCGACCAGGTCGACTTGTCGAAGGCCTTCCAGTAGCCGCCATGCACGTAGACGAACAGGCCTTTCGGAGTTCCTGCCGGCATGAACAGATCGTAGCGGTTGCGCGAGCCCTCGCCATAGGCGACGTCCAGCCGGCTGCCGTGACGGCCCGCCACCGAGCCGCGGAACGAGGCCGCCGCCGTCGCCCAGGCCGCCGGCCAGCGCTCGCCGCCGGGGATATGCGCGCCGTTGCTATAGGCCTCGTCCCAGTTGTCGACCGACCTGACGTACATGATGTCTGCTCCCGGTTGCGCTCCCAGTCACGGCAGCGATCGATGACACGCCGGAGGGAGTTTTGCTCCAACCACCGGACAACCCGAAACCGGCTCATGAAGTCCGCCGCGGAGAGGACGCAAGTGCCGGGGACAGTTTATTTTTTTCGGCGCCCATGACTTCCGGGCGCTGCGGCCCTTCTGCCGAAAGAGAGTAAATCGTTCCCTGCGTTTCCCGTTCGGCCCTCGACCTCCTGCGCACGGTTTTCGGTTTCTCGGATAGTCGAAGTATTGCAATCCGGCGACGCCAGTTCAACCAGAACCTTTAGGCTTGAAATAAATTCGGCGTCATGCGAGCGTCACGCAGTTGCGATCCGGCCGGCGGCGCGGCGCATGAGACTGGCCGGCGGCGGGGCGAGGGGAGATCGGCTGAGATGCTTGGGCCTTCCGCGCATGTCGACAGTTTCGCCCGCGACAGGCTGCCGCCGCCCGACCTCTGGCCCGACCTGCTGCTCGACGGCTTCGACTATCCCGAGCGGCTGAACGCCGCCGTCGAGCTGACCGACCGCATGGTCGAGCGCGGCTTCGGCGATCATACCGCGCTGATCGGCAATGGGCGCCGGCGCACCTACAAGGAACTGGCCGACTGGACGAGCCGGCTGGCCCACGCGCTGGTCGAAACCTATGGCCTGAAGCCCGGCAACCGCGTGCTGATCCGCTCCGCCAACAATCCGGCCATGGTCGCCTGCTGGCTGGCGGCAACCAAGGCCGGCGCGGTCGTGGTCAACACCATGCCGATGCTGCGCGCCGGCGAGCTTGCGCAGGTCGTCGACAAGGCCGAGATTTCGCTGGCGCTGTGCGACACGCGGCTGATGGACGAGATGGTGGCCTGCGCCAAGGCCAGCCGCTTCCTGACGCAGGTGATCGGCTTCGACGGCACCGCCAACCACGACGCCGAGCTCGACCGGGCCGCCTTGGACAAGCCGGTGCGCTTTGCGGCGGTCGAGACCGGCCGCGACGACGTGGCGCTGCTCGGCTTCACCTCGGGCACCACCGGCGTGCCCAAGGCGACCATGCATTTCCACCGCGACCTGCTGATCATCGCCGACGGCTACGCCAAGGAAGTCCTCGGGGTGACGCCGCAGGACGTCTTCGTCGGCTCGCCGCCGCTCGCCTTCACCTTCGGGCTGGGCGGGCTGGCGATCTTCCCGCTGCGCTTCGGGGCGGCGGCGACGCTGCTGGAGACCGCCTCGCCGGCCAACATGATCGACATCATCGAGACCTACCGGGCGACCGTCTGCTTCACCGCGCCGACCGCCTACCGCGCCATGCTGGCGGCGATGGAGACCGGCGCCGACCTGTCCTCGCTGCGCGCCGCCGTGTCGGCCGGCGAGACGCTGCCGGCCCCGGTCTACGAGGCGTGGATGGAGAAGACCGGCAAGCCGATGCTCGACGGCATCGGCGCCACCGAGATGCTGCACATCTTCATCTCCAACCGCTTCGGCGACTCGCGGCCGGCCTGCACCGGCCGGCCGGTGACGGGCTACGAGGCGAGGATCGTCGACGCGGAGATGAACGAACTGCCGCGCGGCACGGTCGGGCGGCTGGCGGTGCGCGGCCCGACCGGCTGCCGCTATCTCGACGACGACCGGCAGCGCAACTATGTGCGCGGCGGCTGGAACCTCACCGGCGACAGTTTCGTGCAGGACGAGGCGGGGTATTTCCATTTCGCCGCGCGCTCCGACGACATGATCGTCTCGTCCGGCTACAACATCGCCGGGCCGGAGGTGGAGGCGGCGCTGCTCGCCCATCCGCATGTTCGGGAATGCGCGGTGATCGGCGCGCCGGACGAACAGCGCGGCCAGATCGTCGAGGCGCATGTCGTGCTGGCGGAGGGGACTTCCGCCGATGATCTGACGCGAAAAATCCTGCAGGACCATGTGAAGGCAACGATCGCGCCCTACAAATATCCGCGCTCCATCCGCTTCGTCGCCGCGCTGCCGAAGACGGCGACCGGCAAGATCCAGCGCTTCAGGTTGAGGGCGCAAAATTGATCCACACACATAAT
>JAHBYY010000025.1 GCA_019635715.1 Rhizobiaceae bacterium | reverse complement strand
TTAGCTGACGCGGATCTTCGAGGCGGCCTGATCCTCGGCCATCTTCTGCTGGAACATCTGCGCGAAATCGATCGGATCGAGCATCAGCGGCGGGAAGCCGCCATTGCGGGTGGCTTCGGCGATGATCTGCCGGGCGAACGGGAACAGCAGGCGCGGGCACTCGATGAACAGCAGCGGCAGCATGTGCTCCTGCGGAAAGCCCTCGATCCGGAACACGCCGCCATAGACGAGCTCGACGTTGAACAGCACTTCCTTGTCGAAGGAGGCCTTGGCGCTCAGCGTCAGGTTGACGTCGAATTCCTTTTCCGAAAGCGGGTTGGCGCCGACATTGACGTTGATGTTGATGCCGGGTGCCTTGTCGCGGCCGCGCAGGGAATTCGGCGCACCGGGGCTTTCGAAGGAAAGGTCCTTCACATATTGGGCGAGCACGTTGAGGCTGGCCTTGGTCTCCTGGCCATTGCCGTTGGCCGCTCCCGACGGCGCATTCTCGTTGCTGGCCATGAGCCGGAATCCTTTTGTTCAGCCGCGACGCGACCCTTATGAAAATCGCCGGTTCGCTACCATGGCGCGCTTGGCAACACAAGTTTCGGGCACCGTGCGGACATCATTGATCGTCCAGCCGCCGCCACGGCGAATCGGCCTTCGGGGCGGCGGAATAATCGCTCGCATCGAGGTCGATCGTCGGCCCGCGCCGGTTGCCCCCAGGTCCGCGGAAGCCGGCGCCAAATCCCTGGAAACTGGTTGCGACGCGGAAGCGGCCGCGCAGCAGGCGCCAGCCGAGGTCGCGCACCGGCGGAATGAACAGCAAGAGGCCGATGATGTCGGTGAGGAACCCCGGCAGCATCAGCAGGACCGCGGCGACAATCACCATCGCGCCATGGGCAAGGTCGCGGCTCGGGTCGCGCCCCGCGTCCATTTCCGTGCGGACACGCGCCAGGATTCCCAGTCCCTGCCAGCGCAGCAGCAGCCCGCCGATCAGTCCGCCGGCGACGACGAGCGCGATGGTCGCCAGCACGCCGATGCGTTGACCGACGATGACGAAACCGGCGATCTCGGCGATTGGCCAGCCGAGCAGGACGAGGGGGACGAGAAGGCGGCTCACGGAGGTGGTCGATCCCATTGATTTGATGTCGGCCATTTGGAACTGGCGCATTCCATCCTACATAGGTATGCAGGCGTTGGATTTGAATGATCGGGCCCAGCGATCTAATCTAGGGAATGATCGGCATGCGGCGACCGTCCCGAGAAGCGGGCGGCCGGGCGAAGTGAAGGGATCGGTTGCAGGCGAGATGGAATTCTTCGACTTCGGTACGATATTCTTCCTGGTCGCGGCGGTCGTGATCTTCTTTCAGCTGCGCAACATGCTCGGCCGCCGCACCGGCAATGAGCGGCCGCCCTTCGACCCCTATACCGCCGGCCGCAGCCGCGACGCCGATCCGGCCAAGGCCGACAACGTCGTGTCCCTGCCGAAGAAGCGTTCCGCCGACGAGCCGGACGACACCTATGCCGAAATCGATGCGGTGGCGCCGCCGCCAAGCGACATCAACAAGGGGCTTCGCGCCATCCGCGACGCCGATCCGGGCTTCGATCCGAAGGGTTTCGTCGAAGGCGCCAAGATGGCCTATGAGATGATCGTCATGGCCTATGCCGACGGCGATCGAAAGACGCTGAAGAACCTCCTGTCGCGCGAGGTGTTCGACGGTTTCGTCAGCGCGATTTCCGACCGGGAGGGACGTTCGGAAAAGATCCAGTCGTCGTTCGTCGGCATCGACAAGGCCGAAATCGTCGGTGCGGAGATGAAGGGCGGCGAGGCCCACGTCACGCTGCGCATCGTCAGCGAGCTGATCTCGGCGACGCGCGACAAGGCCGGCACGGTGATCGACGGCGACCCGGAGACCGTGGCGGAGGTGAAGGACGTCTGGACCTTCGCCCGCGACACGCGCTCCAAGGACCCGAACTGGAAGCTCGTCGCCACCGAGGCGGAAGACTGAGTCCAGGCAGGGCGTGACAAGGTGTCGGCGCCGTCTCCCGCGTTCAGGCCCGCCGATTTCGCCGAGCTTCCCGGCTGGCGGGACGATGATCCTTCGCAGGCCTATCAGGCTTTCCGCCGCTCCGCATTCCATGTCCTGACCAGGCCCTACAGGATGGGGAGCCTGGGGGTTGCCTGCGAGGCATTCGCGCCGGCCTATGACGAGGCGCGCGCCACGTCCGGCCTGTCGCCCGGGCCCGCGCGCGATTTCTTCGAGCGCCATTTCGCGCCGGCGCTCGTCATCCCCGACAACCCGGCCGGCGGGCTGGTCACCGGCTTCTACGAGCCGCAGGTCGAGGCTTCGGCGGTCGCGACGCCGCGCTTCCGCGTGCCGCTGCTGGCGCGTCCGGCCGATCTCGTCGACATCGACGAGACCAGTCGCCCGGCCGGGCTCGATCCCTATCTCGCATTCGGGCGGCTGGGAGCGAGCGGCCTCGAGGAATATCCCGACAGGCAGGCGATCGAAACCGGCGCGCTGGGGGGGCGGGCGGCTGCGATCGCCTGGCTCGAGCACAAGGTCGACGCCTTCTTCATCCACGTCCAGGGCGCGGCGCGCCTGCTCATGCAGGATGGAACGCTGAGGCGCGTCACCTATGCGGCGAAGTCCGGGCAGCGCTTCACCGGGCCGGGCCGGGTGCTCGCCGATCTCGGCGAAATCCCGCTGGCCGAGGTGACCATGCAGTCGATCCGCGCATGGTTCGCCGCCCATCCCGGGCGCATCGACGAGATCTTGTGGAAGAACCGGTCCTACATCTTTTTCCGCGAGGCCTCGGTCGACGATCCGGCGCTCGGGCCGATCGCCGCGGCCAAGGTGCCGCTGACACCCGGTCGCTCCATGGCCGTCGACCGGCTGCTGCATACGTTCGGGACGCCCTTCTTCATCGACGCGCCGGATCTGCTGGCCTTCGACGGCAAGCCGTTCCGGCGCCTGATGATCGCCCAGGACACCGGCTCGGCGATCCTCGGCACGGCCCGCGGCGATCTCTTCGCCGGTTCCGGCGACGCCGCCGGCGAGATCGCCGGGGTGGTGCGCAGTCCGGCGGATTTCTACGCCCTGCTGCCGCGCCGCGCCCTCGGGAAGCCGTGACGTGAGCCGCGCCGCCCATCGGGATCTGTCGGACGAGGAACGCGTGCTTTGGAACGTCGTGGCGCGGACCGCCACGCCGCTCAAGGGCCGCGGGATCGTCGATCCGCCGCCGGCCGAAACCGTCACCATGGCTGAAATACTCGCCGAGAAGGCCGCCGACCCGGCACGCCCGGCGCCGGCCGCCGCGACGCCCCGCCGCAATGCCACCGCCCAGCACCCGCTCGATCGCCAGACCCACGACAAGCTGGCCTCCGGCCGGCTGCCGATCGAGGGCAGGGTGGATTTGCATGGCATGACACAGGAGCAGGCCTACGGACTGCTCCTGTCATTCCTGGGGCGTGCCCATGCCAATGGCGTGCGCTACGTGCTGGTCATCACCGGCAAGGGCGCCTCGTCGGGCGGTGACGGGGTTCTGCGCCGCGCCGTGCCGGCCTGGCTGGCGACCGCTCCGTTCCGGGGGATGGTCGGCGGCCACGATCCCGCGGCACGCGGCCATGGCGGCGGCGGCGCGCTCTATGTGCGCCTGCGCAAGAAAGCCGCGCGATGACGCCGTTCGGAACCAGGCTGCGCCAGTTGCGCGCCGAGCGCGGCATCAGCCAGAGGGAGATGGCCGCCGGGCTCGGCTTGAGTGCCGCCTATCTTTCCGCCCTCGAGCATGGCCGGCGCGGCAAGCCCAACTGGGCGCTGGTCCAGAAGATCATCGGCTACTTCAACGTCATCTGGGACGAGGCGGAAGAGCTTCAGGCGCTGGCCGCCATGTCCGACCCCCGGGTGGTCATCGATACGGCCGGGCTGTCGGCCGAGGCGACGGAGCTCGCCAATCTGCTGGCGCTGCGTATCAGCACGCTCACCGGAGAACAGATCGCGGAACTGCGGCACATTCTTGAGGCGGCGAGCGCAGGCAATTCAGAATAGCGCCTGCAGCTCCCCCAGCTTCTCGTTGACCAGCCAGCCGTAATAGTTCTCCTGCGGCAGGCGCGGTTCCTCGCCGCTCGCCGCCCGTTCCTCGTTGTCGGCCTTCAGCGCGTAGGCGCGGCCTTCCGGATTGCCGACATTGTACAGCGTCGCCGTCAGGCCGGGATTGTCCGAGATGTCGAAGCCGGCGATGTCGCGATAGGCGTCGATCGAGGTCTTCAGGGTCGCCGCGACATAGGCGATGGTGAGGTCGGGGTCCATGATGGTCTCGTAGACCTTGTTGGGATCCGACACGTCGAGGCGCGGCAGGCCGGACACCTGGTGCACCATGTCGCTCATCTGCAGGGCGGTTAGCGGATTGAGCTGGCCGATGCCGAAGGTCTGCCCGGCATAGAAGGGCTGGAAGAACACGGCGCTGAAACGATTGTTCGGATAGGACCGGCCGTCGACCGTCTTGCCGCGGAACTGCTTGTTCCAGACGCGCTCGCGGCAGCTCCACTGGTCGTAGCTGCCGGACTGCGACGCGCAGTCGCCGAATTGCGGCCGCTGGATGAAATCCGAGACGTCCTCGCCCTCATATTCGAATTCGAGCCGGCTCGACAGGTAGGACATCGCCTTGACGTAGTAGGTCTGCAGCCGGTCATAGGCATCGACATTGTAGGTGTGCTCGCCGACGATCGCCCCGACGATGTGCATCGGGCTGATGCCGTAGGCGGAAGCCTGCTGGCTGATCTTGGCGCGCAGCTCGCCGTCGTTCTTCAGGAGGTTAAAAACCTTCCGGTATTTTTTCTCGAAGGTCGAACCGGACTTCTGTGTGCGCTTGGTGGAGGCGCCGGGGATCGCCGGCTGTTCGGCGTTGCGGTTGCCGGGCGGCACGACCGTGAGAGCCTGCGCCGGAAGCGCCGACAGTGCCAGGCCCGCGCTCAGCAGCATGGCGAGAATGGAGGTTTTCAGCCGGAGGTTCAGCACGCGCCCGCCCTTGGTTCACCGGGCGCCGAAAGTAGAAAAAGCGCCCGACCGCGTCGAGCGCTTTTTCCTTGCGTCTGCAGGATGGCCCGATCAGGCCGTCCCTAGAGGATGAATCGGGACAAATCTGTGTTCCTCGACAGGTCGCCGACATGCTTCTGCACATAGGCGGCGTCGATCTTCACCTCGCTGCCCGACTGGTCGGTGGCCGTGAACGAGATCTCGTCCAGCACCCGCTCCATCACGGTCTGCAGACGGCGCGCGCCGATGTTCTCGACGCTGCCGTTCAAGTCGACGGCGATGCCTGCCAGGGCGTCGATGGCGTCGTCGGTGAACTCCAGCGTCACGCCCTCCGTGCCCATCAGCGCGATGTACTGCTTGATCAGGCTCGCCTCGGTCTCGGTCAGGATACGCCGGAAGTCGTCCTTCTCCAGCGCCCGCAGCTCGACCCGGATCGGCAGGCGGCCCTGCAGCTCCGGCAGCAGGTCCGACGGCTTGGAGACGTGGAACGCCCCCGAGGCGATGAACAGGATGTGGTCCGTCTTGATCGGTCCGTACTTGGTCGCCACCGTCGTGCCTTCGACCAGCGGCAGCAGGTCGCGCTGCACGCCTTCGCGCGACGGGCCGCCGGACAGGCCGTCCTGGCGCGCCGCCACCTTGTCGATCTCGTCGATGAAGACGATGCCGTCGTTCTCGGCCGATTCCAGCGCCCGCCGCACCACCTCGTCCTGGTCGAGCAGCTTGTCGGACTCGTCGTTGATCAGCACGCCATAGCTTTCCTTGACCGTGGTCTTGCGGGTCTTGGTCCGCTTTCCGCCCATCGCCTTGGACAGCATGTCGTTGATGTTCATCACCCCGATATTGGCGCCGGGCATGCCGGGGATCTCGAAATTCGGCATGCCGCCGCTGCCGGTATCGGCGACTTCGACCTCGATCTCCTTGTCGTCGAGTTCGCCGCTGCGCAGCTTCTTGCGAAAGGAGTCGCGCGTCGCCGGCGACGCCGTCTTGCCGACCAGTGCCTCGAGCACGCGCTCCTCGGCGTTGACGTGGGCGCGCGCCTTGACGTCCTCGCGCATCTTGTCGCGCGTCAGGCCGATCGCCGCCTCGACGAGGTCGCGGACGATCTGTTCGACGTCGCGGCCGACATAGCCGACCTCGGTGAACTTGGTCGCTTCGACCTTGATGAAGGGGGCGCCGGCCAGCTTGGCCAGGCGGCGCGAGATCTCGGTCTTGCCGACGCCGGTCGGGCCGATCATCAGGATGTTCTTGGGCATCACCTCTTCGCGCATCTGGCCTTCCAGTTGCTGGCGCCGCCAGCGGTTGCGCAGCGCGATTGCCACGGCGCGCTTGGCGTCCTTCTGGCCGATGATGAAGCGATCGAGTTCGGAAACGATTTCCCGTGGGGAGAAATTGGTCATGAACGGCGTACTCAAACTTTGAATGGAGGGAGTTTTTCGAGCACGGATGTGGGGAGTGTCGGCCCGACGATCAAGCGGCGGATGCGCTGCCACCCCGCGCCGAACAGGATCACCAGCGCGCCGACCACCAGCAGGATGAGCGCGAAGGGCGGCACGCCGGTCGTGTTGGCCGCCGAGTTCACCAGATAGTAGATGCCGAGCGTGCCGAAATAGGCGAGCGTCGGCACCAGCAGCGAACGGCGGTCGATGGCCAGCGCCACATAGACGAAGCCGAGGATCAGCGCCGCCAGCAGGATCGTCGCATCGGTGCCCGGCTCGATGCGCCCGAACACCACGTCCTGGCCTGTCGCCATGATGAACAACGGATGCACCAGCATCGGCGCCGACACCACATGCAGCCAGAAGGCGCAGTCGGACCAGATCTTGCGCCGTTCGCGATCATGGAGGTCGAGCGCGACGGCCGTGGCGAAGACCACCATGCCGCAGGCCAGCGGCATGTAGAGCGCCGCCCGCAGCAGTTCCGGCATGTCCTGGAGGCTGGGCGCCTGCAATGTACCGGTCGTGACGCCGTCGTAGAGCAGCAGTGCCGTTTGCAGGAAGGCGAGGAGGGTCGTCGCGATGGCGACCACGCCCGCGAGGATCGGCACCTTGAACCGCCAGAAATAGAGGAGCGCCGCCGCGACGATCCCGCCGAGCAGAACATATCCTGCCTGCGAAACCTGGCCGCGCAGCGCCAGCAGCTCCCAGATCGAAGCCGGCATGCGGATCCCGTAGTGCCGATCCACCGCGAGGGCCAGCAGGACGCAGGTCGACGCGGTGAAGACGATCGCCAGGACGGTCGACGACAGCTTCATGCGGTGCTGCCGCGTGACGATCTCGGCGACCGCCCAGGCGAAGACCGCCAGCGATCCGGCGATCCACAGGGGCTGACCCTTCAGCATCGTGTTGAGGACGAAGTAGACTCCGGCGGTCAGCAGCACTGTCCCGACGGTGACGAACAGGTCGTTGCCGCCGCCGATCAGGCGCAGGTTTTCGTCATCCTCGGTGGCTTCCGGGGAGGGCGCGTGGACATGCGTCCGGTGCGCCTCGAGGGCGATCAGCCGGTCGCGTTGCGCGGCGGAGATGATGCCGGACGTGACGGCGTCGTCGAGTGTGGCGCTGCTGATCATGGGGCACCGCGGGAGGTGGTGCCCGCGCCGATTGCGCTCTCCATCATGTCAGCCGCCTGCCTGCCAGGCCTTGATTGCGTCGAGCGGGTAGACCAGCATGACGATGTTGAGCGTGAGGTTGTCGCGGATGATTGCGCCGACCACGACCTCGAAGACGATCGCGATCGCGACCGTTGCCCAGACCGGCAACCGCGCGGCAAGCAGGAAGCCCAGCGCCATCCACAGCGTGTCGAACACCGAGTTGATGATCGAGTCGCCGAAATAATCGAGCGAGATCGTCGCCTCGCGATAGCGGTTGATGATGAAGTCGGTGTTTTCGAGCAGTTCCCAGCCGACCTCGACCAGGGTGGCGAGCGCCAGGCGCACCCCGACGTTCAGCCGCCGGAAGACCAGCCACAAGACGCCGTAGAAGAGGAAGCCGTGGATGATGTGGGAGAATGTGTACCAGTCGGCGAGGTGCTGGCTGTTCTCGCTGCTCTGAACCACGCCGTGCCAGAGCTTGACGGTGCCGCATTTGCAGATCGGCGGCTGGCCCATCCACCACAGCATCAGGCCCTGGAAGGCTACCAGCAGCGCCGCCAGCAGAAGCCCGCTCAGGAAGACTCGGCGCCAGGCGTCGTCCTCACCCGCCGTCGAGATCCCCGCTGCCGTCATCGATCGACCCCTCGTCATTGTCGCGCGCCATCAGCAGCACGCGCCCGAACGGCGTATCGCGTTCGCCGAGCCGGCGGAAGCCCGCCTTTTCATAGGCCCGGACCGCGCGGCTGTTTTCCGGATGAGGATCGATGACGACGCGCGGCGCACCCTCCTCGAACAGATGCTCGACGAACTGCGCCAGCACTGCCGCGCCATGCCCCTTTCCGACCAGGCCGGGCGGTCCGATGCTCAGGTCGACGCCGAGCGTACCGAAGGGCTGGTCCTGGTAGGGATGGTCGTCTTCGAGATGCGGGTCGTAGCTCTGCAGATAGGCGATCGGCTGCCCGTCCATCTCGACGATCAGCGGCTCGGTGGCGACGTCGTCGAGCGCTTCCTCGATCGACACCAGTGCCTCGGCCGGGTCGCCCCACCAATCGCGCAGGTGGGGCTCGCCCAGCCAGGACGCGACGAGCTTCAGGTCGCGCCGCGTCAGTGCCCGGAAGTCGTATGGGTTCGGATTTTGCTCGCTCGGCTTTGTCGCCATGATCTCCTCAAGTGTTGACAACACCCGAGCCGTGATCCTCGGGCTTGTCCCGAGGATCTGCAATGCTCTGCCGGACCGACCGACGGTCATGCGTGACAGGCTGGGCCTCGTTCGCCTCAGGATTGCTCACGTCGCAGATCCTCGGGACAAGCCCGAGGACAACGGCATTTGCTCACGCGGCATCGAGCGTTTCGACCACGAAATTGCTGTTCGTATAGACGCAGATGTCGGAGGCGATCTGCATCGCCTTTCGTGCGATCTCCTCGGCGTCCTTGTCGGTGTCGATGAGCGCACGCGCCGCGGCGAGCGCATAATTGCCGCCGGAGCCGATCGCCATCACCCCATGCTCGGGTTCGAGCACGTCGCCGGTGCCGGTCAGCGCCAGCGACACGCTTTTGTCGGCGACCAGCATCATCGCCTCCAGGCGGCGCAGGTAGCGGTCGGTTCGCCAGTCCTTGGCGAGCTCGACGCAGGCCCGCGTCAACTGGTCGGGATATTGCTCGAGCTTGGCTTCAAGTCGCTCCAGCAGGGTGAAGGCGTCGGCGGTGGCGCCGGCAAAACCGGCGATGACGCTGCCGCCCTTGCCGATGCGGCGGACTTTTCGCGCATTGCCCTTCATGATGGTCTGGCCGAGGCTGACCTGTCCGTCGCCGGCGATCACCACCTTGCCGCCCTTGCGCACGGTCACGATGGTCGTGGCGTGCATGGTCAATTCATTCGACATGGAGTTCTCCGATGGCCCGAGGTCCCGAAAGTGGCGACGCTCGGGGTACGAGTGAGGATGTTGCCGCTTATGTATGGATGCGACCCGACTTTGCAAACGGCCTCTCGTGACGCCTTGCGAACTTCCCATGGGCGGCCCCGGCTGTTACAAGCGCCGCGAATTGCCCTGAGCTAGCAAGGACATGCGATGGCCGCCCGAAGCGTCGAAGTCACGCGATCGACCAAGGAGACCAGCATCGCGGTTTCCGTCGACCTCGACGGTACCGGCCGCTCGGAGATCGCGACCGGCGTCGGCTTCTTCGATCACATGCTCGATCAACTGTCGCGGCATTCGCTGATCGACATGAAGATCCACGCCGAGGGCGATCTGCACATCGACGATCACCACACGGTGGAGGATACCGGCATCGCCATCGGCCAGGCACTGGCCAAGGCCATGGGCGAACGGCGCGGCATCATGCGCTATGCCTCGATCGATCTCGCCATGGACGAGACGCTGACGCGCGCCGCGATCGACGTCTCGGGACGCCCCTACCTGGTCTGGGACGTCCCGTTCACAGCGCCGAAGATCGGCACCTTCGATACGGAGCTCGTCCGCGAATTCTTCCATGCGCTGGCGCACAATGCCGGCATCACGCTGCACGTCACCAACATCTATGGCGGCAACAACCATCACATTTCGGAAACCTGTTTCAAGGCGGTAGCGCGCGTGCTTCGCACCGCGCTCGAACGCGATCCGCGCCAGCCGGACGCTGTTCCGTCGACCAAGGGAAGCCTGAAGGGATAGGCCATGGCCCGCTACGTCGTCATGGTGCCCGAAGGACCGGTGAGCGCCGCCGGCATCGATCGTGCACGCATCGTGCGGGATGGGTTCTCGTTCCCGGCCTTCATCGTCCCGCCGCTCTGGCTGGCCTGGCACTTTCTGTGGATCGAGGCGGCTATCGCCTTCGCTGCGATGCTCGGCCTGGGCGTGCTGGGCGAGACGGCCGGATTCGGCTGGGCCGCGCCGGTCCTGTCGCTGCTGGTTTCCCTCTTCGTCGGGCTGGAAGGACAGTCGATGCGCGTCGCGCGGCTGTCGCGCCGCGGCTGGATCGAGGTCGCGGCGATCGAGGCCGACACCCTCGACGACGCCGAACTGCGGTTTGCAACGCTTGACGCGGACGAACGCCCGGCCGACCGGGCGGAGGCTCCGCTGCCGGTATACACGGCGGCCGCGCAGCCGCTCTCCCGGACGCCCAGATCTGCGCCTGGGCTTCTCCTGTCGCCGGGGCGTGGCTGACATGCGCGTCGCCATCATCGATTACGGGTCCGGCAACCTGCGCTCGGCCACCAAGGCCTTCGAGCGGGCGTCGCGCGAAGCGGGCATCGCGGCGGAGATCGACCTGACGGCGGACGCCGAGCGCGTGAGGACAGCCGATCGCATCGTCCTGCCTGGCGTCGGCGCTTATGCCGACTGCGCTGCCGGTCTGCGTGCCGTGGCCGGCATGTGGGAAGCGGTCGACGAGGTCGCCATGCGGCGCGGCCGGCCGTTTCTCGGGATCTGCGTCGGCATGCAACTGATGTCGGATCGCGGACTGGAAAAGACGGTGACGAACGGCTTCGGCTGGATCGCCGGCGATGTGCGGGAGATCCGGCCGGCCGACGCGTCGCTCAAGATCCCGCAGATCGGCTGGAACACGATTCACGTGAAACATCCGCACCCGCTGCTTGCCGGCATCCCGACCGGCGAGGCAGGGCTTCATGCCTATTTCGTCCACTCCTATCATCTTGATGCGAAACATGAGGATGACGTGCTGGCCGTGACCGACTATGGCGGCCCGGTGACCGCCGCCGTCGGTCGCGACAACGTCGCCGGCACGCAGTTCCATCCGGAGAAGAGCCAGGCGCTCGGCCTGGCCCTCATCGCCAATTTTTTGAGGTGGAAGCCTTGAGTACCAATAGGCATCTGAGGGGACAGTTTACTTCGTTTCGGCAGACGTGCCGTGGCGATGTAAAGGTCGCGCGGGCCGAAAAAAGTAAACTGTCCCCGGAATTTCGCCTTTGTGGCCGAGGGCATTAGCGATGATCCTGTTTCCCGCGATCGATTTGAAGGGCGGCCAGTGCGTCCGGTTGAAGCTCGGCGAAATGGCCAGCGCCACCGTCTACAATGATGATCCGGCTGCGCAGGCCCTGGCCTTCGAGCGCCAGGGGTTCGAATGGCTGCATGTCGTCGATCTCGACGGCGCCTTCGCCGGCGAGAGCCGCAACGGCGCGGCGGTCGAGGCGATCCTGAAGTCGACCCGGAATCCCGTTCAGCTCGGCGGCGGGATACGCACCCTCGCACACATCGAGGCCTGGCTGGCCAAGGGGCTGGCACGCGTCATCCTCGGTACGGTGGCGGTGCGCGATCCAGCCCTGGTTCTGGAGGCTTGCCGGCTTTTCCCCGGCAAGGTCGCGGTCGGCATCGACGCCAAGGGCGGCAAGGTCGCTGTCGAAGGCTGGGCCGAGGCCTCGTCGCTCGGGGTCGTCGAGCTGGCGAAGAAGTTCGAGGGCGCCGGTGTCGCGGCGATCGTCTACACCGACGTCGACCGCGACGGCGTGCTCGCCGGCATCAACTGGGACGCGACCATCGCGCTGGCGGAAGCGGTGTCCATGCCCGTCATCGCCTCGGGTGGACTGGCCTCGCTGGACGACATTCGCCGCATGACGCGCCCCGATGCCGCCCGGCTGCAGGGCGCCATCTCCGGCCGTGCGCTCTACGACGGCCGTATCGACGCCGCCGACGCGCTGGCGATCCTGCGCGGCACTGCAAAATGACGCTGCTGCGTGCTAGGCTATACGTATGAATGTACAAGCCAGACATCCGACCACCCCGGACGAATTCCTGCGCTGGAACGAAGGGCGCGAGGGAAAGTGGGATTTTGTTCAGGGAAGGATCGTCGACATGATGGTGAAAGTGTCGCGCAATCACGCGATCATTGCATCGCGGCTGGTCACCATCCTTTCGCAGTCATTGTCATTCCCGCCCTATACGGTGTCGTCTGCTGATTTCGGCGTTAAGACGCCTTGGAGTGTGCGGTATCCGGATGTGATGGTTGATGGCGTCGCGGGATCGCCTGCCGATCTGGCGGCCAACTCGCCGATCTTGGTCGCGGAGGTTCTGTCACCGTCGACGCTGGCGATCGACTTCCGCCAGAAAATGCAAGAATATCAAGCGATTGAAACCCTAGATCACTATCTGATCCTGGCGCAGGATTCGACAAGGGTGTGGCTCTCGTCGCGAGGATCTGACGGATGGCAGGAACCCACGATGCTGGAAGGCACTGAGGCTGAGCTGGCGCTCGTTTCGCTTGGTCTGACGATCAGACTCGGCTCCATCTACGCTGGTCTTTTCGACTGAAGATGACCCTCAAATCCCGCGTCATCCCCTGTCTCGACGTCAAGAACGGTCGCGTCGTCAAGGGCGTCAATTTCGTCGACCTGATCGATGCAGGCGATCCCGTCGAGGCCGCCAAGGCCTATGACGCCGCCGGCGCCGACGAACTCTGCTTCCTCGACATCACCGCCTCGTCCGACAATCGCGAGACGATCTTCGACGTGATCGCCCGCACCGCCGAGCACTGCTTCATGCCGCTCACCGTCGGCGGCGGCGTCAGGCAGGTGGCCGACATCCGCAAGCTGCTGCTGGCCGGTGCCGACAAGGTCTCGATCAACACCGCGGCGGTGAAGAACCCCGACTTCGTCGCGGAGGCGGCCGACAAGTTCGGCAACCAGTGCATCGTCGTCGCCATCGACGCGCGCAAGGTGTCCGGCGCCGGCGAGGCCGACCGCTGGGAGATCTTCACCCATGGCGGCCGCGAGGCGACCGGCATCGACGCGGTCGGGTTCGCGCGCAAGGTCGTCGATCTCGGCGCCGGCGAGATCCTGCTCACCTCGATGGACTGCGACGGCACCAAGTCCGGCTACGATCTGTCCCTGACGCGCGCGGTCGCCGACGCGGTGCGTGCGCCCGTCATCGCGTCGGGCGGCGTCGGTACGCTCGACCATCTCGTCGAGGGCATCCGCGACGGCCACGCGACCGCGGTGCTGGCCGCCTCGATCTTCCATTTCGGCACCTATTCGATCGACGAGGCCAAGCGCCACATGGCGGCAGCCGGTCTCGCCATGCGACTCGACTCCGCGACGGCCGGGCATTAGAGCGAGATGACCGAATTCTCATTGATCGACCTCGAGCGCATCGTCGCCGACCGTTCCCGGGCAGACCCTTCGGCTTCGTGGACGGCGAAGCTCTATGCCGCCGGCATGGAGCGCGCCGCCAGGAAGATGGGCGAGGAGGCCGTCGAGACTGTCATCGCCGCGGTCGGAACCGATACCAAAGCCCTGGTTTCGGAAAGCGCCGATCTGCTCTACCACCTGCTCGTCGTGCTGCGCGTCGCGGACGTTCCGCTGGGCGACGTCATGGCCGAACTGGAGCGCCGCACCGCCCGCTCCGGACTCGAGGAAAAGGCATCCCGTTCCGCCGGCTGATCCGGCGCGCGTTCGAGCTACGATGGATCAACTGGTCGCCAACGAGAAATATTCACCCTACCGCTTCTTCTCGGCGAAGGATTGGGCGCACTTCAGGGCCGACACGCCGCTGACGCTGACGGCCGAGGAGGTGCAGCGCCTGGGTTCGCTGCACGACCGCATCGACCTCGAGGAAGTCACACGCATCTATCTGGCGCTGTCGCGCCTGCTGTCCGCCCATGTCGAGACGAGCCAGCAGTTGTTTCGCCAGCGCCAGCTTTTCTTCCGGGCCAACGAGGCGCGCAAGACGCCGTTCATCATCGGCATTGCCGGGTCGGTGGCGGTCGGCAAGTCGACGACCGCGCGTGTGCTGAAGGAGCTGATGCGCCGCTGGCCGTCCAGCCCGAAGGTCGATCTCGTCACCACCGACGGCTTTCTCTACCCGAACGAGATCCTGCGCCGCGACAATCTGATGGAGCGCAAGGGGTTTCCGGACAGCTACGATGTCGGTGCCCTGCTGCGCTTCCTGTCCGCCATCAAGTCGGGCGTGCCCGACGTCCGGGCGCCGCTCTACTCCCACCTGACCTACGACGTCATGCCGGGCGAGTTCGTGACCATCGACCGGCCGGATATCCTGATTTTCGAGGGCCTCAACGTCCTGCAGACCCGCGACCTGCCGAGGGACGGCAAGTTCGTCCCGTTCCTGTCGGACTTCTTCGACTTCTCCATCTTCATCGACGCGGAGGAGCAGCTCATCCACGATTGGTACATCGCCCGCTTCATGCGGTTGCGCGAGACCGCCTTCCGCGATCCGGCCTCCTTCTTCCATCGCTACTCGCAACTGTCGCAGAACGCCGCGCGCGCCATCGGCGAAGGGCTCTGGCAGAACATCAACCTGAAGAACCTGCGCGAGAACATCCTGCCGACACGGCCGCGCGCCGACCTGATCCTGCGCAAGGGGCCGGATCACTTCATCCAGGAAGTCGCACTCAGGAAGCTGTGAACGCCGCTGCGCCGACGGCGCCGCCATGTCGTCTCGGGACGATCCATCTCGTTCCGTCGGGCAGCCATTTGCTCACGACAGCGAAGATCAGGCCGGTCACCAGGATGGCGGCATAGCCGTCGATCGCATAGTGCCAGGCCAGATAGACCGAACTCAGTTCGACGAAGCCGACATAGCAGAAGGCGACAGCGCCGAGCCTGCGGCTGAACAGGCAGAGGAAATAGGCGTTGAGGCTGGTCAGCGCGACATGCACGCTCGGAAAGGCCGAGATGCCTGTTCCGAGGCCGGCCTGGCCGCTGACATGGGCGTTCCAGAGATAGTCCTGGTAGCTGGCCGTCACCGCCGTGATCTCGCGCCCCGCGAGGAATTCGAGTTGCTCGGCGAAGCGCAGCGTGTCGCCGGTTACCAGGCCGTAGAAGGCAGGTCCCGCCGACAGGAAGGCCCCGGCCAGGATGTTGCCGACGACGATCCAGACCAGCATGAAGGCGACGACATAGCGGGTCCGGTGCTTGCGTGCCCTCGGCGATGTCGCGACGAAGAACAATGCGCCGTAGCAGACGAGGAACCAGAGGAAGTTGTAGTTCCATTCGACGATCTGCCGGATGGATTCGGTTCCCCACACCGTCTGGATCAGCCGCCAGGGATCGACACCGCCATGCAGCGCGGCATCGATGTCGGCGTGCAGCCGGTCATAGGCGAATCCGTCATGCAGCAGCGGCAGGATGTTCTTGACCGACGTGAAGGTGCCGAAGAACACCAGCATCGACTGCATGATCAGCATGCCGGAGACGAAATAGGCGAGCCGCTGCGGTGAGAAGACATGGCGAAACACCAGCCGGCGGCGGCGGTCGAAGCGATGTACCGACCAGCAAAGGTCGAAGATGAAGACGGCGACCGGCATGACCAGGCCGAACATCACCATGTCCATGCCGAAATAGATCGAATAGGCGGCGCGGTCGTCCGCCTGCAGGCCATGCAGCAGCAGCATGCCGCACAGCGCATAGATGGCGATGATCAGGTAGATCGCGGCGTCGGCACGGACATAGGCCGCGGTCTCGCGCAGGAATGTCGTCTTGAAACCGTCGGACACGCCGATATCGCCTCGAAGTCGAGGGCGCAGGCATGGCGCCAGCCAGGTCCGCGCCGGTACAGGACCGGATTGATAGGCGGCAATGCTGTAGATTCGGTTACGAGGCGGGCAAGGTGACACGGCGCAGCGTCAGGTTCAGCCGGCCGCCCTTCGGCAGGAGCGGCGAACTCGCCGGATAGATGCGGTCGACGCCGTGGAAGCAGAGCCGGCCTGCGCCGCCGAGGATGACGACGTCGCCGCTCTCCAGCCGGAACGAGGTTGTCGGATCGTTGCGCGTCGTCCCTCCGACGCGGAACAGGCAGGCGTCGCCGAGCGAGACCGAAAGCACCGGTGCGGCGAATTCGGTCTCGTCGCGGTCCTGGTGGAGGCCCATCTTCGCCTTGTCGTCGTAGAAGTTGACGAGGCAGGCTTCCGGAGGATGCGGATAGTCCGACAGCCGGTCCCAAAGCTCGAGCAATGCCGACGGGATCGGCGGCCACGGCTCCCCGGTGGCCGGGTGCGTCGGCTGATAGCGATAGCCGCGGTCGCGATCCGTGACCCAGCCCAGCGACCCGCAATTGGTCATCCTGACGCTCATCGGCCTGCCGGTGCGGGGCATCTGCGGCACATAGAGCGGCGCGGCGCGAACGACCTCTCGGATCGCCTCCAGCAAGGCTTGCTGGGCCGCCAGGTCGAGACGGCGAGCGATATGCCTTACACCTTGGGGAAGATCCGGCATATCGCTGTACGCGTCGTCAGGCGTCGGCCAGGTCCGGGATACGGAGAACCTGTCCGGGGTAGATCTTGTCCGGATGGGTGAGCATGGGCTTGTTGGCCTCGAATATCAGCGTGTTCTTGGCGCCCTTGCCCTTGCCGTACTGAACCTCGGCGATTTTCCAGAGATTGTCGCCCTTCTTGACCGTATGGAATACCGGTTCCTTTGCAGGAGCCGACGCGGCGACCAGCGCCGTCATGTCGGCGTCCGCCAGCTTCAGACCCGCCTCGGGCACGACCACCTTCAGTTCGTCCGCCTCGACCTTCGAGATACCCAGCGTGTTGCCGACGGCAATCACCGCCTTCTCGAAGATGGACTGATCCTCGACCACGCCCTTTAGGACGACGGTGTCGCCCTTGACCGTGACGGCGACCTTGTCCGTGCCGAGATGGTGCGAGGTGAGCTCCTTGGCCACTGCCTCCGATTTGGCGGCATCGTCGTCATCGTCGCCGAAGCCGAGCTTCTTGCCGACGTTCTTCATGAAATCGTACATGCCCATAGTGCGGTGCTCCTCAGGGGTTCGAATGCGTCGGTTCTCAGAACGGCAGCTTGAAGCCGGGCGGCAGCGGCAGCCCGGCGGTCAGCGACGCGGTCTTCTCCTTCATCGCCGCCTCGACCTTGATCTTGGCGTCGTTGTGCGCGGCAAGGATCAGGTCTTCCAGGATCTCGACCTCGTCCTCCTTGAACAGCGACGGATCGATCTTCAGCGACTTCATCTCGAACTTGCCGGTAATCGTCACGCTGACCAGGCCGCCGCCGGCCTGGCCGGACGCCTCCATCTCGGCGATCTCTTCCTGCATGGCCTGGAACTTGGCCTGCATCTCCTTCGCCTTGCCCATCAGGCCGAGCAGATCCTTCATGTAACGTCCTTTCAGATGTCGTCGTCGACAGGGAGATCGGGTTCGCCCCCGATTGCGTCCGGCTCCTCGCCGGCAACCGGGTCGGCACCTTCGGGAATGCGGACGTCGATGATCTTCGAGCCGGGAAAGCGCGCCAGGATCGCGGCGACCGCCGGGTCGCTGCTGGCGTCCTGGAAGGCGTTCTCGCGGCGCGTCGCCTCGGCTTCGGCAAGTGTGGGTCCTCCGGGCTCGCGCGATACCGACACCAGCCAGTTGCGGCCGGTCCACTGGCGAAGCTTCGCATTGAGGTCGGTCAGCAGGGTGCGCGGCGACTCCTCCGTCAGCGCCACGTCGAGGCGGCCCGGCTCGACGCGCACCAGCCGGACATGCCGCTTCAGCACGACCTTGAACGCCAGGTCGCGATGGGCATCCGCGAGCGCCGCGATGTCGGCGAGCGATCGGACCGGAACGGTCTCCGGCTGAAGCTCGGCCGGCGCGGCGGCAAGCTGGATCGGCTGCGGTTCTGCCGTCTCGGCCGCGACGAGCTTCGGCACCGCCACCGCGCTCGCGGCGACAGGTGCCTGGCTCGGGACGGCGATCGCCGCCGGCCTCGGCGTTTCCGCCGGCGCTGCGATCGCGGCGGAGGCGAGCGGGCGCGGCGAACCTGCTGCCGATGGCGGTCGACCGCCGGCGGCTGACGGCGCAACCGCCGAGGGTCCGGCGTCGTCCAGCAGTCTCAGCGCTTCGTCCAGCGTCGGCAGGTCGGCCGCATGCGCCAGCCGGATCAGCACCATCTCGGCCGCGGCCACGGGACGGCTGGACGACTGGACCTCGGGAATGCCCTTGAGCAGCATCTGCCACGCGCGAGACAAGACCCGCACCGAGAGGACCTCGGCGAAAGCCGCGCCGCGCCGGCGTTCGTCCTCGGTCAACGAGGCATCGCCTGCCGCGGACGGCACATATTTCAGTCGTGTCACCAGGTGGGTGAAATCGGCGAGGTCGGTCAGCACGGCCACCGGGTCGGCGCCGGTGTCGTACTGCGCGCGCAATTCACCGAGCGCCGCGGCCATGTCGCCGCGCATCAGCGTCTCGAACAGGTCGACGATCCGCGCGCGGTCGGCAAGTCCGAGCATGCCGCGCACCGTCTCCGCCGTGACGGCACCGGCGCTGTGGGCGATCGCCTGGTCGAAGATCGACAGGCTGTCGCGCACCGATCCCTCCGCCGCCCGTGCGACCATGGAAAGGGCGGTCTCCTCGACCTCGATGGCCTCCTTCCCGGCGATGCCGCGCAAATGTGCCACCAGCGTTTCGGCATCGACGCGGCGCAGGTCGAAGCGCTGGCAGCGCGACAGCACCGTGATCGGCACCTTGCGGATCTCGGTGGTGGCGAAGATGAACTTCACATGCGGCGGCGGTTCCTCGAGCGTCTTCAGCAGGCCGTTGAAGGCCTGCGTCGACAGCATGTGGACCTCGTCGATGATGTAGACCTTGTAGCGGGCCGACACCGGCGTGTAGCGCACCTGCTCGATGATCTCGCGGATGTCGTCGATGCCGGTATGCGAGGCGGCGTCCATCTCGATCACGTCGACATGGCGGCCCTCCATGATCGCCTGGCAGTGCTCGCCCGGCACCGTCAGGTCGACGGAAGGGCGATCGGTCGTGGCCGTCTTGTAGTTGAGGGCGCGGGCCAGGATGCGGGCGGTCGTCGTCTTGCCGACTCCGCGCACCCCGGTCAGCATCCAGGCCTGTGCGATCCGGCCGGAGGCGAAGGCGTTGGTCAGCGTGCGGACCATCGGCTCCTGGCCGATCAGCGCCGAGAAATCGGCGGGACGGTATTTCCGCGCCAGGACGCGATAGGCGCCGGCCGCCTTTCCGGGTGATTCGCTCGCCGCGTCGCTCATTCCGGCCTTTCCGCTCCCCGCCCTTTCGCGCCAGGGCCGCGCCGGGAGGCGCGGCGATTTCCGCAACAGAGTGTTCCCTGCGGATGACGGACGTCAACCGCAACCTGCTCGAACGGGAACGGGCGGAGAGGGTGGGAGGCTGGAACATGACCCGTTCCGGGCTCGTTAGGGCTGCTTCCTTCCGGACCTGACCCGGTTGGCGAGTGGACCGTCCACCACCAACCTCCCACCGCCCATATCGGGGATCGGCGGCCGGAATGCAAGGCCGTCGCGGCATGCCTGCCGACATCGGCTTGCGCCTTCAGCCAATTGCAACCACTTGCAGGCATATCAACTGCGGTCAAAAGCGGCTATAGAGCCGCCGCCGCGAGAAACCGATACCCGGCCCGATGACGAAACTGCCGCTCAGACTCGAAGACCTCATCGACAGCGTCGCCCTGCGCGACGAACTGGCCGTGCTTGCGCAGCAAGGCGACGGCACCAAGTCTTCGACGGCACTGCGTGGCCTCGTGCTTGCCGCTCTCAAGGATCGCATCGCCGCGGGACGGCGGCTTGCCGAGGCGATGCTGGTCGAGGATGGCAGCGGCATGGCCTGTGCGCAGCGCCTTTCGCATCTCATGGACGAGATCATCCGCGTCCTCTACGACTTCGCTGCAACGCATATTCACAAGTCCGGAAGGCCGGCCGCGGCCGAGCGCATGGCGATCGTCGCCGTCGGCGGCTATGGGCGCGGCACGCTGGCCCCCGGTTCTGACATCGACCTGCTCTTCCTTCTTCCGGCCAGGCAGACGCCGGGCGGCGAGAAGGTCGTCGAGTACATGCTCTACATGCTGTGGGACCTCGGACTGAAGGTCGGCCACGCGACCCGCAACGTCGAGGAGTGCGTGAAGCTGTCGCGCAGCGACACGACGATCTCCACCTCGATCCTCGAGGCGCGGCACATCTGGGGCGAGGAGCCGCTCTACCGCGACCTGCTGTCCCGGTTCGACCGCGATGTCGTGCGCGACACCGGACCCGAATACGTCCAGGCCAAGCTCGCCGAGCGCGACGACCGGCATGCCAAGGCCGGCGAGAGCCGCTATCTGGTCGAGCCCAACGTCAAGGACGGCAAGGGCGGGCTGCGCGACCTGCAGACGCTGTTCTGGATCGCCAAATATTTCTACCAGGTGCGCTCCGGCGAGGAACTGATCGAGAAGGGTGTCTTCACGCGCACCGAATACAACCAGTTCCTCAAGGCAGAGGATTTTCTCTGGGCCGTGCGCTGCCACATGCACTTCCTGACCGGCAAGGCCGAGGAACGCCTGCATTTCGACATCCAGCGCGAGATCGCCGAGAGGCTCGGCTACACCAGCCACCCCGGCATGTCGGCGGTCGAGCGCTTCATGAAGCACTACTTCCTGATCGCCAAGGAAGTCGGCGACCTGACCCGCATCTTCTGCGCTGCGCTGGAGGAGGAGCAGGCGAAGCACGTTCCCGGCTTCAACCGCATTTTCCTCACCTTTTCGCGCCGCCGCCGCAAGCTCGCGGGCACCTCCGACTTCATCGTCGACAACCATCGCATCACCGTCGCCGACGACCAGGTCTTCTCGCGCGATCCCGTCAATCTGCTGCGCCTGTTCTGGTTCGCCGACCGCCAGGGGCTGGAATATCATCCGAACGCCCTGAAGCTGCTGCGCCGGTCCCTTCGGCTGGTCGACAAGACGCTGCGCCGCGATGCCGAAGCCAACCGGCTGTTCCTCGACATCCTGACCTCGGACCGCAACCCCGAGCTCAACCTGCGGCGCATGAACGAGGCGGGACTGCTCGCCAAGCTGATCCCGGAGTTCGGCAAGATCGTCGCGATGATGCAGTTCTCCATGTACCACCACTACACGGTGGACGAGCATCTGCTGCGCTGCATCGGCGTTCTCTCCGAGATCGAGCATGGCGACGGCGAGACGCTGCATCCTTTGTCGCACAAGCTGATGCCGAGCCTGAAGAACCTGCGGGAGGTGCTCTACGTCACCGTCCTGCTGCACGACGTCGCCAAGGGCCGGCCCGAGGATCATTCGGAAGCCGGCGCGCGCATCGCGCGCCGCATCTGCCCGCATATGGGGCTGTCTGCCTCCGACACCGAGACCGTCGCCTGGCTGATCGAGAATCATCTGCTGATGTCGATGACGGCGCAGACCCGCGACCTGAACGACCGCAAGACGATCGACGATTTCGCGGCGGTCGTGCAGACCGTCGAACGGCTGAAGCTGCTGCTGATCCTCACCGTCTGCGACATCCGCGGCGTCGGTCCGGGCGTCTGGAACGGCTGGAAGGGCCAGTTGCTGCGCACCCTCTATTACGAGACCGAACTGCTGCTGACCGGCGGCTTCTCCGAGGTCTCGCGCGCCATGCGCGTCGAGCAGGCCCGCGAGCAGCTTGCGGAGGCGCTCGCCGAGTGGCCGGAGCGGACCCGCCAGCGCCTCGTCAAGCTGCACTACGACAACTACCTGCTGACGGTCGGCCTCGACGACCAGCTACGCCATGCCAACTTCATCCGCGCCGCCGACCAGTCGCGCCGCAAGCTGGACACGATGGTCAAGATCCATGCCTTCGAGGCGGTGACCGAGGTCACGGTCCTGGCGCAGGATCATCCGCGGCTGCTCTCCGTCATCGCCGGCGCCTGCGCGGCGGCCGGCGCCAACATCGTCGACGCCCAGATCTTCACCACCTCGGATGGCCGCGCCCTCGACACGATCCTGATCTCCCGCGAATTCGACCGCGACGAGGACGAGCAGCGCCGCGCCGAACGCGTCGGACGCCTCATCGAGGACGTCCTGTCGGGCAAGTCCTGGCTGCCGGAGATCATCGCCAAGCGCGGCAAGGCGAAGCGCGGCAAGGCATTCCGCATCGAGCCGCGCGTCGATATCCGCAACACCCTGTCGAACCGCTTCACCGTGATCGAGGTCGAAGGCCTCGACCGCGCGGGCCTGCTCTCGGAGATCACCGGAACGCTGTCCGACCTGTCGCTCGACATCGCCTCGGCCCACATCACGACCTTCGGCGAGAAGGTGATCGACACCTTCTACGTCGCCGATCTGACCGGCCAGAAGATCGACAGCGCGACGCGCCAGGCGGCGATTAGGGATGCGCTGCTGGCGACGCTGGAGGGCGTCCAGCGTCCCGCCCGGGCCGGCAAGGCGGCGGCGGAGTAGGGCCAGAATTGTCTTCCACCCAGCGCCTTGCCGTACCCCCCTCTGTCCTGCCGGACATCTCCCCCTCAAGGGGGGAGATCGGCCGTGAGGTCCGCTTTCGCCGGTCGCCGACGTTGCGGGAAAAGCCTCAAGTGCGAAGCTGCCAATCTCCCCCCTTGAGGGGGAGATGTCCGGCAGGACAGAGGGGGGTACCTCGCGCAAGCCCGCCGATGGCTAGAGCATCGTTCGACGGGATCCTGCATCCATGAGCCTCGTCCGGAAATTCGCGACGGTCGCGTCCGGCACGCTGATGAGCCGGCTGCTCGGCTTCACCCGCGAGATGCTGATGGCGGCGGCGGTGGGCACCGGCCCGGTCGCCGACGCCTTCTACGCCGCCTTCCAGTTTCCCAACACCTTCCGGCGGCTGTTCGCCGAGGGCGCCTTCAACGCCGCCTTCGTGCCGCTCTTCGCCAAGGAGATCGAGGCCAACGGCGTCGAAGGCGCCAAGCGGTTCTCGGAAGAGGTGTTCGGCGTCCTGTTCAGCGTCCTTCTGGTTCTGACCATCGCCATGGAACTCTCCATGCCGCTGCTGGTGCGCTACCTCATCGCACCCGGCTTCGGCGATTCGCCCGAAAAACTCTCGGTGACCGTCGCGCTGGCCACCATCATGTTTCCCTATCTCATCTGCATGTCGCTCGGCGCGATGATGGCGGGGATGCTCAACTCGCTGCGCCGCTATTTCGCCGCGGCCATCGCGCCGGTCTTCCTCAACGTCATCCTCGTCGCCATCCTCGCCTACGCCTGGTACGAGGGCATGGACGGTCCCTCCGTCGGCTATGCCCTGGCTTGGGGCGTCCTGGCGGCCGGCGTGGTGCAGCTTGCCATCGTCTGGATCGCCGTTCGCCATGCCGGTGTCGTCATCGGCTTCCGCCGGCCGCGCATGACGCCGAACGTGCGGCGCCTGCTCTGGCTGGCCCTGCCGGCCGCGATTACCGGCGGGATTACCCAGATCAACACGCTGATCGGAACCGCGATCGCCTCGGGACGCGACAGCGCCGTCTCCTCGCTCAACCTTGCCGATCGGGTCTACCAGTTGCCGCTCGGCGTGGTCGGAGTGGCGGTGGCCATCGTCCTTCTGCCGGAACTGGCGCGCGCCCTGAAATCGGGCGATCGCGACGAGGCCTCCAACCTGCAGAACCGGTCGGTGGAGTTCACGCTGTTCCTGACCCTGCCCGCGGCGGCAGCGCTGCTGGTCATCTCCGAGCCGATCGTCCGCGTGCTCTACGAGCGCGGCGCCTTCACGCCGGAGGACACGTCGGTCGTGTCGCAGATCCTGGCGATCTTCGGGCTCGGCCTGCCCGCCTTCGTGCTGATCAAGGCCTTCACCCCCGGCTATTTCGCGCGCGAGGACACCCGCACCCCGATGATCTTCGCGGCGCTGTCGGTCGCGGTGAACATCGGCCTGGCGCTCAGCCTGTTCCCGTCGATGGGCGGCGCCGGCATCGCCGCGGCCGCGGCCGCGGCCGGCTGGGTCAATGCGGCGCTGCTGCTCGGCGTCCTCATCCGGCGCGGCCACTGGTCGTCCGACGGCGGCCTGCTGCGGCGCGGCCCGCGCATGCTTGTGGCGACCCTGGTCATGGGTGCCGCGCTGTGGGCCGCCATGCATTGGTTCGGCGGCCGGCTCGCCTCGGCGCGGCCCTTCTACGAGCAGGCGGCGGTCCTGGCGATCATGGTGGCGGGCGCCATGGCGGTGTATTTCGGTGTCGTCTTCGCCATTGGCGGTGCCGATATCCGCACCCTCCGGCGCAGTTTGCGCCGCAAGGGCGGCTCGCCCGCGGCGCCGGCCGAGCCGGGGTGAAGAAGCCCTCGCCCTCCCAAAATTTCGGGTCCGCGGGGCGATTCCCTTCCGTCATGCGATGAACTAGATTTCGTCGGCTGCTTCGCGGGGGACGCGTCGGCACCCTGTGTTGTCATCGGCGCGAGAGTCACCGGCTTGCTGAAATTCCGCTTCAATGCCCTGAGCCATCTGCGCTGGCTGGCGATATCCCTCCTTGCTCTGGTGCTTGCCGCCTGCAGCAGCACCGAGGCGCTGCGGCTGGGCCCGCCGGCCGCCGTCGTCTCGCTGCCGACGGAGAAATACGCCTCGATCGTCGTCGACGGCAATTCCGGCAAGGTGCTCTACGAGGTCGATTCCGGCGCGCCGCGCTTCCCCGCGTCGCTCACCAAGATGATGACGCTCTACATGCTGTTCGAGGCGGTCGAGGCGGGGCGCGTGTCGCTCTCCACCCAGATACCCGTCTCCGATCACGCGGCCCGCCAGCCGCCCAGCAAGATCGGCTTCAAGCCCGGCGAGACGCTCGACGTCGACACTGCGATCCGGGCGCTCGCGGTGAAGTCGGCGAATGACGTGGCGGCGGCGGTTGGCGAGTTCCTCGGAGGTTCCGAGGAGCAGTTCGCGGCCATGATGACGGCCAAGGCGCGGGCCATCGGCATGCGCAACACCACCTTCCGCAACGCCTCCGGCCTCCCCGATCCGGATCAGCAGACGACGGCGCGCGACATGGCGGCGCTCGGCATCCAGCTCCGCCGCAAGTTCCCGACGCAGTTTGCCTATTTCGGTCGTCAGACATTCGTCATCAAGGGCCGGACGGTGAAGGGCCACAACGACCTCATCGGCCGCGTCGACGGCGTCGACGGCATCAAGACAGGCTATGTGCGCGCCTCCGGATTCAACATCGTTACCTCGGTGACCCGTGGCGGACGGCGTCTCGTTGTCGTCGTCATGGGCGGCCGCACGGCGCGCGAGCGCAACGACCATGTCGAGCAGTTGATCGAGCGCTACCTGCCGCGCACCGGCATGTGATGCCGCCCGGCCGCGTGGGCTCCGGCTGGCCGGCCGGCTCGCGGCAGCCGCGCTTGCGGCGGGGGGCGTCCTTGGCTTACCGCCCGCATTTTCGCGGCGGTCTGTCGGCGTCGACGGGCCACCGGCGTCCTTGCAGCGAACGCAACAGGGAGACCGAGACGATGACCAACCCGACCCATGCCTCCGAACGCGTCGGCGACCGCGAGCTCAGGTTGAGCCGTCTGATCGATGCGCCGCCCGCGTCGCTCTATCGTGCCTGGACGGAGCCGGAGCTGATGAAGAAATTCTTCGCGCCGCTGCCCTGGACCACGCCGCGCATCGAGACCGACGTTCGGCCGGGCGGCTCGACGCTGGTGGTCATGGCCGACCCGGAGGGCAACGAATATCCCAATCCCGGCATCTACCTCGAGGTCGTGCCGAACCGCAGGCTGGTGTTCACCGACGCCTACATCTCGGCCTGGCAGCCCTCGGAAAAGCCGTTCTTCACCTGCGTGCTGACCTTCGAGGACGAAGGCGGCAAGACCCGCTATACGGCGCGCGCGCTCCATTGGACGAAGGACGACTGCGACGCCCACGAGAAGATGGGCTTCCACGAGGGATGGGGCCAGGTCGCCGATCAGCTCGAGGCGCTGGTCAAGTCTCTCTGAACGCGCCGGCCGGGCAAACCTGCCGGCGTCCGGCCGGCAGGATCCAGCATCGCCGCGGCGGCAGCCAGCCTATTTCTTGTCCTTGATCTTCATTGCAGGGACAGGGGCAGCCTTCAGCACCGGTGCGGCCGGCGCCGCGGCCTTCTTGTCCTTCTTCGGCTTGCGGGCTTCCTTGCCCGGCCGCATCGAGCCTTTTGCCATGATCGCGTCCTCCAGCATGTGGAGCGGACTGAATCAGGAGTCCGGGCGCCGCGCAAGATGCGACGTTCGCCGGCAGGCCGTGCTATTTCTCGTCGACGACGCGCAGGCGTAGCTGCCCGGTCCGGCTTTCGGCGCTGCGCGGCCTGGCCTCGTCGGTCGGCGGCGCCGGGAGCTCGCCGAATTCCAGCGCCTCAATTCTCTGGCCGCGCTTCGTTACCTTGCCGGACGAGACCAGGATCTCGTCGATGTCCCTCGAGGCTTGGCCGAAATGCGCCTGCAGCTTGCGGACGCGCTCGTCCAGGCGCCCGACATCCTCCATCAGCCGGACGACCTCGCCCTGGATCAGGTGGGCCTGCTCGCGCATCGACGCATCCTTGAGGATCGACCGGATCACCTGGATCGACAGCATCAGCAGCGACGGCGACACGATGACGACCCGCAGCCGCTGCGCGCGCTGCACGATCGCCTCGAAACTCTCGTGGATCTCGGCGAACACCGATTCCGACGGGACGAACATGAAGGCGGTGTCGTGCGTTTCCCCGGCGAGCAGATATTTGTCGGCGATGGCGCGGATATGCACGTCGAGGTCGCGCCGGAAGGCCTGTTGCGCCGCCCGCTGCGCCTCACCGCTCTGGTCGGTCTCTCCGGCCGCCCGGATGGCGTTCCACGCCTCCAGCGGGAACTTGGCATCGATGACCAGCGGGGGCGCTCCGTTCGGCATGTGGACGATGCAGTCGGGGCGGCTGCCGTTCGACAGCGTCGCCTGCAGCGCATAGGCGGTGTTGGGCAGGCCGTCGGAGACGATCGCCTCCATCCGCGCCTGGCCGAAGGCGCCGCGCGTCTGCTTGTTGGACAGGATCGACTGCAGTTGCACGACCTGTCCGGCCAGCGACTGGATGTTGGTCTGCGCGGTGTCGATCACGGCGAGGCGTTCCTGCAGCTTCGCCAGGTTCTCCTGCGTCGATCTGGTCTGCTCCGTCATGGTCTGGCCGAGGCGGCCGGTCATCGCGTCGAGCCGCTGGCCGATCGCCTGGTTCAGCTCGGCCTGGCGCGCGCCGAACACCTCCGCCATGGCGCCGACCCGGCCCTGCATCTCGGCCTGGGCCTGGAGGATCGCCGCCATGCGGGCGTCCGCCTCGCGCGCCCGTTCCGCGGCGTCGATCGCCGCCGCGGCGCGCGCGCCGGCCGAACGCCAGAGCGCCAATGCGAGCCCCGCGAACAGGACGAGGAGGATCGCTCCGGCGGCCAGCGCGGCGTGGCCGAACGTGATCGCCGTACCGGCGATGTGCGCGATCGGCTGCGAGAACAGGGTGTCGAGATCGATCATCGCCGAAGGATAGATGATTCGCCCGCTGGCGCCAGATCAAAACAGGAACGCAGGCGGTCCCTGCCGTTGACGCTGGCCGGCCGAGGAATTACCTGCAGGGCATGCCCGTCAAGCCGCTCGTCCTCCTCCCGGATCCCGTCCTTCGCCAGGTATCGAAGCCCGTCCAGCACTTCGACACGAAGCTGCGCGGCTTCGCCGCCGACATGCTGGATACCATGTATGACGCGCCCGGCATCGGTCTGGCCGCCATCCAGGTCGGCGAACCGGTCCGCCTCGTCGTCATCGACCTCGCCAAGGAGGACGAGCCGAAGGCGCCCCGCATCTTCATCAACCCGGTGATCGTCGAGCGTTCCGCCGAAAGGTCGGTCTACGAAGAAGGCTGCCTGTCGATTCCCGACTACTATGCCGAGGTCGAGCGTCCCTCGCATGTACGCGTCGACTATTTCGACGAGTTCGGCAACGCCGCACAGGTGGAAGCGGACGGCCTGCTCGCGACCTGCCTGCAGCACGAGATCGATCATCTCGACGGCATCCTGTTCATCGATCATATTTCACGGCTGAAGCGCGACATGGTCATCCGCAAGTTCCGCAAGCTGGCGAAGGACCGCGCCCCGGCGATTTGATGCGCGCCGGAGCGGGCGCCGTTGGGGCTGACAAGGCCCGCGAACTTGATCATAGTGAGATGGCCGCCGGCAAATCATCGTCGCCGATTGTTGCGCCGGTGGTTGCATTCGGATTGTCAATTCCTACCTGACCGGGCAGGTCCTGGCCGGTCGAACCGGCAATGCGGCGTCTGCCATGACCAGCCCGGCCATAATTTCGTGGCTTTCGGCTCGTTGATCGCGTGAAGAGAGCGGCCGGCATGTCCCGGCCGCATGACGATGAAGGCACGTAATGCTGGCACGACCGTCCGAACCGACCGTCGCGGACCCCGAAAAGGGGCGCGGGTCGGTTGCGCCGGCGCCGCGGCGCCGCGAGATCTTTGAGCGCGCCACGCGTCATTCGCAGCGCGTCCGCGTCCTGAAATTCGCCCTGCCGGCGCTGGGCGTGGCCATGGCGGTCTCGTTCGTCGCCTACACCTATCTGATGAAGCCGATCCCGGTGGAGATCACCGCCGAAGACACCTCGATCTCGGAAGGCAAGCTGGTGATGTCGGCGCCCCGGCTCCAGGGCTATACGAGCGACGACCGCGCCTATTCCGTCAGTGCCGAGCGCGCGGTCCAGGACGTGACGCTGGAAGGCGTGGTCGAGCTGCAGGGCATCGCCGCCGAGTTGCCCTACGACGCCAGCAACTCCGCGACGATCGACGCGGCGCACGGTGTCTTCGATCGCGCCCGCAACGCGTTGGACATCGACAGCGAGATCAGCATACGGACGTCGAACGGCGTGGTTGCGCGGCTGCGGTCGGCGCTGGTGGACATCGCCGGGGGGCGCATGTCGACGACGGATCCCGTGGAGATCACCTACAAGGGCGCCTCCATTGCATCGGACGGCATGTCGGTGGAAAACAACGGGAAAGTGGTGGTATTCGAGAAGCGCGTGCGGGTGAACATCGAACCGCGCGTCGCGGAAGCCGAAAGCCAGTAGGGGGAACAGGGATGCTCGGGCAAAGATTTGGCACGTGCGCGTCGGTCGCCATTCTCGTCGGCCTCGCGGCGGCTGGCGCGGCGGCGGCCCAGGAAACCGCCACCGGGCGCCTCCAGGGCCTGAGCCTGAATTCCGGCCTTCCGATTCAGATCGAGAGCGACCGCCTGGAAGTCGTCGACGCGGAGAGCAAGGCGATCTTCGACGGCAACGTCAATGTCAGCCAGGGACCGACCCTGCTGAAGGCCGGCAAGATGACGGTCTACTACGCCAGCGAGGGCGGCGGCTCGGCGGCCACCGGATCGGCCAACATCGATCGGCTCGAGGTCGAGGACAAGGTCTATATCAAGTCGAACACCCAGGTGGCGACGGGCGACCGCGGCACCTTCGACATGGCCAGCGAGGTGCTGGTCCTGTCCGGCAAGGAAGTCGTGCTGTCCGAAGGCAAGAACGTGCTGGTCGGCTGCAAGCTGACCGTCAACATGAAATCCGGCCGCGCCCAGGTGGATGCCTGCAAGTCGGGCCGCGTGATGATGTCGATCTCGCCGAACAGCCAGAAGAAGTAATGGCTGACCAGGCCTCGCTTCTGTCCCATCTTGCGGGACGGCTCCGTTCGGCTGCCCCCATGCAGGGTTCGCAGGAGCGTGCCGCCAAGCTCAAGGGAACGCTGATCGCCACCGGGCTGGTCAAGAGCTACAAGGCGCGGCGGGTGGTCAACGGCGTGTCGCTGGGCGTGCGCGCCGGTGAGGCGGTTGGCCTGCTCGGCCCGAACGGCGCCGGCAAGACCACCTGTTTTTATATGGTGACCGGGCTGGTTCCGGTCGACCAGGGACGTATCGAGATCGACGGCTTCGACATCACCGCGATGCCGATGTACCGCCGGGCCCGGCTCGGCATCGGCTATCTGCCGCAGGAGGCCTCGATCTTCCGCGGCCTTTCGGTGGAAGACAACATCCGCGCCGTGCTCGAAGTGGTGGAGAAAAGCCGCAAGGCGCGCGAGCTTGCCCTCGACGAGCTGCTCGAGGAGTTCCACATCGGCCACCTGCGCAAGTCTCCGTCGATGGCGCTCTCGGGCGGCGAGCGCCGCCGCCTCGAGATTGCCCGGGCGCTCGCCAGCCGTCCGCAATACATGCTGCTCGACGAACCCTTCGCCGGCGTCGACCCGATCGCGGTGGCCGACATCCAGCAGCTCGTCCGCCACCTGACGACACGCGGCATCGGCGTGCTGGTCACCGATCACAACGTTCGGGAGACGCTCAAGCTGATCGACCGCGCCTACATCATCCACAATGGCGAGATCCTGAAGCACGGCACCGCCGAGGACATCATCGCCGACACCGATGTGCGCAGGCTGTATCTCGGCGAAGGGTTTACCCTGTAGCGGCCCCGGCCTCCGGACGGACCCTCGATCCCCCCGCACCTTGCCTTCACAGGAGGCTTCCCGGCGGACCGGAGATGCCTTCGCACCGCACTGCTAACGATCCGGTAAGCCCGCATCCGTAATGTTCCGGCTTGACAAGCAAAAGCCGGGCCAGTCTCATGCCCGGCCGTCGGGGCAGGCTGGCGTCGGCTCCGGAGTGCTGTCCAGGGTAGGGTGAGGGTCGCAAATGGCATTGTCCGCCAAACTGCAGATGCGACAGTCGCAGGCGTTGGTGATGACGCCGCAGCTGATGCAGTCGATCAAGCTGCTCCAGCTTTCCCATCTCGAGCTGGAACGCTTCGTCGACGAGGAGATCGAACGCAACCCGCTGCTTGAACGAATCGATCCGCAGAGCGATGCTTCGACGGACCAGCAGCAGAAGGAGGCCGAGCCGGCATCCGGAGACTGGTCCGAGGCGCCGGCCGGCTGGACCGCCGAATCGATTGCCGGAACGCTCGACTCCTCGCTCGAGAACGTTTTCCCGGACGATCCCGGCCAGGCGGCGAGCCTGGCTCCCGATCTCTCGGCGCAGTGGAAATCCGCGCCGTCGCGATCGGTCGGCGCCGATGGCAGCGCCTTCGACTTCGAGTCGATCGCCGCCGCGAAGCTGACGCTTCGCGACCATGTCGGCGAGCAGATCGTCTTCGCCTTCTCCGAACCCGCCGCGCGGCTGATCGCCCAGGAACTGGCCGACGACCTCGACGATGCCGGCTACTTTCGGGGTGATGTCGGTGAGATCGCCGGCCGGCTGGGGACCGATGCGGCGGAGGTCGCACGGATCCTGGCGGTCTGCCAGGGTTTCGATCCGCCCGGCCTGTTTGCCCGCGACCTGGCGGAGTGCCTGCGCCTGCAATTGCGTCAGCGCGACCGCCTCGACCCGGCGATGGCGGCGCTGGTCGCCAATCTCGAACTTCTGGCGCGTCGCGATTTCCAGGCGCTGAAGAAGCTCTGCGGTGTCGACGAGGAGGATCTTCTCGACATGATGGGCGAGATCCGCGCGCTCGACCCGCGTCCCGGTCTGGCCTTTGCCGGCGGAACGGCCGACGCCGTCGTCGCCGACGTCGAGGTGAAGCCGGCGAACGACGGGAGCTGGACCGTCGAACTGAACGGCGACACGCTGCCGCGCGTGCTCGTCGATCAGCTTTATTTCAATCAGGTGTCGGGCCGGACTCGCGACCCGAACGAAAAGGAATTCCTCGCCGACTGCCTGCAGAGCGCCAACTGGCTGACGCGCAGCCTCGATCAGCGGGCGCGAACCATCCTCAAGGTCGCCTCCGAAATCGTCCGCCAGCAGGACGCCTTCCTGCTGCACGGCATCCGGCACCTGCGGCCGCTCAACCTGCGCAACGTCGCCGAGGCCATCGGCATGCATGAATCGACCGTCAGCCGCGTCACCAGCAACAAATACATGCTGACGCCGCGCGGCGTCTTCGAGCTCCGCTTCTTCTTCACCGCCTCGATCGCCGCCTCGGACAGCGGCGAGGCGCATTCCTCCGAGGCGGTCCGGGATCGCATCCGCGTGATGATCGAGCAGGAACAGCCCGGCAACGTCCTGTCGGACGACGCCATCGTCGAGGCCTTGCAGAAGGGCGGGGTGGACATCGCCCGCCGGACAGTCGCCAAATACCGGGAGGGGATGAACATCGCCTCGTCGGTGCAGCGCCGGCGCGAAAAGCGCGCGATGGCGGTTGCCGCTAGGTAGCGGCTTCGGCGCGTCCGCCGTTCGTTGACAAGCCCCGCCGAACTGACTAGAAGCCCGCGCCCATGGGCTGGGGCGGCTGCTGCCGGCTGCGCTTCCGTCAGGAGACGGCATTTGATCGACCGCGATGCCCGGCTTGCCCGCGGGTCCCAAAGACACTGTCATGCTTGTGCGCACCGGTGAGGGGTATAAACTCGCCTGGGTTGGAATTCTGAACAGGAAGGTCGACGCTCTATGAACCTGCGTATCTCCGGCAAGCACATGGATATCGGCGACGCGTTCCGGACCCGGATCGAGACGCGAATCGCCGAAACGATGGTCAAATATTTCGACGGCGGCTATTCCGGCCATGTGACCGTCTCCAAGTCCGGCCCGCGGTTCTCGGCGGATTGCATGCTGCATCTGGACAGCGGCGCCGCGCTGCAGGCGACCAACGACGCCCACGAGCCGATCGCGGCGTTCGAAGGTGCGGCCGATCGGCTGGAAAAGCGGCTGCGGCGCTACAAGCGGCGCCTCAAGTCGCGCAGCTTCGCCGCGAACGCCAATGGCGTGGACGTGGCCTACACCATCATGGAATCGATTGCCGAGGACGACGACCAGGAAGTCCCGGAGGACTATGCGCCGGCGATCGTCGCCGAATCGACCGTGGCGCTGAAGACCATGTCGGTGGCCTCCGCCGTGATCGAACTCGACGCGCGCGACACGCCGGTCGTCGTTTTCCGCAATGCCGGCAACGACCATGTCAACATCGTCTATCGCCGGCCGGATGGAAACATCGGCTGGATCGATCCTTCGACGTCACGGGCCGCCAATTCCTGAGAGCGGGCTTCGCCCGCGGCGTGCCGCCCGGGCCCATAGGGGATCTTAGGCATGGATCTAAGCGATCTGGTTCAGGTGCCGGCAATCCTGCCGGCCTTGAAGGCCAATTCCAAGAAACAGCTCCTGCAGTTGCTTGCCGAACGCGCCGCGAGCGTTACGGGACTGCCGGAGCGGGAGATCTTCGACACCATCCTGCAGCGCGAGCGTCTGGGCTCCACCGGAGTCGGCAACGGAATCGCCATTCCGCACGGCAAGCTCGCGGGCATAAGGCAGATCACAGGGGTCTTTGCCCGCCTGGAGCAGCCGGTGGACTTCGAGGCGCTCGACGACCAGCCCGTCGACCTCGTCTTCCTGCTGCTCGCCCCCGAGGGTGCGGGTGCGGATCACCTGAAAGCGCTGTCGCGCATCGCCCGGGTGCTGCGTGATGCGGACACCGTCGCAAAGGTGCGCGGCACCCGCGACGCCTCGGCGATTCATTCGCTGCTGGCGTCCGCACCGGCGTCGCACGCCGCCTGACGGCGTGCGATCAACGCCCCTCGCGTCGCGAAGGGTGGGCGGTCGGCCCGTCAGTGCAGGGCGACCGGCACCAGATCGTTCTCCAGCGCGCCGGCAAGCGCGCGGTCGCGCTCGTCGGACAGGAGGATGGGCCGTCCGTCGGCGGCGAACAGCGCCCACAGCTTCAGCCCCGGCTGGATGTCCGGCAGGCCGGGAAACTTGCCCTTGAGATCGGTCGACTCCATCTCGCGGACATAGGCGACGGTGCCTTCTCCGAGATGGGCGAAATCGGCCTGCGACAGGGGAGGTCTGGTTTCGATGCTTGTCATAGTAGCCTCCAGTTTGCGGGGCGTCTTCATGACCAACCCGCTAAAGAGCCTTCGAGTTCCGGCGAGTTGTGGATCAGTCTTTCACCGAAATGTTGATTTTCCGTACCAGCCTTTCCGGCTGGGGCCGGTCGAGATCGATCGATAGCAGCCCGTTCTTGAGCTCCGCGCCGTTCACCCGCATTCCGTCCGCAAGGACGAAGGTCCGCTGGAACTGGCGTGCGGCGATGCCCCGATGGATGAAGTCGCGCTCCGTATCGTCGCGCTGGCGTCCGCGGACGACCAGTTGGTTCTCCTCGGTCGTGACTTCGAGGTCCTCGTCGCAAAAGCCGGCCACTGCCAGCGTGATGCGCAGCCGGTCCGTCTCGCCGTCCGGTCGGCGCACCCGCTCGATATTGTAGGGCGGATAGCTGTCGCCGTTCTTGGCCAGACGTTCGATGGTCTTCTCCATCGCGTCGAAGCCGAGCAGCAGCGGGCTCGAAAAGGGCGGCATGCGGTTCATGGTTCGGTGTCCTCGATGAGCGACATCACGGGCCGAAATCCGAGTGGCATTCCGCCCCGTGGACTGGATATGGTTCGCCGCGTCTGCCAGTTCAAGCGGACCAGTAAGATCAAGCCCAAGGAATCGAAATGCCCGCAGCCCGGAAGATCATCATCGACACGGATCCAGGCCAGGACGACGCGCTCGCCATCCTGCTGGCGCTCGCCAGCCCCGAACTCGACATTCTCGGCATCACCGTCGTCGCCGGCAACGTGCCGCTGCGCCTGACGCTGCTCAATGCGCGCAAGATCTGCGAGCTGGCCGGCAAGCCGAAGACGCGGGTGTTTTCCGGGGCGGTCCGGCCGATGGTGCGCGACCTCGTCACCGCCGAGGAGGTGCATGGCCAGACCGGACTGAACGGCCCGGTGCTGCCGGAGCCGACCATGCCCGTCGAGGCCCAACACGCGGTCGACTTCATCGTCGAGACGCTGATGCGCGAGCCGCCCGGCACCGTCACCCTGTGCACGCTGGGGCCGCTGACCAATATCGGCCTTGCTCTGGTGAAGGAGCCGAGGATCGCCGAGCGGATCCAGGAGATCGTCATGATGGGCGGCGGTCTGTTCGAGGGCGGCAACGTCACGCCCGCCGCCGAGTTCAACATCTATGTCGATCCGCATGCGGCCGGTCTCGTGCTGAAATGCGGGGCGCCGATCGTCGTCATGCCGCTCGACGTCACCCACAGGGCACTGACCACGGCCAGGCGGATCGCCGCTCTGCGCGACCTGGGCACGGCCCCGGCGATCGCCTCGGCCGAGATGCTGGAGTTCTTCGAGCGATTCGACGAAGGAAAGTACGGCACGGACGGCGGCCCGCTGCACGATCCCTGCGTGATCGCCTATCTGCTGCGTCCGCAACTGTTCCAGGGGCGCTACATCAATGTCGAGATCGAGACCACTTCGGAACTCACCATGGGCATGACCGTGGCCGACTGGTGGGGCGTTTCGAAGCGCCAGAAGAACGCGACCTATATGCGCGACATCGATGCCGACGGCTTCTTCGCGCTGCTGACGGAGCGGATCGGCCGGCTGTAGTGTCTACGGTCGGCGAAAGCCGGTCGGCGCAGCCCCGTAGAGATGGGCGACGCGGCCGATCGCGTCGCTCAGCGGCTCCATCGTGACCAGCATCGTGTGGCCTGTCGCATGGAGAAGCCGCCTGGCATCGGCCATGATGCCGACATGGCCCTTCCAGAAGACGAGGTCGCCGCGGCGCAGCCCGGAATTGTCGGGGCCGGGATCGAGCGCTTCGCCGATCGTCGCCGCCTGCATGTCGGAATCGCGCAGCACCGCGACCCCCGCCATGTGCATCGCCAATTGGACGATTCCCGAGCAATCGATGCCGAAGCCGCTCGTTCCGCCCCAGAGATAGGGGGTGTTCAGCAGCGATTCGGCAACCGCCACGTAGTCGGCGGCCACGCCGTCGACACCGCACAGATGGGCGGCGATGACTGCCTCGCCGGTGTCGAGGATCGCGTAGAGGGTGCCGCGCGTCTCCGCATGGCCGGCGACGACGAGGTCCGACCCCATCGACAGGGCGGCACTGCGCGGCAGCCGCAGGTCGGGTCCGGGGTAGAGGAAGGTGCGCGGGGCGCAGACCCGGTGCGTCGCCGTCGCACCCGGCATGCGGATGTCCGCCCACGGCAGATAGCCGACATATCCGTCGCGGCGCGCCTGGACCCAGGCCCAGCCGTCGGCTTCGTCGAACACCGTGACGGCTGCGCCGAGCAGGAGCTGCGTGCTCAGTCCGGCGTCGGATCGGGGCGCGCCGCGCAGGTCGGCGACCGCAACGGCCACCTGCGCCTCGCGGCCGGCGGTGAAGCTGTCGGCCGCCACATGTCCTTCGAGCCGGAGGTCGGCCAGATCGGGGCGAAAGGCGTTCAGCCGATGGTCGAGCGTCGTCACAGCGGAAGATCCTTGGCAGTGGCGATGATGACATCGCCGAAGCGTTCGACATAGAGCGCACCGTCGACGGTACGCCGGATCAGCACGTTGCGCCTGTCGGTCTCGTCGCGATGACGGCTGAGCAGCTCCATCGCGCCCAGCGTGTCGAGTGCTCGGGTGATCACCGGCTTGCTCACGCCGAGCCGGGCCGCCAGGCCACGCACGGTGTGCGGCGGCGGGTCAAGATAGACGGTGAGCAGGATGGCAGCCTGGCGCATCGACAGATCATGCCGCCCGCCTTCGACTTCCGAAAGCGCGACCTGATGCCAAAGCCGGAGGGCCTGGCTTGCTCGCAAGGTGACTGGCATCGCCCAGCATCGCACGAATCCGTTTCGGATGCGTTATGGAATTCCGGGACCTATGAACCGTACCGCCGGGCGATCACCCGCTCGAGCGCCCGGATCGCCTGTGCCTCGCCGCCGGCGGGTCCATGCGGTCGGTCGGAAGGGTTCCAGGCGAAGATGTCGAAATGCGCCCATGATGTCGTGCGCTCGACGAAACGTTTCAGGAACAGGGCGGCGGTGATCGAACCGGCGAAGCCGTCGGTGGTCACGTTGTTGATGTCGGCGACCTTCGAGGAGAGCTTGGCGTCGTAGGGCTTCCACAGCGGCATGCGCCAGATCGGATCCTCGACCTCGACCGAGGCCGCCGCGAGATCGGCGGCAAGAGCATCGTCCTGTGTGTAGAATGGCGGCAGCTCCGGGCCGAGTGCCACCCGCGCCGCCCCGGTCAGCGTCGCCATGTCGATCAGCAGCTCGGGCTGCTCCTCGTCGGCCAGCGCCAGCGCGTCGGCGAGGATCAACCGTCCTTCCGCATCCGTATTGCCGATCTCCACGGTGATGCCTTTGCGGCTCTGCAGCACGTCGCCCGGCCGGAAGGCGTTTCCGGCTATGGCGTTCTCGACGATCGGCACCAGGACGCGCAGCCGGATGTCGAGCTTCGCCGCCATGATCATGGAGGCAAGCCCGAGGACGTTCGCGGCGCCGCCCATGTCCTTCTTCATCAGCAGCATCGAACTCGACGGTTTGATGTCGAGCCCGCCCGTGTCGAAGCAGACCCCCTTGCCGACCAGCGTCACCTTCGTCGCGTCCGGCCTGCCCCAGATCATGTCGACGAGGCGCGGCGCCTCGCTGGCGGCGCGGCCGACGGCATGGATCATCGGATAGCCGCCGCTCAGCAGTTCGTCGCCCCTGGTCACCTGAACCTTTGCCCCATGCGTTGCCGCCAGCGTCTGGACGGCGGCCTCAAGCGCCTCCGGGCCGAGATCATTGGCCGGCGTGTTGACGAGGTCGCGGCAGAGCCGGACGCCGTCGGCAAGCCGCAGCACCTCGGCGCGGTCGACCCCGTCCGGGACGGCGAAGCGGATCGCCTTGCCGGGCTTCTTGCCGTAGCGGGTGAAGACGTAGCCGCCGAGCACCACGCCGAGCGTCGCAAGGGCCGCCTTGGCCGGCGGGGAGGCGAAATGCCAGTCTCCTTCCGGCAGCAGCCGGGCGAGGCCGCCATGCTGGAGGCCGGACTCGTCGGCCTTGCCGAGGCCGAACAGGGCGGCTTCCAGCCGTCCCTGCGCGGACGGCACGAACGCCAGCGCGCCGGTGTCGCCCGAAAATCCGGTGGCGGCGGACCAGGCGGCGTAGCGGGCCGGAATGTCGGTCCCGTCCAGGCCACCGCTTCGCACCGTGTGGACGGGAAGCGACGCCCCGGACGGCGTCTCGACGAGTTCGACGGGCATGGTGCGGCCTCTGGGCAAGCGTGGGAACGCTCCGTATGGCGGCGGTTCGCAGCGGAAGTCAACGACGGCGGCGGGACGACTGCCGCTGCGCGGCTGCCGCCGGACGGAATTCTCGTGACGCTCCGCGTCGCCGGCGCCCGTTAACCCGCCGTTAGGGTTAACGGAATATTTCTGGGTCCAACCAGACAGGCCGCAAAGGCGCGGGAGTGACGACGATGCCAGCTTCTATGTCGAGGACCAATGCGGGCGGGCGCGGGCTGGGATGCGCCGCGGTGCTGCTGGCGATCGCCCTCGCCGCGAGCGGCTGCGGCACGTCGCGCGAGACGACCGGATCGATCGGCCGCGATTCGGGCAGACCGCTCGAAACGATGTCCTCCCTCCAGCTCAACGAAGCCGCCCATTCCCTCGGCAAGGCCTATACGCGCGACACCAAGGACAGCTCGGTCGCGCTGCGCTACGCCAACGTTCTGCAGATGCAGGGCAACACCGAGCAGGCGCTTGCGGTGATGCGCAAGCTGGTGATCGACCATCCGAAGGATCGCACGGTGCTTGCCGCCTACGGCAAGGCGCTGGCCGCGGTCGGGCAGCTCGAGCCGGCGCTCGACGCCATCCGCCGCGCCCAGACCCCCGAATATCCCGACTGGAAGCTGGTTTCGGCGGAAGCCGCGATCCTCGACCAGCTCGGCGATTCCGAGAACGCGCGCGCGCTCTACCGCAAGGCGCTCGACATGAAGCCGAACGAGCCTTCGGTGATGTCGAATCTCGGCATGTCCTATGTGCTGCAGGGCGACCTTCGGACGGCCGAGACCTACCTGCGCGACGCTGCCAATCAGCCCGGCGCCGACAGCCGGGTGCGCCAGAACCTGGCGCTCGTCGTCGGCCTGCAGGGGAATTTCCAGGAGGCGCAGCAGATCGCCAGCCGCGAGCTCTCGCCCGAGCAGGCCGAAGCCAACATGGCCTATCTGCGCAAGATGCTCGCCCAGCAGAACGCCTGGAACCAGATCAAGGCCGAGGACAAGGGCAAGCAGACGACGAACTGAGCGACGGAGCTCCAGTGGCTCTATGACGGCTTGCGGGCCACCAGGAAGGCATCCACCGGCCGCGCATTGGCCGGCAGCACCTTGATCCTCGACACCATCTTGGCGAGCGCATAGGCGATCGCGAGGCTGGCATGCCACGACCAGCGATGCCCGATATAGCGCTCTTTCGGGGCGCGATCGGTGCGCACCGGCAGCATCCGGTGCAGCCAGTAGATGACGCCCTGGTGCGGCGACGCCGGCAACACGTCCGCCCTCACGATCTCCAGGCCGAGCCGCGTCGCAAGCGCGGAGAAGGCTGCCGGATTCCACCATGTCACGTGATGCGGCGGCATGTTGATCGGCAGGTTGGGGATCTCGGTAAGCGGCGACGGGTGCAGGGGCGCGGCAAGGATGAGCAGGCCGCCCGGCTTCAGCAGCTTGGCCATCAGTTCGGCATGGCGCATCGGGTCGGGCACGTGCTCGATGACGTGGAACGCCGTCGCCGCGTCGTACTCGCCGGCATGGGCGACGGCATAGTCCTCGAGCGTCTCCTTGATCACCACCTCGTCCGCATCGACCGCATAGGGGTCGAGGCCGGTGTAGCGGGCATGCTTGAGATGTTCCCGGAAGACGCCTGGGCCGCAGCCGACGTCGACGACCTTCGCCCCCGGCTGGATGAAGCCGGCGGCGGTCCGGTAGTCGACGCGGCTGTCCGGCCATGCCGTCAGCCCGGCATGCACGTCCCATTTTCGATAGTAGTCCCGATAGAAGGCACCGTCCCCGACCACCTTCGGCTCGAAGAAGACCAGGCCCGTCGGCGATTCGTAGAGGTAGACGTGGTCGATCCCCTTGAAGAGGTGCTTGACGTCGACGCCCTGGCCGTAACGCCATATGTCCTCGATGACGCGAGCCGAGACGCCGTGGATGCGGCGCAGCGCAGGCTTGCCGGTGATCGGGCAGGCGGGCAGCGCCGGGCCGCCGCTGTCAGGCAAGGAGGCTGCTGCCATTGGTGTCGCCCTAAGCTTTGCCGCCGCCGCCCGCCCGTCGCGCGGCGATGCCCAGCATGATTTCCGGATGGGGCCGTGAGGTGAGGTTGCCCAGCGGCTTCGGCCTGTTGCCGGGCTCCAGCGTTAGACGAACGCGGGTCAGAAGTCCACGAAGGATGCCGTGCATCTCGACCGCGGCGAAGCGCGAGCCGGGGCAACTGCGCGCGCCCAGACCGAACGGCATGTAGCTGGTGCGCGGCGGAGGCGGAGCGTCGCCCAGCCAGCGCCCCGGGTCGAAATCGTCGGGCGCGGTCCAGAATTTGCGATGGCGATGCAGCGTCCAGGGCGCCACGACCACGAAGCTGCCGGCCGGCAGGTCGCGTTCGCGGAAGCTGGCGTCGGCGGTCGTCTCGCGCAGGAAGAAGCCGATCGGCGGGTAGAGCCGCAACGCTTCCATGCCAAGCGCATCGATCGCCGCGTCGGGCCGGGCGCCGTTCCAGAGCGCGGGATCCGGCAGGTTACGCGCGACGACCGCCGAAAGCCCGTCCTGCAGGTCCTGTCGCCGGGCCAGCTCGAAGGCGAGCCAGCTCAGCGTCGAGGCGGTCGTCTCGTGACCGGCGAGCAGCATCACCGCGACCTCGTCGAGCACGGTTTCCACGTCCGGCCGCGCCAGGTCGAACCGCCCGGCCTCGGCCAGCGACTTCAGGAAGGGCGGCAGATGTTCGGCCGAGGTCGCGGCCAGCCAGGGCGTCACGAAGCGGCGGCGCATCAGGTCCCGCATCTCGGTGCCGATGGCCGCCAGGCCCATGTCGCGCACCAGTTTGGCGCGGACCCCCGGATCGCGGCGCGACAGCATCAGGATCATCGGAGATGCGCGGCGGTTGAACTCCAGGAACAGGCGCGCGAACCGGACCGATTCGGCTTCGGTGAAGCGGCCTGCCAGCGTCACCTCCGAAACGACGTCGACCGTCAGGCGCGACAGTTCCTCGCTGATGGCGACCCTGCCGGGCGGAGCGGCAAGCCAGCGCTCGATCGTCTCGTCGGTCAGCCGCCGGGTGGCTTCGGCGATGAACGCGTCCGGTATGGCGGCCAGCGAGCGGGCGAAGATGCGCCGCGTTTCCTTGACCCGCTGCCCGCCCGGCTGCCCGAACACCCCGTCCCGGATGAGCGGCACCAGCAGGTCGTGGACCACCTCGGCCTTGGGGAACTGTCCGCTCCGGTCGAGCATGACGGTCTCCACCACCGCCGGGTCGTTCACCAGCCCGAGTTTGCGGCCCGGCAGGTCGATCAGCAGCAGCCAACGCTGCAGCGGCTTTCCCGAAACATAGCGCATCGGATCGCCGAGCAGCCGCCCGACCAGCGCGGGCGCGCCCGGCACCCGGCCAAGAATCCAGGACAGCAGTGTCATGCGGCGGAGAATGGACGGCGCTCCTTCACATTGATCTCGTAGGGTCCGGCGATGTCGTAGACGACGTGTCCCCAGATGATCCTGCGGGTCGTGGCCGACGCGATCACCACGCTCGAATGGAAAAGATCGACCAGAGGCTGTAGCACGCCCAGCGCGAGCTGAAAGAAACGCACCTCCGGCGGATCGGGCATGTCCAGCCGGCGGGCCACTTCGCCGACCAGCACCTGCTTCAGCACGGCAAGGGCCAGAAGCAGCACAAGAGCCCAGATCATGCCGCCTCCGGTGGCCACATGCTGCACCGCCACGAACCAGGCGACGAGGCGCAGGTTCACCGCGACCAGCGCCAGCCTCCACAGCCACGGCCGATACAGATGCCCGATCTGGTATTGCCGCCGGCCGAAATGCCATGCCGAGGAGATCGTCTGATCGTTGGGCGACGGCACCAGCAGGGCGCCGCGCGTCAGCACGCGCAATCCTGCCGACGCCGCATGCTCGGACAGCGAGAGATCGTCCGACAGCGTCCGGTCGAGGCTGTCGAAAAGGCCGGAGCGCAGTGCGGCGCGCCGCGAGATGCCGACGCTGCCGCCCCAGACGACGCTGGCCATGCCGGACATGCTGCGGGGCAGCAAGGTGACGGCACGGTCGACCGCGGCGATCAGATGGGCGCCGAGGCGCGGTGCCGCGACCTGCTGCCAGCGATGGCCGGTCACCACGTCGGAATGGTCGTCGGCGATCGGAGAAGCCAGGGCGCTCAGCCAGTTGGGCCGCGGCCGGATGTCCCCGTCCATCAGGACGACCACCTCGTCGCCGTCGTCGATGCGTGCGATCGCGGCCTGCTGGTTGCGGCATTTCTGCGCCTGATGCGTCGCCGGTCCGGCGACGACGATCTCGATCGGCAAGGCAGCCGAGCCGGCGATGTGCGAGGCGGCGGCGAATGCCGGGTCGGTGGTCGATTCCACTGCGACGATCAGCCGGCGGGGTTTTAGGGTCTGGCGCTCCAGCGCCGCGATGATCTCCGGCAACTGCCGTGACGGGCCGGTGATCGGAAGGATGACGCTGACGACCGCCGGCCGCGCCGAGCGCGGCGGCTGCAGCCGCCGCAGCCGGTCGATCACCGACAGGTTGGAGAGCAGGCTGATCGCGATCCCCACGCCGACCAGCAGGTAGGGGAGATAGGCCAGTATCCGCTCTCCTTCGAAACGCCACGGGCGGGGGCCGGCACGCCGGCGCCCGCCTTTCCGTCAAGCTGTAGAGCGCTTCAGAACAGGATGGAAGTGGCTGGACCGGCTTGGTCGCCGGCGGCCGCTATTCGCTCGACGACTTGTTGCTGTCGCCCCAGATGCCGCGCTGGCTGACCTGGATGCCGGCCGGCCCGAGGATGATGGCGAACAGGACGGGCAGGAAGAACAGGATCATCGGCACGGTGAGTTTCGGCGGCAGCGCGGCAGCCTTCTTCTCGGCCTCGTTCATGCGCATGTCGCGGCTTTCATTGGCCAGCACGCGCAGCGCATGGGCGACCGGCGTGCCGTAGCGCTCGGCCTGGACGAGCGCCTGGGCGACCGACTTCACCGATTCCAGCCCGGTGCGGTTCGACAGGTTCTCATAGGCCTGGCGCCGCTCCTGGAGATAGGAGAGCTCGGCATTGGTGAGGATCAGCTCTTCGGCGAGCGCGATCGACTGGCTGCCGATCTCCTCGGCGACGCGCCGCATCGCGGCCTCGACCGACATGCCCGATTCCACGCAGATCAGCATCAGGTCGAGCGCGTCCGGCCATGCCAACTGGATCGACTGCTTGCGCTTCTGCGCCCGGTTGTTGACATAGAGCACCGGTGCGTAGAAGCCCGCATAGGCGCCGACCACCGAGACGAAGAGCTTTACGAAGGCCGGCTGCTCCGGCAGGCCGCCGAGCAGGAACAGGTAGACCAGCGTCAGGCCGAAGAACACGAACGGCAGCACCAGCCGGAAGAACAGGAACTTGGTCAGCGGGTTCTGGCCGCGGAAGCCGGCGACGCGAAGCTTGTTCAGCGTGTTCTCGTCGGCCAGCGCACGCCGCAGATCGAGACGGTCGACGATGCTGCGCATGCCGAGCGACTGCTCCTCGCGCAGACCCTTGCGGCGGCGGTCGGCCTCCGCGGCGAGGCGCGCGCGCTGCTTGGCGCGCAGTTCGTCGCGCTCGAGAGCCACCGACTTCATGCGGGCGCGAAGCGGATTGCCGCCGAACGCTGGCAGCAACGTGAACAGCGTCGCGAACACCGCGACGGCCACCAGCATGGAGATGAGGAACGACGGGTCGGTGAGGGTCTTGGCGACGGAGTCTGTCATGGCTATGACCTACACTTCGAAGTTCATCATCTTGCGCATCACGAAGACGCCGATCGACATCCAGACGCCGGCGATGCCGAGAATCAGGTGGCCGGTGGTCGTGGTGAACAGCGGCATGATGTAGTTGGGGCTCGACAGGTAGACGAGGAAGGCGACGATGAAGGGCAGCGCACCGATGATCGCGGCGGATGCCTTGGCTTCCATCGACAGCGCCTGCACCTTGGCCTTCATCTTCTTGCGGTCGCGCAGCACGCGGGACAGATTGCCCAGCGCTTCCGAGAGGTTGCCGCCGGCCTGGCTCTGAATCTGGATGACGATGCCGAAGAAGCCGGCCTCCGGGCAGGGCATGCTTTCGGGCATGCGCATGGCGGCCTCCGGAATGGTCATGCCGAGCTGCTGCGATTCCACGATGCGGCGGAACTCGCCGCGCACCGGCTCCGGCGACTCGTTGGCGATCAGCCGGATGCCGTCGTTCAGCGGCAGGCCGGACTTCACCGCGCGCACGATGATGTCGAGCGCATTGGGGAACTCGTTGAGGAAAGCCTTGACGCGGCGGCCGCGCCGGAAGCTGACGAACCAGCGCGGCAGGCCCAACCCGCCGACGAGCAGAACGCCGGGCAGGATGATCAGCGGTGCGCCGGCGACGAAAGCGGCGGCGGTGAGACCGACGCCGAACAGGATCGAGAAAATGTAGAAGCGTTCGACCGTGACGCTCATCCCTGCCTGCTTGAGCTGGATGCGGAGCGGCGGCTTCTTGACGCTCATCTCCCGCTGCTTCTCGCGCTGGTCGAGATCCTTGAGCGAGTCCTGGACGTTCTTGCGGCGCTTGGCCACTTCGGCCTGGCGGTCCCGCGATGCCTTGATCACCGAGCGGTCGGTCTCGGCGCGCTTGACGGTCTCGAGGCGGCGGTCGGCCTTGCGCTCGTCGGCGATCCGGTTGAACAGGAAGGCGTAGGCGACCGCGCCGGCACTGAAGCCTGCGAGGACGATGAAGGCCAGAATCGTTGGATCGATACCGAACATCGCGATCTTCCCGTGCGCGCGTGGTCAGGAGACGGTCGGTCCCCTGAGCTAGTCGGCGCGCTTTTCCATTGCTTCCAGCGCGGTGGCGAGGCGCTGCTCCTCGCCGTAGTATCGGGCGCGATCCCAGAAATGCGGCCGTCCGATGCCGGTCGAGACATGCTCGCCGATGAGCCGGCCGTTCTGGTCCTCGCCCTTGATGTTGTAGAGCAGAAGGTCCTGCGTGATGATCACGTCGCCTTCCATGCCGATCACCTCGGTGATGTGGGTGATGCGGCGCGACCCGTCGCGCAGGCGCGCGGCCTGGATGATCACGTCCACCGAGCCGACGATGATCTCGCGCACCGTGCGCTGCGGCAGCGAGAAGCCGCCCATCGCGATCATCGCTTCCATACGGTTGAGGCATTCGCGCGGGCTGTTGGAGTGGATCGTGCCCATCGAGCCGTCGTGACCCGTGTTCATCGCCTGCAGAAGGTCGAACACTTCGGGTCCGCGCACCTCGCCGACGATGATCCGCTCTGGCCGCATGCGCAGGCAGTTCTTCACCAGGTCGCGCATGGTGATCTGGCCCTCGCCCTCGAGATTGGGCGGGCGGGTTTCAAGGCGCACCACATGCGGCTGCTGCAGTTGCAGTTCCGCCGAGTCCTCGCAGGTGATGACGCGCTCCTCGCGGTCGACATAGTTGGTCAGGCAGTTGAGCAGGGTCGTCTTGCCCGAGCCGGTACCGCCGGAGATGATCACGTTGCAGCGCACGCGGCCGATGATCTTCAGCACCTCGGCGCCCTGCGGCGAGATGGCGCCGAACTTGACCAGTTGGTCGAGCGTCAGCTTGTCCTTCTTGAACTTGCGGATGGTGAGCGCGGTACCGTCGATGGCCAGCGGCGGCGCGATCACGTTGACGCGGCTGCCGTCCGGCAGGCGCGCGTCGCAGATCGGCGAACTCTCGTCGACGCGGCGCCCGACCTGGCTGACGATGCGCTGGCAGATGTTGAGCAACTGCTGGTTGTCGCGGAACCGGATGCCGGTCTGCTCGACCTTGCCGTTCACTTCGATGTAGATCTGCTTGGCGCCATTCACCATGATGTCGGCGATGTCGTCGCGCGCCAGAAGGGGCTCGAGCGGACCGAAGCCCAGCACGTCGTTGCATATGTCTTCGAGCAGCTCCTCCTGCTCGGCGATCGACATCGCGAAATTCTTGATCGCGATGATGTCGTTGACGATGTCGCGGATTTCCTCGCGGGCGCTTTCGGCGTCCAGCTTGGCGAGCTGCGACAGGTCGATCGTGTCGATCAGAGCCGAGAAGACCTGGCTTTTGGTGTCGTAGTAACTCTCGCTGCGTTCGCGCGTCTTGCGGTCGCTGGAGGGGGCCGGTTCGGGCCGCCGCGTCGGCGCGGAGCTCGCCGCGGCCGGCGGCGGCTCGACGGGCCGCGCGGCCAGCGTGGCTGTTTCGCCACCCGAAGGGAAGGCCGGCGGGACCGGGGCGCGGAATTCGGGCTTGCCCCGCCCCGCGTCGTCATTGCCTCGTCTACCGAACATGATTGCTACCGCCTTGTGCCGGGACGCCTTACTTCTTCTTCTTCAGGTTGAGCTTGCCGAGAATCCCGGAAATGCCCGGCTTCGACTTCACCTTGATCTCGCTGCGTCCCGTCAGGATGTGGGCGATGTCGTTGATTGCCAGCGAGATCGGGTTCTTCCCTTCCATCTCGCCGAGCATCCGGCCGTTGTTCGCGGCGTTGCCGAACAATTGCGGATCGAACGGGATGACGCTCATCGGCGAAATGCCGAGCGGTTCGGAGAAGTCGGCCACGGCGATCTCCGTGCGCTTCGGCACGCCCGCCTGGTTGATGACGAGTTTCGGGGGAGCGTCGTTGGGGCGCAGCTTCTTCAGCATGTCCACCATGTTCTTGGTGTTGCGCAGATTGGCGAGTTCGGGCGTCGCGGTGATCACGATCTCATCGGCCTGCACCAGCGTCTGCTTGCTCCAGGCGGTCCACACATGCGGCACGTCGAGCACCAGCAGCGGCGTCGAACGCTGCGCCGTCTCGATGATCTGGGCGAAGGCGTTGGCTTCGAAATCGTAGACCCGGTCGAGCGTCGAGGGCGCCGCCAGCAGCGAAAGCCGCTCGGCGCACTGGGCGAGAAGGCGGTCGAGATAGACCTCGTCCATGCGCTCCGGCGAGAACACGGCTTCCGCCATGCCCTGGGCCGGATCCTGGTCGAAGTTGATGTTGGCGGTGCCGAAGGCGAGGTCGAGGTCGGCGACCAGCACTTCCGAGCTGAACAGCGTCGACATCGCCCATGCGACGTTGTGCGCGATGGTCGACGAACCGACCCCGCCCTTGGCGCCGATGAAGGCGATCGACCGGCCGATCGGCTCCGCCTCCGGGTCGACGAAGATGTTGGAGATGACGCCGACGATGTCGGCGAGCGACACCGGTGCCACGATGTACTCGGAGATTCCGGCGCGGATCAGGTCGCGATACAGCGCCACGTCGTTGTAGTGACCGACCACCACCACCTTGGTGCTGGGATCGCAGAACTCCGCCAGGGTGCCGAGGCTGGCCATCAGTTGGCGGGGCTCGGCCCGCGACTCGACGATGATCAGGTTCGGCGTCGGCGAGCTCTGGTAGAACTCGACGGCAGCCTGCATGCCGCCCATGTGGACCGAGAGATGCGTCTTGGCCATGCGCCGGTCCTCGCCGGCCCGCTGGATCGGCACGGCGATGCCGTCCGTCTCGCAGAAGGCGTGGATCGAGATGCGCGGCACCGGGCGCAGCGCATGCATGTCCGCGATGTCGCGCGCCTGGGCGTGCTGCACGTCACGTTCGGAGTCGTAGGCAAGGTTGCTCATCTCAATCGCCTCATTCCGTTCCGAGCGATGGCCTCAGTAGTCGACCTCGGAGGCGGGAACCTCCGGCGGCTTGCGGTACTCGTCGATCACGACGCTACGCTTCTCGGCGTCGACCTCGGTCATCTTGCGCGGTCCCAGCAGGTCGGCCGGATTGGCGATCTGCGCGGCAAGGTTGTTCTGGTAGGAGCAGCCGAAATTGGCGTAGTGCTTGTTCTCGGCCGACTCGGCGATGTCGGCCGGCCAGCGTCCGCACTTGTTGGTCTGGGCCTTCATCGCGGTGTACATCACCCGCACCGGCGCCGAGACCTCGGCCGACTGGGACGTGTAGGAGGAGATGGACACCCGGCTCGCCGGCACGCCCATCTTCTTGGCGAAGTGGGCGAATTCCGAGCCGGCCTGCGACGCCGCCATTTCGTTGCGCGAGCCGACCGGCACGAGGATGGTCAGTACCGGCGCCGCGCTGCGGTCGTAGTCGGAGAGGAAGCCGCCGAGCGCCACCTTCTGGGTCTTGGTCATGCCGCGGTCGCCGGCGCCGACCGGCAGGTCGATGACCTGATCCTTCTCAGCGATCATGATCGGGTGGTTGGTGCGGTAATCGTCCGGCACGGCGCCGACGGTGACGCTGTCGGTGGTCGTCATGGCGCAGCCCGCGAGCAGTGCGAGCCCGGCGGCCGCGAGGATGACGCGGGCGGAGCCGCGCACCGTCGGGGCGGTCGCACTGCGGCCGCTGACGGAAATCCGGAAGTCCTTGTTCATGGCGCGTGCCCCGCTCACTTGTAGATGAACCCGACCATGCCGTGGTAGCGGCCGGCCGGCCTGTCGGTCTTCATGGTTCCGTAGACGCGGTTGACGCGGCCGAGGAACATCCCGGCGCCGTCGCTTGCCGCGTTGAAATTGTCGTCCGGCTTGGCGAGCGCGGTGCGCGCCACGGGCTTGGCCAGATAGGGCGTCACCAGGATCACCAGTTCCGTCTCGTTGCGCTCGAAGGCGCGGCTGCGGAACAGGCTGCCCAGCACCGGGATCTTCGACAGGCCCGGGATACCGTTGACGGCCTGCCGGATGTCGTCGCGCACCAGGCCGGCGATCATCATCGAGCCGCCCGAGGGCAGCTCCACCGTCGTGTCGGCCAGGCGCTTGCGGATCGACAGCATGTTGGCGCCGGGATAGTTCAGGCCGGTCGACAGGCCGACCGAACCTTCCGTCGTCGGCTCCGACACCGAGGTCCGCACCTTCAGGCTGATGCGGCCGGGCGACAGCACGACCGGCTTGAATTCGAGGCCGATGCCGTATTCGAGCTTCTCGATCGTATAGGTCAGCGTGGCGCTCTCGCCCGCATTCTTCGGCTGTGTCACGTCCTGGCCGGTGATCAGGTTGAATTCGCCGCCGACCTTGAAGGTCGCGGTCTCGCCGGACACCGCCGTCAGCGTCGGCTCGGCCAGCGTCTTCATCACGCCGGCCTGCTCCATCGCGTTGATGTAGGCGTCGATCATCGTCGAGCCGGTCTGGCCCAATCCGAGGCCGCTGTTCGACAGAGGCTTGCCGAGACCGCTGATCGGATCGACGATCGCGTTCCAGCTAATGCCGTTGGTCGAGCCGGAGCCGATCATGTTGACGCCGAGCTGCTTCATCACCGAGCGGCTGACCTCGGCCACCGTCACCTTCAGCGTGACCTGGTCCTCGCCGACGATCTGCAGCAGGTTGACGATCTTCGAGACGCGGCGCTCGGAGTCCGGGTTGTTGATGTCGACGCCGCCGTCGCTCGATCCGCCGGAAGCGGTCTGCGAATACTGGCCGGTCGTCGCCTCGCCGCCCGATACGAAGATCGTCGCGAGGTCGACGGCGCGCTTGGCGTCGAGCGGCGTCTCGACGGTGCCGGTCAGCACCACGTTGTCGTTCAGCAGCTCGACCTTGATGTCCGAGCTCGGGATGAAGCGCTTGATGTAGTCCTCGAGGCCGGCGACGTCCCGCTCGATCTGCAGGTCGAGGCTGGCGATCTGCTCGCCATTGGCGCCGAACACGAAGATGTTGGTTTCGCCCACCGACTTGCCGAAGAGATAGATGCGTCGGGCCGTGCGGGTCACCGCGTCGGCGACGGCCGGATTGGCCACCAATATGTCGTAGGCGTCGCTCGGCAGGTCGATGACGATCGACTTGTTGAGGCCGAGCGTGATGCGCTGGCTGTTGGTCGACGACGACCCGATCTTGGTGCGGCCCGAAGCCGCCTCGGCGTTGGAAACGCCCTGCGGCACGCCCGTTGCTGCGACGACCGCCAGCGCCAGCGCGATTGCCGTGCTCTTTCTGAATGATGTCATGGAACCGCTTCCCCTCGCGTCCGAAGCCGAAGATCTGAAGATCGCCCTCATTTCCTTGCTCCCACTTCGGAAACCTCGCCGGACTTGATCAGCCGCACGGTGCCGCGCTTGCCGTTGCCGGAGACGAGGTAGTCGGCCTCGGAATCCGGGATCTCCTGCGCGTCGGCCACCGAGCGCAGCGCCAGCGTCAGCCTGTCGGCCATCTGCTGGGCGACGGTGATGATCTCGGCCTGCTGCGGCGTCAGCTCCAGCGTCGCCGTGTCGCCGACCTTGACCTTCTTGCCGTCCTCGTCTTCTTGGATGGTCTGGTCGATCGCCAGCACCTTGATGTTCTTGAGGATCGTCTCGGTCACGTAGCCGGTGCCGGAATTGGCGTCGGCGCGGCGTGTCATGATGACGTCGACGAAGTCGTTGGGCAGGATGAAGCCGCCGGCGGAGGTGTCGGCCGCGATCTGCGTCGCGACGGCGCGGTGGCCTGCCGGCAGGATCGACGACATGAAGCTCTTGCCGTTGCCGACCAGCTTCGATTTGCGCAGCGGCTCGCCGGAATAGATCGGCACGCGGGCGATCGCCGTGCGCAGCTCCTCCATCGCGTTGGGCTCGTTGTCGCGTGTGATGAAGCCTTCGTTGATGCCGTCGGCCGGCCACTGCTCCCAGGAGAGCTGGTCGCCGACCGACGCGCCCATCGGCACGTCGCCGGAAACCACGAGCACGTCGGCCAGTGCGATGGAAGGCTGGGAAGGTCCCGCCTCGACGATCTGCGCCGGCGGCGGTGCCGTCATGTTCTTCGCGACGTAGCCCGCGCCACCCGCCGCGGCAACCGCCACGCCAAGAATGATCAATCGCGATGCAGCCATCTTCCCGGACCCCGCACTTGGCACTTTGCATTCAGCCAAGGCGGACAATGCGCGGGCATTCGTCAAATTACGGTTAACGCAACGCCAACGGGCTTGCTTAATTTTAAGTTTATTAAATTGCCGCGCGCCTTGTCCTGAAAGACAAAGGCGGCCCGAAAGCCGCCCTTCAGCCGGTCAGTCTGTCAGGGACTGCCCTCTCAGCTTCCGGAAAGCTGCTGCATCGCCCAGACCATCAGGGCGGAGTGCTGGTAGGCGTAGAGGCCGCCGCCGCCCAGCGCGATGCCGTAGGGAACACCGACCTGCTGGTCCGCGAAGTTGCGCAGGAAGATGTTCTGCGAGGTGAAAACGGCGAGCGCCGATTTGCGGTAGAGCAGGATGGCGACGGTCAGCAGACCGCCGAGAAACGCGGAGATGACCAGATATTCGACGAGTGTCATGCCGAATCCCATGTAGACTGCGGTTGCCGCCAGCAGCTTGGCATCGCCGCCGCCCATGCCGCCGATGGCGAACAGGGCGAAGGTGACGAGAAGTACGGTGACGCCGGCCGCTAGGTGCCAGCCGTAGACCGACCACTCCATGCCGGTCAGCGGGGCGACCACCATGAAGGTGGCGACGAGAAGCAGTGCGACGCGGTTGGCGATCGTCATCGACAACAGGTCGGACACGGCCGCGAAGACCATGCAGAAGGGAAAGACGACGAGGATGAGCGCGACAAGCATGGCGTGCACCGTTGATGGAAGAAATGCGAACTGTACGGAGAGACCGCGGCGTTCCGAACCGGACGTGCCGGCCCCGCGATCTTCTCCGGTCACCAAGGAGCGGCTTGCGCCCCCTCAAGCAAGAAAGGCCGCTCCAGCGGAACGGCCCTTCTTGTCATCAGCATCTCGCCGCAACCGGCGGAAGCGCGGTCAACGCTTAGTCGGCGTTGGTTTCCTGCAGCTTGGTCGCGATGTCCGAGAACTTCTCGTTGAGGTTGTTGCCGAGCGTACCGGCGCCGACCATGATGGCCAGGGCGATGAGGGCGGCGATCAGGCCGTACTCGATGGCGGTTGCGCCGGACTCGTCGTTCACGAAACGTGCAAAAAGCTTCGACATGATTTGGATCCTTCACTCCACGTGTTACAGCACTTCCGTCAACTTCTCTGTGGTTGATCGGATGTTGGTCACTGTACGGAGGAGCTCTTTCAATGCGCTTAACAAACAGCCTTACCGATTCCTTTCGTCCGGCGCGTGCCTCCCGTGGTTAACTGCCGGCTAAATCGATCGGTTGAATTGATCGGTGACTTTTGCCCCGCAATACTGCCGGCGTGCCTGTCTCCGGAATATCCCGATGCGAAAGCGGCCGCCTGACGGGGCGAGCAGCCCCGGAACGACTTAACCCTTGGTTCACCAATATCGTTCATCTTCGGTTGAAGAGTTCAGTTTCCCCGGAGATTTGTCATGGTCGCACGCAAAGGCATCCTTCTCGCAACGGGCGTCTTGGCCGGCTTGGCGGCGGCGCTTCTCCCGGCCCAGGCGGGCGCGGGGATCGACGTGGTGATGAACCAGGCGAAGATCGTCAAGCTGTCGCGCGCCGCCGATACGATCGTCGTCGGCAATCCCGCGATCGCCGACGCCGCGGTGCAGGACGCCACGACGCTGGTGCTCACCGGCAAGGGTTTCGGCGTCACGAACCTTGTCGTGCTTGATTCCGACGGCAACCCGGTGATCGACGAGCAGGTCTCCGTGTCGCGCCAGTCCGCCTCCTCCGTGCGCGTCTACAGGCGCGCGGATATCCAGACGCTCTCCTGCACGCCCTATTGCGAGAGCTCCTACAAGTCGGATGCCGAGCGCACCTCCGAAGCCGAGGCAGCATCGGCCCAGTGATCCTTTCGACGGCTGTGGCGCCTGCCGGTCGGCGCCACGCCGGCAGGCAACCGGTTATGTTTTCGTCAATACGCAGCTCGCAATTTTAGCTGCGGGTAAAACCGGCCTTCAATCTGTCTGCGCTAGGGTGCCGGCCAGGGTAGAGCGACAGGCGGATAGCCATGACCGACGGCATCTCCACTTCTTCCACCGGCGCGCGGCCAGGGCGTCGCGGCTGGTTTCTGCGTTTCCGGCGTGACCGGCGCGGTGCGACCGGCATCGAATTCGCCATGCTGGCGCTGCCGTTCTCGCTGCTGATGTTCGCGATCCTCGAGAGTTGCATCTCGTTTGCCGGCCAGGAGATGCTGGCCAACGCCGCTGACGACGTCGCGCGGCAGTTGCGCACCGGCCAGATCAAGTCGACGGAAATGACGCAGCCGAAGCTCAAGAAGCTGATCTGCGACCGGCTGGGCATCATCGTCGACACGAGCTGCCCGGGCCTGATCGTCGACCTGCGCCAGTATGCGACGTTCGAGGACGCCGCCAAGGTCAAGATCAAGTACACCAGCGACAAGGACATCGACACGACCGACTTTGCCGTGACGCCCGGGCCGTCAATGTCCAAGAACATGTTGCGCGTCTTCTACAAATGGCCGGTCATGACCGACTTCATGCGCTCGGCCATGTCCAATCTGAAGGACGGCAAGACGCTGCACTTCGCCGCGGTCATCTGGCAGAACGAGCCGTTCAACGACTGACGGGCGCACCGCCGCCCGATCGGCGGCCGATGCGCATGCGTAGGGGGACACCAATGAATACGGGCTTCGAAAGGGTGCGCCGGCTGGTCCGCCGGTTCAGGAGCGATCGTCGCGGCATCGCCGCCGTCGAGTTCGCTTTCATCGCACCGCTGCTCTTCGTCATGTACTTCGTGACCATGGAAGTCTCGCAGGCCATCGAGGCCAACAAGAAGGTTGGCCGTGCCGGCTCGATGGTCGCCGACTTGATCACCCAGCAGCAGACGATCAGCAAATCCGAGCTCGACGCGGTCATGAAGATCACCGCGTCGATCATGCAGCCCTATACCCGGACCACGCCGAAGATCATCGTAACGGCCATTCAGGTAACCGACGAGACGACGCCCAAGGTCAAGGTGGCGTGGTCGCGCAAGGTCGTAAAGGGCGTCTACAGCGTCGATGCGGCGAAAGATTCGATCACCACGATCCCGGCCGCCCTGAAGGTCAAGGGCACCTTCCTCATCCGCGTCGAGGCCGACCTGTCCTACAAGCCGGTCATCACCTGGACGGCCGGCCAGAAGACGTCGCTCGGCATCGCTTCGGCCTTCGACGACATCGAGATGCAGAAGAAATATTACCTGCGGCCGCGCATGAGCACGACGATCCCCTGCGGCGACTGCTGATCCGAGCCGGCGTCAGTATCCCGACGCCCGGTCGACCAGATCCTTCAGCGGCGCCCCTCCGTCATGGGCGTCCATCTGCGACAGCATCGGCGCGACCAGATGATTGGGGTCCGACGTCGCCGCGCCGTGCGGCGTGACGAAGACCTGGCGGTGGGTCCACAGTCCGCTGGTCTTGGGAAGCGGCTCCACCTCGAACACGTCGAGCGTCGCCTCCTTCAACGTCCCGTCGTCGAGGGCGCGCAGGATGTCGTCGTCCTTCTGCAGCCGTCCGCGACCCGCATTGATCAGCACCGATCCGCCCAGCCCGTTGCGCCGCCGCAACTGCTTCAGCAGCGCGTAGTCGATGATGCCGCGCGTCGCCTCGGTCAGCGGCAGAAGCACGACGAGAATGTCTGTGGCGTTCAGAAAGGCATTGAGGCCCGCCTCGCCTGCGAAGGTTTCGACGCCCTCGACCGGGCCCGCCCTGCGGCTCCAGCCATTGACCCGGAAGCCGAGGCTGCGAAGCGCGGCGGCCGAGGCGCGGCCGAGGGTGCCGAGGCCCATGATGCCGACCGTGACGTCCTGGGCGGGCCGCTGCGGCAGCTCGCGCCAGACCTTGCGTTTCTGCTGGGCCCGGTAGGCGGAGCCGGACCGGTGGTGGTCGAGCACCCGCCACACGACGTATTCGGTCATGTACTGGGTCAGATTGTCGGCCACGACGCGCACGATCGGCACGTCGGGGACGGTCCTGTCAGCGAGGATGTGGTCGACGCCGGCGCCGACGGAAAAGATCGCCTTCAGGTTCGGCAGCCTCGACAGGACGCCGGGAGGCTGCTTCCACACCACCGCATAGCCTATCGACGGATCGTCGGGCCGCTCCGGCGCCAGCACCACGTCGCGGCCGGCCGCGAGCAGCTCCTGCCAGCGCTGCGGGTTGAATCCGGTGATCGAGAGCAGCACCTTGCTCTTTGCCATGCGGCGTCCTCCTGAAAACGGCGCGATTATTGTCGGCGGCGGAGCAGGCGCAAGCCCGAATGCACCTGCGACCGATCTATTCGCTGACGATTCCGGCCGGAGCGGTCTCGATGCGGAACGCCGCCGAGATCAGGGCGCGCGTATAGTCGGTCTGCGGATGCTCGAAGATCTGCGACGACGGGCCATGTTCGACGATCTGGCCGTTGCGCATGACGATGACCTCGTTGGCGAGCGCCCGCACCACCTTGAGGTCGTGGCTGATGAACAGATAGGCGAGGTCGTGCTTGGCCTGCAGCGAGCGCAGGAGATCCACCACCTGG
>JAHBYY010000024.1 GCA_019635715.1 Rhizobiaceae bacterium | reverse complement strand
TAGGCCCTGTGGACGGTTAGCGATTGGGCGTGGCGCGTGCCGAATTTGGCCGCTGAGGAGGCGAGCCGACCGAGATGGTGTCTATCACCATCAGGATGGCTCAACGAACTCAGGGGGCAAATTCGTCACGCGCCACGCCCAATCGCTAACCGTCCACAGGGCCTAGGTGCGGCCGCCGGCGTCATCCATGCTTCGATGCGGGTGCAGGCCGCGCAACGCGTCGGGCTCACGCGTAGGCCCTGCCCTCCTCGGTCCTTTGGAAGAAGGCAAGGTCCAGCGGGACGGCCGGCTTGCCCAGACCGGTCAGCCCCGCATGGATCTGGCCGCGATGATGCGTCTGGTGGTTGAAGAAATGGGCCAGGGCCGGGGCGAGGCGCTGTGAAATCGTGCGCATGTCGCTGACCGTCGTGTAGGTGAAGCGGCCGGAGAAGGCGCGATCGTTGAGGCCACCCACCCAGCCGGAGATGCGCTCGTCCTCCGCGACCCGCGCGGCCCGCAGCACGGGCAACGACCGGTGCAGGATCAGGTCCAGCGACGTCGGAGCGTCGCCGAGGCCGGTGAAGCGCTTCATCCAGATCCTGTCGGTGACCAGGAGGTGGTTCATCGTCGCCATCACCGAGCCGAAGAAGGCGCCGGTGTCGCGGACGAACTCGTCGTTCGAGAGTTCCTCGGCGGCGGCGTAGAGCCGTTCGTTCGCCCAGCGATTGTAGGCTGCGAACATCATGAAATGCTGTCTCATCGACTTTCCCCCGACCACCCGGCATCCTATGCGGCACCCTTCGTAGCCAGTGGAGACCCGCACGCCAATGACGATCTTGCTCTATGAACTCGCGGGCCGTGACCCGCAGCGCCCGTTCAGCCCGCATTGCTGGAAGGTCGCGATGGCTCTGGCCCACAAGGAGCTCGAATTCCGGACGGTGCCGACCCCGTTTGGCGGCATCGGCGCCGTGGAAGGCGGCATGTCGAAGACGGTGCCGGTGATCCGCGACGGCGGCACCGTCATGGCGGAGTCGTTCGACATCGCGCTCTATCTCGAGCGCGCCTATCCGGAGCGCCCCAGCCTGTTCGGCGGCCCCGGCGGCGAGGCGGCGGCGCGCTTCGTCGAGCGATGGACGCAGCTCACCATCCAGGCCCAGATGATGCGGTTCATCGTCGCCGACATCCACGCCATGCTCGGCCCGGAAGACCAGTCGTATTTCAGGGGAAGCCGCGAGACCCGCCTGGGACGCACGCTGGAGGAGGCGGTCGCAGGGCGCGAGGAACGCCTGCCGGCCTTCCGGGCGTCGCTGGAGCCGCTGCGCAACATGCTGTCCTACCAGCCGTTCATCGGCGGCTCCGGGCCGCTGTTCGCCGACTATATCGCGTTCGGCGCCTTCCAGTGGGCCCGTGTCGTTTCGCCCCTGCCGCTCCTCGCAGGCGACGATCCGGTCGCATCCTGGTTCGACCGTTGTCTCGACCTGCATGGCGGCCAGGGGCGGCGCGCCGCCGCGGCCTGAGCCCTCCCCTTGGCAAGCCGCCGGGCGGATTGTATAGGCTCCGCCACTTTCCCGATCAGCAGCAGACGCAAGGACCAGACATGGCGATCGAACGCACCTTCTCGATGATCAAGCCCGACGCGACCCGGCGCAACCTCACCGGTGCCATCACCAAGATGCTCGAGGAGGCCGGCCTGCGCGTCGTCGCGTCGCGCCGCGTGTGGATGAGCCGCCGCGACGCCGAGGGCTTCTACGCCGTCCACAAGGACCGTCCGTTCTTCGGCGAACTGGTCGAGTTCATGTCGTCCGCCCCGACGATCGTGCAGGTGCTCGAGGGCGAGAACGCCATCGCCAGGAACCGCGAAGTGATGGGCGCCACCAACCCGGCGAATGCCGCCGAGGGCACCATCCGCAAGGTGCACGCGCTGTCGATCGGCGAGAACTCGGTGCATGGCTCGGACGCGCCGGAGACGGCGGCGCAGGAGATCCGCTACTGGTTCTCCGACACCGAGATCGTCGGCTGAGCTGCCATCCACCCCGCGGACGCGGCAGGGCCGGGAGCGATCCCGGCCTTGTGCTTTCCGGGGCAGATCAGGCCGAGGCGGCCCTGAACGCCGTCCGCCGCGGCGCGTCCGCCGGCCCGAACAGCGCGCCGAATTCGTCCGCCGGCAAGGGCTGGCAGTAGAAATTGCCCTGCAGCACGTCGCAGCCATAGGCGCGCAAAAACGCCTCCTGGCGGACATTCTCGACATGCTCCGCCACCGAGCGCAGCCCCAGCGTGGAGGCCATGGACAGCATGGTCTTGACCAGCGCACGGTCGCTGTCGGTGCCCTCGATGTCGGCGACGAAGCCGCCGTCGATCTTGATCTCGTCGAACGGCAGTTGCTTGAGATAGGCCAGCGACGATTGGCCGGTGCCGAAATCGTCGAGGGCAAGCCGAAGGCCGAGCTGCTTCAGCTCCGACATCCGCCGCGCTATGCGCTTCGGCTCGCGCGTCATGACATGTTCGGTCAGTTCGAGCGTGACCAGCCCCGCGTCGACGCCATGATGGTCGATGAGGTCCGTCAGCGTCCGCACGAAGCCGTCGGCGGCGAAGCATTGCGTCGTCACATTGAGCGCCAGGCGCAGGTGGCACATGGCCGGTTCGCGCGACCACCCTGCCAGGGTACGCAATCCGCGGTCGAGCACATGCCGGGCCAGCGCGTCACCCAGTCCGAACTGGCTCGCCAGCGCGACGAACTGCGCAGGCGCGATCAGGCCGCGCCTGGGATGGTGCCAGCGCACCAGCGCCTCCGCTCCGACCACCCGCCCGGCGAAGTCGACCTGCGGCTGAAAATGCAGGACGAGCTGGTCGCCCGAAAGTGCCTCGCGCAGATCGGCCGCGACCTGCCGCCGCTCGGCTTCCTGGTCGAGCGCCCCCGGCTCGAAGATCGCCACGCCGTTTCGACCGGCGGCCTTGGCCTGGTACATGGCGGCATCGGCACGCTTCAGCAGGTCGTCGGGACTCTGGACTGCCCCGTCGACCATCACCAGGCCGACGCTCGCCGACCCCGCATGCTTGAGGTCGCCGAGGGCGAATTCGCGATTCATCTCCGAGACGATGCGGTTGGCGATGGAGATCGCGCGCAATGTCGCCTGCGCCGCATCGCCGCCGGCCTCTTCGACGACGACGACGAATTCGTCGCCCCCCAGGCGTGCGACGATGTCCGTCGCGACGACGCAGGCGCGCAGCCGCACGGCTACCTGTTCCAGGAGCAGGTCGCCCATGTCGTGGCCCTGCGTGTCGTTCAGGGTCTTGAAATTGTCGAGGTCGATGAAAAGCAAGGCCGCATGTGCGCCGCGCCGGCGGCAATTTGCGATGATCTCCTCCATGCGGCTCATGAAGGCGCGCCGGTTGAGCAGCTTGGTCAGCGGATCGACGAAGGCGAGCTGCCTGATCTCGAGTTCCTGTTCCTTGCGCAGCGAGATATCGGCGATGTAGCCGTACCAGCAGATCGAGCCCTCGAACATCTCGGCATGGGCGTTGATGCGGATCCATTTGCGCACGCCGTCGCGTGCGACGATGCGCGCCTCGCAATCCCAGGGCGAGACCGTCTCGGCCGATGCGGCAAAGCTCCGCGCAAACATCTCGCGATCCTCCTCGACCACGAGGTCGTTGAAGACGCGGGGATTGGCGATCTGCTCCGCCACCGGAATGCCGCTGATGCGCGAGGCCGACCCGGTGAGGCAGGCGACTTCGAACCGGCCGTCGGGATGCCGCACGAACTGGAAAAGTCCGATCGGCAGCATGTCCGTCAGCTTGTGGAAGCGTTCCTCGAGGTTCAATCGCTCGAGCGCGCCGGTGATCTCGCGGACCGATCCCTCATAGTACAGCGGCTGGTGCGAGCGGCGGCGGCGAACGAGCCGGGCCGATTCGGTGATCCAGATGCGCTCGCGCGTCTTGTGCCGATAAACCTCGGAGATGAAGTTCTCGACCTTGCCGTCGCGGTGCAGGATGGTACGGAACTCTTCGCGCCGTCCGGCCTCGACATACCACTGCTTGCCGATGTCGGTGACGCCGGCCAGCATCTCGGCTTCGCTGTCGTAGCCGTTCAGTTTCACCAGGGCGCGGTTTGCACTGAGCTGAAGCCCGTCCGGCGAGGAGCGGTAGATGCCTTCCGAAAGGTTCTCGATGAGCTCGGCGGTGTTTGCGAGTTCCTGCGCATGGCGGGTGCTCAACGCGCGGTAGCGCAAGGCGACGGCTAGCATCAATCCGGCCAGCGCAAGGCTGCCGATCGCGACCCATGTCGCACCGTCCAGTTGCTGCAGCGCTGCTGCCAAAGCCACCCCACCTGCCGTCCTTAACCGTCAGGCACCCTAACCCAGGGGCACTTATGAGACTCTAAACGGCGGCCGCGCAATTTTCCGCGATGCCCGCGATCGCCGGGAGCAGCTACCAGCGGCCGGCGGCCTCCTCGTCCGTTTCGCGCGCCTCGACCCATCCCGAGGCGGAGCCATCGCGAAGATGCTGCTTCTTCCAGAACGGCGCGCGGGTCTTCAGATAGTCCATCAGGAAGGAGGCCGCCTCGAAGGCTGCCTGGCGATGGCTCGAGGCGGCGATGACCAGGACGATGTTCTCGCCGGGCAGGATGCGGCCATACCGGTGCAGCGCCGCCAGGCCGAGCAGCGGCCAGCGCGACGCCGCCTCCTCGGCGATGCGGCCGATCTCGGCCTCGGCCATGCCCGGATAATGCTCGATCTCGAGCGCCGCGAGCGTGCCTGCCTCGTCGCGGCACAGGCCGGAGAAGGTGACGATGGCGCCGATGTCGCGGCTGCCCTCGCGCAGCCTGCCGGTCTCGGCGGCAAGGTCGAAATCCTCGCGCTGGATGCGCACGATCGGCTGCATCTCGCTTCTCAGCCGCCGGTCATGGGCGGGAACAGCGCGATCTCGCGCGCCCCGTCGAGCCCTGCGCCATGCGGGACGTGATCCTGGTTGATCGCGACGCGAATGGCTTCCGGAACCTTCAGCGCCTCGGCATAGCCATCGCCGCGGGCCTGCAGCCAGGCCAGAAGGTCGCGCACGGTGGCGATCCCGCCGGGAAGCGTGACGTGCTCCTCGGCGAGGCCGATGCGCTCGCGCACCCAGGCGAAATAGATGAGTTTGACCGCTCGATCCGTCATTCGTCGATGATGTGCTTCACGCCGGCGCGGAAATAGTCGTAACCCGTATAGAGGGTCAGGAGCGCCGACAGCCAGAGAAGGGTGATGCCGAGCTGGGTCCAGTAGGGCACGATCTTGTCGCCGGCCGGCCCCAGCAGCAGGAAGGCGATCGCCACCATCTGCGCCGTGGTCTTCCATTTCGCCAGTTGGGTCACCGGAACGCTGACCTTCAGTTCGGCAAGATATTCGCGCAGACCGGAGACCAGGACTTCGCGGCACAGGATGATGATCGCAGCCCACAGCGACCAGCCCGCGATCGTCCGGTCGGTGTCGGCGGCGAGCAGCAGCAGGCAGGTCGAGACCAGCAGCTTGTCGGCGATCGGGTCGAGCATGCGGCCGATGTTGGAGGTCTGCTGCCAGGCGCGCGCCAGGTAGCCGTCGAAATAATCCGTGATGCTGGCCAGCAGGAAGATCGCCAGCGCCGACCAGCGGGCAAAGTCGGTCGATTGGAGCTTGCCTTCGAGGTAGAAGCACAGCACCACCAGCGGCACGGCGAGGATGCGGCCGTAGGTCAGCATGTTGGGAAGGTTGAACGCTCGTTTCGACATCTTCCGAGTCGCGGTCGGGGGAGCCGTAGTCAAATCAGAATCCTTGGTCGGGGGTCAACTAAACAATCGGACGGAGGCCGACAGGCGGCGATCGGATCATTTATCATGGAAATGATCGTAAACCTTGCGTGCAACCGACTGCGATATGCCCTCCACCGCCATCAGATCGGCAATCGCGGCGCGGCTGACCGCCTTGGCCGTGCCGAAATGCAGGAGCAGCGCGCGCTTGCGGCCGGGACCGATGCCCTCGATCTCGTCCAGCGGATTGCGCACCATCTCCTTCTTGCGGCGCGCCCGGTGCGAGCCGATGGCAAAGCGGTGCGCCTCGTCGCGCAGCCGCTGCACGAAGTATAGGACAGGGTCGCGAACCGGCAAGGTGAAGGACTCCCGCCCGGCCACATGAAAGCGCTCGCGGCCCGCATCGCGGTCGACGCCCTTGGCCACGCCTATGGCGTGGACGCGGTCGGCGATGCCGAGCTGGTCGAGGATTGTGCGCACCGCCGACATCTGGCCGGCGCCGCCATCGATCAGGATCACGTCGGGCCAGGCCGGAAATGCCTCGTTCGGTTCGGAGCCGGCGGCGCTCTCGCCGTCTTCCGCGACGAGCCGCGAGAAGCGACGCTCCATCACCTCGCGCATCATGCCGAAATCGTCGCCGGGCGTGATCTTGGTCGAGCGGATGTTGAACTTGCGGTACTGGTTCTTCACGAAGCCTTCGGGCCCGGCGACGACCATCCCGCCGACCGCGTTGGTGCCCATGATGTGCGAGTTGTCGTAGACCTCGATGCGTGTCGGCGCCTTCTCCAGCCCGAACGTTTCCTTGAAACCTTCCAGCAGGCGCGCCTGGGTGGAGGTTTCGGCAAGACGCCGGCCGAGGGCTTCGCGGGCGTTCTGCGCGGCGTGGTCGACGAGTTCCTTCTTCTCGCCGCGCTTGGGAACGCCGATCGCCACCTTGTGCCCGGCGCGCGTCGCAAGCGCGGCGGCGAGCAGCTCCTGTTCCCCGACAGCATGCGACAGCAGGATCGCCCTGGGACACGGCTTGTCGTCATAGAACTGTGCCAGGAAGGATCCGAGCACTTCGGACGCCTCGAGCGACGGGTCGGCCTTCGGAAAATAGGCGCGATTGCCCCAGTTCTGGCCGGTGCGGAAGAAGAAGACCTGGATGCAGACCTGTCCGCCCTCCTGATGCAGCGCAAAAACATCGGCCTCCTCGACCGATTGCGGGTTGATGCCCTGGTGGCTCTGGACATGCGACAGCGCCGCGAGACGGTCGCGATAGATGGCGGCGCGCTCGAAATCCAGCGCCTCGGCGGCGCCCTGCATGGCGGCGGCGATCTGCGTCTTCACCGACTGGCTGCGCCCGGACAGGAAGTCGCGAGTCTCCTCGACGAGTTCGGCATATTCGTCCGGGGTGACTTCCGCCGTGCACGGACCGGAACAGCGCTTGATCTGGTAGAGCAGGCACGGACGCGTCCGCGTCTCGAAGACCGAGTCCGTGCAGGTGCGCAGCAGGAAGGCGCGCTGCAGCGAATTGATCGTCCGGCCGACCGCGCCGGCGGAGGCGAAGGGACCGAAATAGTCGCCCTTGCGCGACCGTGCGCCGCGATGCTTGAAGATGCCGGGCGCCCGGTGGTCGCCGGTGATGACGATGTAGGGAAACGATTTGTCGTCACGCAGCAGAACGTTGAACCGCGGCCGCAGGCGCTTGATCAGGTTCGCTTCGAGCAGCAGCGCTTCGATCTCGGTGCGGGTGACGACGAACTCCATGGTCGCCGTTTCGCGCACCATGCGGCCGATGCGGTTGGTGTGGAAGCGGCCCTGCGCATAGTTGGTCACGCGCTTCTTGAGGCTGCGTGCCTTGCCGACATAGAGCACGTCGCCGGCCGCGTTCATCATGCGATAGACGCCGGGCGCGTTGGGCAGTTGCCGCACCAGTGTCTGGATGACGTCGGCGCCGACCATCCCGTCGACGTCGGAGCCGTGCGCGGTCCAGTCGATCGCCGTGAACGGCAGGTCGGGTGCGTCCGCCGGTGCCGGCTCGGCCGCGATCTCCTCCTCGTCCTCGCCGGCCTCGTCGGCCAGGTAGCCGGCCACGTCGTCGGCCGCGGCATCCTTCTTCGGAACCGGGGGGGTGCGGTTTCGATGCGCAGGCGAGGTCATTCCGGAATGCCTGCCACGTCCGGCGTCTCCCACGCAAGGTGCTGGCCGCCGTCGAGGGCGATCATCTGGCCGGTCACCGAGCGCGCCCGCCAGAGATAGCGCACCGTCGCGCCGAACTCGGACAGATCCGGTCCACGGGCAAGGAGAAGGGACTCGGTCTGCCTGCGGAAGTCGTCCGGATGCTGCCTCGGGCTCGGCAGCGTCGGACCGGGTCCGATCGCGTTGACCCGCACGCGCGGGGCCAGCGCCTGCGCCAGCATGCGGGTGGCGTCCCAGAGGCCGGCCTTCGAAAGCGAATAGGTAAAACTCTTCGGCGCGGTCTTCAGCACGCGCTGGTCGATCATGTTGACCACCAGCCCGTCCGTGTCCGGCGCCATGTGCCGTGCAAAGGCGCGGGTGATGGCGACCGGCGCCTCGACATGAAGCGCGAAGTGCCGGTCCCAGGTCGCCCAGTCGAAATCGGACAGATCGTCATCGTCGAAGACGGACGCGTTGTTGACCACCACCGACAGGGGACCCAGCAGATCGGAGGCACGCGACACCAGATCGCGCGCGGCCGATCGGTCCGACAGATCGGCCTGCACGATTTCCGCCCTGCCGCCGGACGCGCGGATGGTCTGCCGCACCGCCTCCGCCTCGGCCTGCCGCGTGTTGTAGTGGACGAGGACGGCCCAGCCGTGGGCGGCAAGATCCATCGCCAGCGCGCGGCCGATCCGCCTCGCTCCGCCGGTGACCAGAACGTTCGGCACGACCTCGCTCACCCTGCGAACATCCTTGCGCGAAGCTCTGCCGCGGTCGCGGCCATTGTGGCGATCATGGTTAAGCCCTGTTCACCGATCCGGCCGGAATGTGGCGGATTCGTCCATTTTTAACGAGTTGCCGCCGGCGAAGCGGCCTGTTCGAGGTGGCTATATAGGTCTCGCGATGCCTTGCACCAAGCGGGTTTGCGCGCGCCGGCCGAGGTTGCTGACACCGCGCTGTGGCCATTGTGCAACGGCCGAATTCCGCCTCATTCGCGCCGGGCAATCACCAAATTTGAGGTGCGGTCCGGCCGCAATTGGGTCCGACATATGGAACCGCTGGGCTCGCAGGCCATTCCTCCCCCCACGGCCGGGGCCCAATCGAAACGAAACCCTGTACCTGCGTACCTGTGGCTAGGAGAACAAGAATGTCAGCCAACACAAATTTCATCCGTTCCGGTCTTGCGGCCGCCAGCGTCGTCGCCCTGATCGGCATCACCCCTGCCTTCGCAGCCGACGTGATCAACGATGTTCCCGCCCCGGCCGTTCCGATGGACACGCCGCCGCTCGCCACCTGGACGGGCGCCTATGCCGGTATCCAGGCCGGCTACGGCTTTTCCGGCCGTGCCAATGACAACCTCATCGGCAGGGACGTGAAGACGGACGGCTTCGTCGGCGGCGGCTTCGCCGGCTACAACTACGACACCGGCGGCGGCGTCGTGGCCGGCGTCGAAGGCGACCTCGGCTACAACGGCGTCGAGGGCCAGCGTCGGGGCGTTCGCGTGCGCGGCGGCCTCGAAGGGTCTCTGCGTGCCCGCCTCGGCTATACGGTGACGCCGGAGGCGCTCGCCTATGTGACGGCCGGCGGCGCCGGGAAGAACACCTCCGTCACCGAGGGCGGCGTCAAGGACAGCCAGACCCAGCTCGGCTGGACGGCCGGTGCCGGCATCGACGTCAAGCTGACGCAGAACGTCTTCGGACGCGCCGAATATCGGTACTCCGACTACGGCAGCGACACGTTCAACACCGGCAGCGGCGCACATCAGGTCGACTCGCGCGACCACCGCATCCAGTTCGGCGTCGGCATGCAGTTCTGATCGGACACCACACGTCGTGATCAGTGGAGGAAGCCGGGACCTGCCCGGCTTTCTTCGTTTACGATCCAGCCTCATCTCGCTCTCGCGCTCCGATTCATCTTGATGCGGAGATTCCGGAAGCGCTATCAATCGCCGGACGGGGCGGGACGATCCCGATCCATCAGGCACCACGATCCGCATGATCAAGGGACTGAGCTTCCGGACCTACGTGCTGGCGATCGGCGCGCCCGCGCTGCTCAGCATCCTGTTTCCGCCGCTGGTGCTTTTCGGGCTGTTCCTCGGCATCCTGCCCGAGACGACGATATGGCTGGCGCCCTCCCTGCTGCTCTATTCGATCCTCTGGTGGCCGCTGTGGCTGGCGGCCCTCGGCCTGTGCCGCCTGCTGGGCGCCGATGCGCTGAAGCCGCGCGTCAGGATCGTATCGGGCATCGTCGCTGCCGCAATCATCGCCGTACCGGCGGTCGCCGTGCCGCGAATCCTGAACGGCAGGGCGGACGATGTCGCGGCAAGAGCCGTCGCGCGGGATGCGGACGCACCCGGCAAGATCCGCATCCCTTCCGTCGTCGCGGTGGTTCTGGCGCGCGAGCCCGGCAGTGACGGCCTGTGCGAGACGGTTTGCCAGCGGCTGCTCTACAACGAGGCCGCCGAGCGCGTCATCGTCTCCGAACTGCCCTCGCCCGCCAGCCCCGACAGAACGGTCAAGGAGCCGCTCAGCTTCCATATCGAGCATCGCGCCTCCTGCCCGCCTCCGGCGATCTCGCGCCGCGAGATCGGCTGGAAGTCGGACTGGAACGAGCCGGGACCTCCGGTGCAGGAACGGGTGCGCGCCCGCATCATGGCCGGCGACTGCCTGATCGCCACGCCGGGCCGCATCGAGGATGCCGGCCTGGTGATCGTCTACAGTATCCTGCGTGCCGGCCCTTCCGGCCAGGCATCGCCCTGGGGGCTCGGTTCGGATCGCGTGAAGATCCACCGCCTCGAACTCCTCACCGCAGACGGCGGGCTGCTGTTTCGCCGGACGGGGGTGGAGACCTGGCCGCTGGCGACGCCGCTGCGTGTCGAATCGCGGTCGAGCTTCCTGTCGGCATCGCCGCAGCTCGGCTGGGCACGAACGAAGACCACCGCGTCGAGGCTGGAACTGCAGGGGCGTGACGTGCTGCCCGGCCTGCTGGGCGATGCCGTGCGGGCGCCCGAATGGCCGGAGCCGGGCGGGGCGCTGCGGACCGAGCTTGTCAGGCCGGAAGCAGCGGGATGAGCTCCGGGAACCGGTCGTCGAAACGGGCGACCCAGCGCTTCAGCTTGGTCCGGCGCGGCTGCCACTGCCCGGCAAAGCGAAGGTCCATGTAGCCGAGGCAGGCGCGCAACGCGATGTGACCCGCCGTGACCTTCTTGCCGAAACGCGGCGGCGCGGCGTTCAGGACATCGAGCGAGCGCGCCACCTTGGATAGCTGCAGGTCCATCCACGGCTGATGCCATTTTTCCTCCGGCCGCATCCGGCGCTCGTAGACATGGGCGAGCAGGCAGTCGCAGATGCCGTCGGCGAGCGCTTCGAGCCGCTCTGCCTCCAGGCGCCTGGCGGCATTGCGCGGGAACAGGCTGCCCGCAACCAGCCGGTTGAGGTACTGGGTGATGACGCGGCTGTCATAGACCGGCTCGCCGTCGTCGGCGACCAGGCAGGGGATCTTGCCGAGCGGGTTCACCGAGGTCAGTTCCGCCGGCTGCGGACCGGTTTCCACCTTCACCAGTTCGAGTGCGATCCCCGCATGAGCCGCCGCCATCCGCACCTTGGCGCTGTAGGGCGATGCGGGTGCATAGAGCAGCTTCGGCATTGGCGGTTCCCTCGCTCGGATGCGGACGGCGCGACCATATGGAAAGCATGGCTGCCGGCAAAGGCCAGCCGGGAAAAATCTATCCGCCACGCACCGGCGGCATCACCACCGTGTCGCGCCGGCAGGACTGGCGGTCGACGTCCGGGCAGGCACGATATTCGAGCCCCTTGGTCATGCAGATGCGCACTTCCCGCAACAGCCGGCGATCGCAGGTCGCCGCGATGCCGTCCGGCTCGATGCCGGGATTGGCCGCGATGAAGGCGCGCTCCACCTCGTCGGGCGAGACCGTGCGGTAGGCGTCCAGCCTTCTGAACGCAGCCGGGATGGCGACGAATTCGCGGGCGCGCCGCAGCATGCGAAAGTAGTCCGACTGCGACAGGCCCGAGCAACTGCCGTGCTTGCGCCATTGATGGCGGATCAGCCCGGCCGACGGCATGATGTCGTACAGGCCGCGCAGCGTCGCCTCGTCGACATCGCGCTCCTTCACCCGGCAGTCGCTCGGATAGCCGCGCTCGAATTGCGGCCACAGGCCGTGGACGACGAAGGCGTAGGGTCGACCCGACGCGCATTGCTGGCGGTTCGCGTCGTCGCCCTCGGCCTCGCAATAGCTCGGCGACCAGGACAACGTCAGGACGTAGAAGTCGAAGCCGCCGCCGGCCGCGACTTTTGTGCGCTCCTTGGCGGCGGTGTCGGAGCGAGCCGTCTTCGCCGTTTCGGCATGCGCGGCAGGCTTCTGGTCCTGCTGCTCGCAGGCCACGAGCCCTGGTATGAGGCACGCCAGAAGGAGGCCGGCGGCGATCCGCATCGCGTCGGCGCGACGTTCGTGGCTAGCGAAGCACGCGACAGCGGCCGTTGTAGACATACCAGCGGTCGAAGCCCGAAACGCAGAATTCGACATTGTCGCCGATGCCGACGAAGCCCATGCGGCTTTCGATCAGGTACCAGAGGTCGCGGCTGCGCCCGTCGGACAGCAGCACGGTGGCGCCGCAATAGCGGCGGGCGACCGGATGGTCCTCGTCGTCCGGGATGTAGCGGTGCTCATGGATATTGCGGAAATCGGTGATCGCCACATCCGGCAGGTTCGGGACGTTCTTGACCTGGTGGTCGAAGCGGCTGCTGATCTTGCCGAGGTAACGCTGCTCGGCGCAGGCACCAACCGCATCCGGACGGCCGTACTGCGCGTCGGCGGCCTGTGCGCCGGTGGCCGAGACAAGCGCGGAAAACGCCGCGGCCAATATCGTAGAAACCCGTGCCATCGATGGCGTCCTCGTTCGTCGCGGGCCGGCCGAACCGGCGCGACGCACCTTTGCGCGGCGCGCGGCAGGGGTCAAGCGCCCGCCTTTTCCGTTGCCAGGCTTTCGATGGAGAAGCCCGCCCCCCGTTCGTCGGCCAGCAGAGGCAGCAGCGCGGGCAGGATCGCGCCCAGGTCGGCTTCGAGCGTGAAGGGTGGATTGACCACGACCATTCCCGTGCCGTCGAGGCGTGCGACCCTGGACGGCTGCCGGATATGAAACCGTATGTCGAGGACTTTGGGCAGGCCGAGGGCGATCACCGAATCCCGGAAGTCCGCCAGGGCTGCCCTGTCCTTGATCGGATACCAGAGGGCGTAGATGCCCCCCGGCCAGCGCCGGACCGCCCGGGCAAGCCCTTCCGCCAGACGGCCGAATTCGTCCGCCTCCTCAAAGGGCGGGTCGACGAGGACCAGCCCCCGCTTCTCCTTGGGCGGCAGGTGGGCGCCCAGCGCCAGCCAGCCGTCCAGCTCGATCACCCTGACCTGATGATCGCCGGCGAAGCGATCGGCGAGCAGCCGCGCATCCTGCGGATGGCGTTCGATCGCCGTCAAACGATCCTGCTTGCGCATGAGATGGCGGACGATCGCCGGCGACCCCGGATAGTGTCGAAGCGCGCCCGGCGGATTGGCCGCGGCCACCGCATCCAGATAGGGGGCCAGGAGCTGCCGGACCGGTTCCTGAAGGGAAGCCCCGAACAGCCGGGAAATGCCCGCCTCGTATTCCCCGGTTCGCTGCGACGGATCGGCCTGCAGGTCGTAAAGCCCGGTCCCGGCGTGCGTATCGATCACCCGGAACGCCTTGTCCTTGCGCTTCAGATAGTCGACCAGGCGCGCCAGGATCGCATGTTTGACGACATCGGCGAAGTTTCCGGCATGGAAGGCGTGACGGTAGTTCAAGGTGCCTAGCGCTCCGGCCCGCCCCGGCCCCAGCGCGGCTTCGGCGGCTCGGCCTTGCCGGCGGGCGCGGTGCGCCGCCGGCGCAGCGAGTTGACGAAACCGATGAAGCCGATGGCGAGAACCGAAAGACCGATCGGCACGGCGCTGTCGCGATAAGGCACCGAACTGCCGCGCAGAATGAGGTCGACCTGATTGAGATGGACGCCCTCCGCATCCCCCGGACCGACGACGAAGGTGTAACTGGCCGGGCTTTCCACCGCGATCGAGCCGACCGACAGCCGGTAGATGCGCTGGGCGGTCTGCGGGCTGTCCTCGCGAGGCTCGGCCCTGGACAGATCGAGCGTCTCGGCCAGCACGGTGCGGCCGTCGACGGCTGCCGTCACCGTCAGCACGCTCTGGCCAGCGGGGACACCCTCCCGGGGTATCGCCGCGATCACGTCGGCCGACACGAGAACGGGTGTGTCCTTGCTGTCGAGATCGACGGGAACCTGCTGGAAACCGTCGGCGACGTCGTAGGCGCGGAAGGTGCCGATGTCGTGACCGCTGAACTGCGCCGTCGAGACCGGGTAGACGAAGGCAATGCCGGCGCCGATCAGCAACATGAGGAGAAACAAGAGCCGGATCATGCCTTGCGCTCCCAGCGGCGGTCGGGCGCCTGCTGCCAGTAGGCGACGTCGTGGCCGGCGGCCTTCTGCGCCTTCCACTGCGCACGCGCTTCCTCGAGCTGCGCCTCGTCATGCCCGTCGAACATGAAGACGACGCGCTGGTAGGGCGCGGGGTCCGGCGGCGGCGCGCCGTCGACGATGAAGCGGACCTCCGCCCCATTCGGATTGCCCGGCTCCGTCGTCAGGATGATCGGCTGCTCCGCGGCATGCGGCTCGCGGTCGGAACCGTGCGCCAGGAAGGAATCGTCGCGGTAGGTCCACAGCCGCGCGTCGAGCGCGTCGCGGCGCTCCTCGCTCGCCGCCTGCACGACCGCCCGCCAGCCGCGCTGCGCCGTCCGCTCGAGCAGCCCCGGCAGCGCCTCCTCCAGCGTCGTCTCGGTCAGATGGTAGAACAGGATCTCGACCATCGCGCGGTGATCAGCTTTCGTAGTGGTCGCGCACCAGGCGATCGAGCAGGCGAACGCCGAAGCCGGATCCCCAGGACTGGTTGATCTCGCTCGCCGGCGCGCCCATCGCGGTGCCGGCGATGTCGAGATGCGCCCACGGCGTATCCTTGACGAAGCGCTGCAGGAACTGCGCACCGGTGATCGCCCCGCCGTTGCGTCCGCCGGTGTTCTTCATGTCGGCGTTCTTGGTGTCGATCAGCTTGTCGTATTCGGGTCCGAGCGGCAGGCGCCAGAGCCGCTCCTGCGTGTCGCTCGAGGCCTTCAGCAGTCGATCCGCCAGCTCGTCGCTGTTGGAGAACAGCCCGGCATGATGGGCACCGAGGCTGACGATCACCGCGCCGGTCAGCGTCGCCAGGTCGACCATGATGCGGGGCTGGAACCGTTCGTTGCAGTACCACAGCGCATCGGCCAGGACGAGGCGGCCCTCCGCATCCGTATTGATTACCTCGATCGTCTGGCCCGACATGGAGGTCACGATGTCGCCCGGCCGCTGGGCATTGCCGTCGACCATGTTCTCCACGCAGCCGACGACGCCCACGACATTGGCGCGCGCGCCGCGCGCCGCGAGCGCGTGCATGAGGCCGATGACCGCGGCCGCGCCGCCCATGTCGCCCTTCATGTCTTCCATGCCGCCGGCCGGCTTGATCGAGATGCCGCCGGAATCGAAGGTGACGCCCTTGCCTACGAAGGCGACGGGCCGGTCCTTCGGCTTGCCGCCGTTCCACTGCATGACGACCAGCCGGGGCGGCCGCACCGACCCCTGGGCGACGCCAAGCAACGCCCCCATTCCCAGACGGCGCATCTCCTTCTCGGTCAGGATCTCGACCTTGACGCCGAGCGCCTCGAGCGCCCTGGCCTTGGCGGCGACCTCGACCGGACCCAGTATGTTGGCCGGTTCGTTGACCAGGTCGCGGGCGAGCCAGACGCTCTCGGCGATCGCCTCGGCCTGCGCGAAGGCGCGCTTGGTCGCCGTGGGGTTGGCGCACTGGATCGTCACGCGCGGCGCGGCGGCCGGTTCGCCGGACGCCTCGTCGCGGCGCGTCTTGTAGGTGTCGAAATTGTAGGCGCGCAGCAGAATGCCGGCCGCGAGTTCGGCCACGTCGGCCGGCGTCGGCCTGGTGCCGCCCGCGTCGACGACGACGGTGAGGTCGCCGGCCTTGCGGAACTGACCGGCGATGCTGCCGCCGAGCCTGGTCCATCCATATCCGGACAGGGCTTCGGACTTGCCCGTCCCGACGACGACGATGCGGTCCAGCGGCGAGCCGGCCGGCGCCAGCACGTCGACCGCCGTGCCGGATTTTCCCTTGAAGCCGGCGACCGAGAAGGCTCGCGGCAGGATCTCGCCCGGATCGCAGGCCTTCCCGGCCTCGCCCAGGCCGGCGTCTTCCGACGACAACAGGATGGCCGCGCCCTTCCTCGGAACGGCGAAGCGCGTGAAGCTGATGGTGGGTTTGGGGGCCATGAGGTCCTGTCGGGCGCAAGGGGAGTGGGAAATGCCGTTCGGTGCGACATTTCGTCGTTTTGGGGCCGTTTGGCAAGCGCGAGCGGGCGCAGACGGTCGATTGCGGCTATCGGCCCGTCCGAGCCCATGGGCGGCGTCTAAACCGAGCGTTTACCACGTCTCTTGGCGGTTCCTTATCCCAAAATGCCGACAAGTTGACCAAAGCACCGTCGCCGGAGCCGGCGGCCGGAGTTTGGGCCGGATTGTATTGGAGCCTGGCCGCGGATAGGTTCCGCATCCCCTGAGGCCGGCGTCCGTTCCGGCAAGCGAGGTCGAGAGACGCCATAGGCAATGAGGGTCGTCGAGTTCTACATACTGCGCCGGACCTTCGAGGTCTTCGCCGCGGCCCTGTTCTGGACGCTCGCCATCGTCTGGACGACGCAGGTGCTCGCCCGCATCGATCTGGTCACCGACAGCGGCCAGTCGGCCTTCACCTTCTTCGAGTTCGCAGCGCTCATCCTGCCGTCGATCATTCCGATCGTCGTGCCCTTCGCGCTGGTCATCGCGGTCGCCCAGACGCTCAGCACGATGAACGCCGATTCCGAACTCGCGGTGATCAATGCCTCGGGAGCGTCGCGGCTGACGGTCCTGCGGCCGATGCTGCTGCTGGCCGTGGGCGCGACGGTGTTTTCGTTCACCGTCGACAATGCGCTCGATCCCTACGCCCGCGAACGCAGCCGGCATCTCGTCGCCGAGGCCCGGGCCGACCTGATCACGCTGCTGATCCAGGAAGGCACCTTCCGCAAGATCAGCGACGGACTGTTCGTGCAGATCGGCACACGGCTTCCCGACGGCAAGCTCGGCGGCCTGTTCGTGGCGGATTCGCGCGAGGAAGGCATCGACCTCGTCTACTATGCCAAGACCGGCGCGGTGACCGAGCGGGACGGCAAGAACCTGCTGGTCATGAACGACGGCGTGGTGCATCGCAAGACGCCCAACGGCGACGTGTCGGTGGTGCGCTTCCGCTCCTATGTGTTCGACCTGTCGGTGTTCTCAAAGGCGGCGGATTCGATCACCATGTATCCGAAGGACCGCACACTCGCCTATCTGCTCAACCCCGACCCGAACGACGCGGTCTTCCAGAAGAATCCGCGCCTGTTCCGCGTCGAGTTCCACCGACGCATCAACGAATCCCTCTATTCCATCGTTTTTGCGCTGATTGCCGTTGCCGTCGCCGGCGGTGCACGGTCGCATCGCGAGGCCCGGATCAACCCGCTGATCACCACGGTGACGATCGCGCTGTTCGTGCGCTGGCTGGGCTTCTTCATCACCGACCAGTCCCAGAAGACGATCTGGCTGACCCCCTTCGTCTATCTCGTGCCGATCGGCAGTTCGGCGCTGGCGTTGTGGTTCGTGCAGACCAACCGCACCATGGAGCTGCCGGTGGCCTGGACGGATCGGCTGCTCGAATCGACGCGCGCCCTGGCCGAACGCTTCTCCGGGCTCGGTCGCCGCACCGCATCCGCGAAGGAGCCGTGATGATCGGGATCACGCTCGGCCGCTATTTCTTCACCCGCTACGTCGTCATCACGCTTTGGATCTTCATCGGCATTTTCGCGCTGATCTTCCTGGTCGACTTCACGGAGCTGTCCAGCCGCACCGCCGGTCTGCCCGCCTTCACCCTGCTTTCGGCGCTCGGCGTATCCGCCTTCCGGGTGCCGATGATCGTGCTGCAGACCGTGCCCTTCGTGGCGCTCTTCGCGGCGATGGCGACACTGATCTCGCTGAACCGCAAATATGAACTGGTGATCGCCCGATCGGCCGGCATCTCGGCCTGGCAGTTCCTTTTGCCGCCGTGCCTCGGCGCCTTCCTGTTCGGCGTCCTGGCGGTGACGGTGCTCAACCCGATCGCCGCGACCGGATTCTCGCGCGCCGAGATGCTGGAGACGGAGATCCGCTCCGGCACTTCGAATCAGGTGTCGGCGTTCGCCGCGCCCTGGATCCGCCAGAAGACCCAGGCGGGCGATACGATCATCGGTGCGCGCGCCGTCCTGAACCAGGGCCTCGAACTCGGCGACGCCGTGTTCTTCGACATAGGTTCCGACGGCGACATCGTGCTGCGGCGCGATGCCAAGCGTGCCTTTCTGCGCGACGGATATTGGGAACTCCGGGAAGTGCGCCGGCTGCGCGACGGAGCCAAGATCGAGCGTCTCGCCGAGGACCGCGTGCCGACCAATCTGAAGCCGGAATTCGTCCAGGAGCGGCTTGCCCGTCCCGAGACCATCCCCTTCTTCGAGCTCCCGTCCAAGATCGAGGTCGCACGCTCTTTCGGCTTGCGCGCCAATGCGTTCGCGATGCAGTTGCATTCGCTGCTGGCGTTGCCGATGCTGCTCGTCGCCATGACGCTGATCGCCGCGACGGTGTCGATGCGCTTCGCCCGCATGGGCCAGTCGGCCACCATGATTCTGGGTGGCGTGATGGCAGGCTTTCTGCTTTATGTGGTCTCGGTTCTGGTGAGGGCATTCGGCAACGCGGGATTCGTGCCCCCCTTCGTCGCAGCATGGTTGCCGGTGGTGATGGCATTGTTCTTCGGGGTCACATTCCTGCTCTACAAGGAAGACGGCTAGTGCCAGACCGTTTGCGTACCCCTTCGCCTGCCGTGAGACGCCGGACCCTGCTGTCCGGCACCTCGGCGCTGGCGGCCGTTCTGCTGGCGCTTGCCGGCTCCGCGGTGCCGTCGAGCGCGCAGCAGATCGGTGAGGACATCGCCAGCGCGATGAGTTCCCGCATCCCCGCCGATTCGCAGATGCTGCTGGAGGCCGACACGCTGGTCTACGACATAGACGCCGACCGCGTGACGGCGGCCGGTGCCGTGCGGATCGAATATGGCGGCAACCGCCTTGTCGCGCAGCGGGTGACCTACGACCGCAAGACCTCGCGGCTGATCGCCAGCGGCGGCGTCGAACTCGTCGATCCGAGCGGCACCAAGGTCTACTCGGACGAAGTCGACGTCACCGACGATTTCGCCAACGGATTCGTCAACGCGCTGCGCGTCGAGACCGCCGACAAGACCTACTTCGCGGCCGAGAGCGCCGAACGCGAGCGCGGCTTGCTGACCACCTTCAACAACGGCGTCTACACCGCCTGCGCGCCCTGCGAGGACAAGCCCGACCAGGCACCGATCTGGCGCATCAAGGCGCGCAAGATCATCTGGAACGGCCAGTCGAAGACCGTGCGCTTCGAACAGTCGCGCTTCGAGTTCTTCGGCTTCCCGATTGCCACCCTGCCGGCCTTCGAGATCGCCGATCCGACCGTGAAGCGGAAGAGCGGCTTTCTGTTTCCCGGCGCGCGCTTCAGTTCGGACCTCGGCTTCGGGGCGTCGGTGCCCTATTATTTCGCGCTTTCGCCGACCTACGACCTGACGCTGACCGGCACCGGCTTCACCAAGCAGGGATTCCTCGGCGAGGCCGAGTGGCGCCAGCAGTTCGACAATGGCGGCTACAATCTCAAGATCGCCGGCATCCACCAGAACGATCCGGAGAACTTCAGCGACCAGAACAGCGTGAATTCCGGTCCGACCGGCGATCCCAACAAGTTTCGCGGTCTCGTCGCCAGCAAGGGCCGGTTCGACCTCAATTCGCGGTGGGAGCTCGGCTGGGACGTGCTCTACCAGACCGACAAGAATTTTGCGCGGACCTACGCGATCGACGGCTACACGGATTTCATCCAGAACTCCGAGGTCTACCTGACCGGGCTGAACGACCGGAACTATTTCGACCTGCGCGGCATCAAGACCCAGGTGCAGGAAAACGTCCTCGACGACGGACGGTATTCCACGAACGAAACCCAGCCCTGGGTGCTGCCGAGCTTCGACTATTCCTACACGCCGGACGAGGCGATCGCCGGCGGCGAACTGAACATCGATCTCAACGCCCGATCGATCCTGCGGTCGCGCCTCGACGACACGACTTTCGACACCGACGGGTCGTTGCGGCAGGATCTCGTCCAGGGCATCGAGGGAAATTCCACGCGCCTCACCGCCGAAGGCGAGTGGAAGCGTTCGTTCGTGACCGATGGCGGACTGGTGGTCACGCCGCTGCTCGCCTTCCAGGCCGACACCACGGCGGTCAACCAGAGCGAAGGCTCGATCGCCGCGATCAACGCACTGGCGGCCGCGCAGGGCGGCGGAGTCGCCGCCGACGTCCAGTCCGCGTACTACCGCCTGATGGCGACGGCGGGCATGGAACTCCGCTGGCCGGTGTTGTTCTCGACCACCAGCGCCTCGCATGTGCTCGAGCCGATGGCGCAGGTGTTCGCCCGCCCGGACGAGCCCTATGCCGGCCGCTTCGGAATTCCCAACGAGGACGCCCAAAGCTTCGTCTTCGACGCGGCGACGCTGTTCGAGCGGGACAAGTTCTCGGGCTACGATCGCATCGAGGGCGGCTCGCGGGCCAATATCGGTGTCCGCTACAGCGGCACCTATGCGAGCGGATGGACGACCAACGCGATCTTCGGCCAGTCCTACCAGATCGACGGCGAGAACTCGTTCGCCTCGCCCGACCTCGTCCATGCCGGCGCCTATTCGGGGCTGGAGACCGACACGTCCGACTTCGTCGGGCTGTTCGGCGTCACCGTCCCTGGCGGCCTTTCGGCGTCGCTCAGCGGCCGTTTCGACGAGCAGACCTTCGAAGTGCGCCGCGCTGAGGCCAAGGCCGGCTATACCTATGGAGGCCTGAGCCTCACCAGCAACTACGCCTTCATCCAGGCACAGCCGCTCTACGGCTTCTCCGAGGACCGCCACGAGATGTCGGCGGGGTCGACGCTGCGTTTCCACCAGAACTGGCGCGTCTTCGGCAGCGGAACCTACGATTTCCAGTCGTCGAAGCTGATCTCCGACACGGTCGGGCTCGGTTACGACGACGAATGCTTCGCCTACACGGTTTCGATGTCGACATCGCGCGATGCCGAGGGCAAGACCAGCGACGAGCGCACCTTCGGCTTCTCGATCGCGCTTCGGACGCTCGGCGACTTTGGAAATGGGACGAGCCCGTTCGCCAATTAGGATGGGGTCATGCTTTTGCCGCAGACATGCGGCAGGCAGGTCGGCGAACCAGGCGGCCAAAGAACGGGAGTTGCGAGAATTGCAGTCTGCGAGACGGAGCATCGTCGGCCCTGCCATGGCAGCATTGCTCATGGGTCTGTCGTTCGCGGTTGCGTTGCCTTCGGGTCCGGCGGCGGCCAGCGAGATCAAATTCGTTGTCAATGGCGAGGCCGTGACCTCCTATGACGTGCAGCGGCGCGCCGCCTTCCTGAAGCTGCAGCGCAAGGGCGGCAACGTCAACCAGCTCGCCGGCGAGCAGATGGTCGAGGAGGCGCTGAAGAACGGTGAAATCCGCAGGCTGAACATCCGGGTGCCGGACAGCGCGGTGAACCAGTCGTTCGAACGCTTCGCCAAGTCGAACAAGATGTCGCCCGCCCAGTTGGCCAGCGTCCTCAATCAGGCCGGCGTCACCGACAAGCACTTCAAATCGTACATCCGCACCCAGATGGGCTGGAACCAGGCCCTGACCGCGCGCTTCCGCGCGCAGGGCGGAACGATGAGCGAGCAGGACGTCGTCCGCAAGATGCTGGAGAAGGGCGGCGCCAAGCCGAGCGCCACCGAATACATGCTTCAGCAGGTGATCTTCGTCGTACCGGCCGCGCAGCGCGGCGCCCTGCTGGGCAAACGCAAGCGCGAGGCCGAAGCGATGCGCGGACGGTTCACCGGCTGCGACACGACCCGCCAGTTCGCCAAGGGTCTGCTCGACGTCACGGTCCGCGACCTCGGCCGCGTGCTCGCGCCGGAACTGCCGCCGGAATGGGCGGACCAGATCAAGTCCACCAAGACCGGCGGCGCTACCGGCGTGCGCGAGACGGACCGCGGCGTGGAGTTCATCGGCATCTGCAGCGCCAAGGAAGTCTCGGACGACCGGGTCGCCAAGAGCGTCTTCCAGGCCGAAGGCAATCTGGACGAGCAAGCGGACGAGATGGGCAAGCGCTATCTCGACGATCTGCGCAAGCGCGCCAAGATCGTCACGCGTTGATCCGGGCGGGCAGCGGCAGCGCCAGGTGAGCGGATCGCCGGCCGATACGCGGGACCCCGACCGACTGGCAGTCGACGGCCTGCCGCCGCTGAGGACGGTCATCGAGCGCCATGAACTGGCGGCGAAGAAGTCGCTGGGACAGAACTTCCTTCTCGACCTCAACCTGACGGGCAAGGTGGCGCGGGCGGCCGGGCCGCTCGACGGCGTGACGGTGATCGAGGTCGGACCGGGCCCAGGCGGGCTGACGCGGGCACTGATGTCGCACGGCGCCGGCAATGTCGTGGCCATCGAGCGCGACGAGCGCTGCCTGGCGGCGCTGCGGGAGGTTTGCGACCACTATCCGGGACGGATCGAGATCATCCCGGGCGACGCGCTGAAAACCGACTTCGCGTCTCTGGCGGCCGGACGGCCGACGAAGATCGTCGCCAATCTCCCTTACAACATCGGCACGGAGCTCTTGATCCGCTGGCTCACCTGCGAGGTCTGGCCGCCCTTCTACAATTCGCTGACGCTGATGTTCCAGAAGGAGGTGGCGCAGCGCATCGTGGCCAGGCCCGGCGACGACGCCTACGGCCGGCTCGGCGTGCTCGCGGGATGGCGCACGCAGGCGCGGATCGCCTTCGACATTCCGCCGCGCGCCTTCACGCCGCCGCCGAAGGTCGTTTCTTCCGTGGTCCAGATCGAACCGAGAGGCGCTCCCCTGCCCTGCGACGTCCGCAAGCTGGCGAGGGTCACCGAGCACGCCTTCGGCCAGCGGCGCAAGATGCTGCGCCAGAGCCTCAAGGGGATCGACGGCGCACGCCTTCTGGAGCAGACGGGAATCGACGGCACGCGCCGCGCCGAGACGCTCACCGTCGAGGAGTTCGTCGCACTGGCGAACGCGTCGTAGGGGCTTTCAGGACAGCGCCGGCCGGCGGACCGGGCGGTCAGTCCGGCTTCTCGTCCAGCAGGCTGGACACGAAATCGAACAGTCCCGGATTTCTGTCGCGGCGCAGGCGCTCCGCCGTGACGATCGCCTTCACTTCCGTGAAGGCGGCGTCGAGGTCGCGGTTGACGACGACATAGTCGTAGTCGCGCCAGTGCTCGATCTCGACGCGGGCATTCTCCAGGCGCCGCTCGATGACGTCGTCGGCATCCTCGGCGCGGCGCTTCAGCCGGCGCTTCAGCTCGGCCATGGACGGCGGCAGGATGAAGATCGAGACGATGTCGGCGCGCATCTTCTCCTTGAGCTGGAGGGCGCCCTGCCAGTCGATGTCGAAGAGCATGTCGCGCCCTTCCGACATCGCCGCCTCGACCGGTTCGCGCGGCGTGGCGTAGAAATTGCCGTGCACCTCGGCCCATTCGAGCAGCGCGTCGTCGTCGCGCAGCCGCTCGAACTCGCGGCGCGACACGAAGCGATAGTGCACCCCTTCGATCTCGCTGCCACGGCGGGCGCGCGTCGTCACGCTGACCGACAGTCCGAGCGCGTGGTCGCTCTCGAGAAGGTTGCGGGCGATCGTCGACTTTCCCGCTCCGGAGGGCGAGGACAGCACCAGCATCAAACCCCGTCGGCGGATGCCGGCAGAGACGTATCCCGCGGCCATCGTCTACTCCAGATTCTGAACCTGCTCGCGGAACTGGTCCACCACGGCCTTCAGTTCGAGGCCGATGGCAGTCACCGACCCTGCGTTCGACTTTGAACACAAGGTGTTTGATTCGCGGTTAAACTCCTGGGCGAGAAAGTCGAGCTTCCGGCCGACCGGCCCGCCGGACCCGAGCAGCGCGCGGGCGGAGGCGATGTGGGTGCGGAGACGGTCGATCTCCTCGCGGATGTCGGCCTTGGTCGCCAGAAAGGCGGCTTCGGCGTGCAGGCGCGCTTCATCGAGGCCGGACGCCGACTCCATCAGCAGCGCCACCTGCTCGGCAAGCCGCGCCCGGATGGAGGGCGGCTGGCGCGACGGGTCGGCTTCGGCCCGTGCCGTCAGTTCTTCGATCGCGCCGACATGGCCGAGCAGCAATTGGCCGAGCGCCGCCCCTTCGACGCCGCGCGCTTCCGCGAGGCCGTCGATGGCCTTGTCGAGCGTCGACAGGATGGTGGCGTCGAGTTCGGCGCGCGTCTCCTCGGTCTCGGCGGCCTCGGGGATTTCCAGCACGCCGCGCAGGCCGAGCAGTCCGTCGGCGCTGGCCGGCGCCGCGCCGAACTGCTCCTCGAGGCGCTTGGCCAATCCCGCCAGATCGCGCAGGAAGCGCTCGTTGACGATCGGCTGGATGCCGGTGCCGCCTGCCCGCGTGACGGTCAGCGCCGCCTGGACGTTGCCGCGGACGAAGCGCTTCTGGATGGCCTGTCGTGCGATGGGTTCGATGCGCTCAAAGCCGGGCGGCAGGCGGAAGCGCGCATCGAGCGTCTTGCCGTTGACCGACTTGATCTCCCAGGCCACCGATGCGGCCGCCGCCTCGCCCGACGCGCGGGCAAAGCCAGTCATGCTTTGCAAATTCATGCTCTCGTCCCCCGGACTGCGTTAGCGCATATCGGGGCGATGCGGAACCGGATTTCGGCGCGGGTCGGCACCGAGGCGCGACCTGCGGCGGGCGCGGGAAGAACGTGCCACCGCCATTTATTGGGCCGTGCCGTCCCCGGCGGCCGCGCCCTGCGCGGCTTCTTCGGCCTGTTTCTTCTGAAGCGCACGCCACTTGGCGACGTTCCTGTTGTGCTCGTCGAGCGTGCCGGCGAAGACGTGGCCGCCGGTGCCGTCGGCGACGAAGTAGAGATCGTCGGTGGCCAGCGGATTGGCCGTCGCCTCCAGCGCCGCGCGGCCCGGATTGGCAATCGGAGTCGGCGGCAACCCCTTGATTATATAGGTGTTGTAGGGCGTCGACTTTTCGATGTCGGACTGGAAGATCGGCCGGTCGGCCGGCTTTCCGGCACCGCCGAACAAACCGTAGATGATCGTCGGGTCCGACTGCAGGCGCATGTTCTTGCGCAGCCGGTTGACGAATACCGAGGCGACGTGCGGCCGTTCGGAGGCGACGCCGGTCTCCTTCTCGACGATCGAGGCGAGCGTCACGAATTCGTTGATGTCGGCGATCGGCAGATCGGGCTGGCGCTTCGCCCAGATCTCCTCGACCATGGCCTGCTGCTGGCTGTGCATCTTGGCGATCACATCCTTGCGAGGGGTGCCCCGCGTAAAGCGCTGCGTGTCGGTGGCGAGGCTGCCTTCCGGCGGCAGATCGGCCGGCATATCGCCGCTCAGCGCCTCGTTGTCGGCGACCCGCTTCAGCGCCTGCTGGACCGTCAGGCCTTCCGGGATGGTGAGCGAGTACATGATCGACTTGCCGCTCTGCAGCAGCTTCATGATGTCGTGCATGGAGGCGCGCGGCGGCACTTCGTATTCGCCGGCCTTCAGCGACTGGCGCGCGCCGTAGGCGCGCAGCCCGGCCTGGAAGACCAGCGAATCGCTGATCAGGCCGCGCTGCTCCAGCGACGAGGCGATCTCGCCGACGCCCGCATTCGGGCGCACGAGGAAGGTCTGCGCCTCCGTCGTGCTGCCCGGCGCCTCGAAGGCGCGCTTGCCGTAGAGGACGGCGCCGCCGGCGACGAGCACCATCAGCACCACGGCCGACATCACGAAATTCATGAAGACGACGATCTGATTGCGCGAGGCCCGGGACCGCCGCGTTACGGCCGCCGCGGCTGTCGGCTGCTGCGGCGGCGTCTGGGCGGGCGCCGGTGCCGGCCGCTCCGTGGGGGCTGCCGCCGACGCCGGCTGCAGCGCCTCGCTCGCGGGCTTGACGTCCGAAGGAGATGGCGGCTCGGCGCGCCGGCCAAACGTCATCTGGTTCGTGTCGGAATCAGTCATCTCGCCTCAAAACGCCGATGCATCGGATCAGGCCGAGAGCCTAGGCCGGAATATGGCAAAATTCCCGGCAGGAGCCGGATCGGCCGCTCAGCCGTTGTAGCGGCTGAACACCAGGGATGCGTTGGTGCCGCCGAAGCCGAAGGAGTTCGACAGGGCGACGTCGATCCGGCGTTCGCGGGGCTTGTGCGGCACCAGGTCGATCGCGGTTTCGCGCTCCGGATGGTCGAGGTTGATCGTCGGCGGAGCGATATTGTCGCGGATGGCAAGGATCGAGAAGATCGCCTCCGCCGCACCGGCGGCCCCCAGCAGGTGACCGATCGCCGACTTGGTCGAAGACATGGAGATCTTCGACGCGGCGTCGCCGACGAGCCGTTCCACCGCGCCGAGTTCGATCGTATCGGCCATGGTCGAGGTGCCGTGCGCGTTGATGTAGTCGAGATCGGCCGGCTTGAGGCCGGCCCGCTTGATCGCAGCGGTCATACAGCGGAACGCGCCGTCGCCATCCTCGGCCGGCGCCGTGATGTGATGCGCATCGCCCGTCAAGCCGTAGCCGACGACCTCGGCATAGATCCTGGCGCCGCGTGCCCTGGCGTGCTCGAGTTCCTCGAGCACGACGACACCGGCGCCCTCGCCCATGACGAAGCCGTCGCGATCCTTGTCGAAGGGCCGCGACGCCCTGGTCGGCTCGTCGTTCTGCGTCGACAGCGCGCGACAGGCGGCGAAGCCCGCCAGCGACAGGCGGGTGACCGGAGCCTCCGAGCCGCCCGCCAGCATCACGTCGGCATCGCCGAACATGATCAGCCGCGCCGCGTCGCCGATCGCATGCGCGCCGGTCGAACAGGCGGTGACCACGGCATGGTTCGGGCCTTTCAGCCCGTGCCGGATCGACACCTGGCCGGAGACGAGATTGATGATGTTGCCCGGGATGAAGAAGGGGCTGATGCGGCGCGGGCCGCGCTCCTTCAGAAGCAGCGCATTGTCGGCGATGCCGTCGATGCCGCCGATGCCGGAACCGATCATCACCCCCGTGGCGTTTCGTTCCTCGGCGGTTTTCGGTTCCCAGCCGGAATCCTTCAATGCCTCGTCGGCGGCGGCGATTCCGTAGAGAATGAAGTCGCCGATCTTGCGAAGCTCTTTGGGCTCCAGGTAGGATTCGGGATTGAACGTATGGCCGCTGCCGTCGCCGCGAGGAATGACGTGCGCAATCTTCGCCGGCAGATCCTCGATCTCGAAATGGCTGACCCGGCTTGCTGCGCTACGCCCGGACAGCACCTGCTGCCAGCTATGCGGCACCCCGACGCCGAAAGGCGACAACAGGCCCATGCCGGTTACGACGACACGCCTCATCGACGCCTCCGATGCGCAGTGCGTGGTGTCAGGCCGATGCCTTGTCGATGAACTTCACGGCGTCGCCCACCGTCAGAATGGTTTCGGCCGCATCGTCCGGAATCTCGACGCCGAACTCTTCCTCGAAAGCCATCACCAGCTCGACGGTGTCGAGGCTGTCCGCGCCAAGGTCGTCGATGAAGCTGGCCTGCTCGGTCACCTTCTCGGCGTCCACACCGAGATGCTCGATGACGATCTTCTTCACGCGCTCTGCGGTGTCACTCATATTGGCATCCTCGTCTGTGTTGCGAGCCTTCGTTAGCGGGCGCCTTGCCGCTAATCAAGTTGAAAGATGGTTCCTGCACGTGCCCGAGGCGTGGTTTTCCGCCGTTTTCGGGCATTGCGGACTTGCCGCGATTACACGAAAAGCACCGCCAGTCCAACACCAAAACTCCCGATCGCCAACGACGGCGCCCCTGCCCCGAGGGAAGCCTGCCGTGCGCCGGCGGTCAGATCATCGCCATGCCGCCATTGACGTGGATGGTCTGTCCGGTGACGTAGGCGGCTTCCGGCGACGCCAGGAACGCCACCGCGGCGGCCACCTCGGCGCCCGTTCCCATACGACGCGACGGGATGGCGGCCATGATCGCCTCCTTCTGCTTGTCGTTGAGCTTGCCGGTCATCGCCGATTCGATGAAACCCGGGGCGACGCAGTTGACGGTGACGTTGCGGGTCGCGATCTCCTGCGCCAGCGATTTGGTGAAGCCGATCATGCCGGCCTTGGAGGCGCAGTAGTTGGCCTGCCCGGGATTGCCGGTGACGCCGACGACCGAGGTGATGTTGATGATGCGGCCGCCGCGGCGGCGCATCATCGGATGGGTCAGCTCGCGGGTCAGCCGGAACACCGCCGTGAGGTTCACCTCCAGCACGGAATCCCAGTCGGCGTCCGACATGCGGACGAACAGGCCGTCCCTGGTGATGCCGGCATTGTTGACGAGGATATCCACGCCTTCGAGGTCGGCCTCCGCCTTCTGGCCCAGCGCCTTGACCTGTTCGCGGTCGGTCAGGTCGGCCGGAAACAGCTTGACGCGGTCGCCGAGATCGGAGGCGAGTGCCTCAAGCTTCTCGACGCGCGTTCCGTGCAGCCCGACCATGGCGCCCTGGGCATGGAGCGTGCGAGCGATCGATTCGCCGATGCCCCCGGACGCGCCGGTCACCAGGGCCTTTTTTCCACTCAGATCGAACATTGACTCAAGCCTTCGATGAGGTGCGGTTGGAATTATCTATAGACTTCAGACTTCGCGGCGGTTCCCGATCGCCAGAACCAGAACGACGAGTTTATCGTCCTGGATATCGCAGATGATCCGATGGTCGCCAACCCTGTAGCTCCAAAGGGTGGCGAGCGGTCCCGAAAGGGCCTTGCCTATGGTTCGCGGGTTATCGATTCCCACCAGCCGCCCTTCGACGAACTCGCGGATGCGGCGCCGCTCGGAAGGATGCAGCTTCTCGACGGATTTGCGTACCGATCTGGCGTACTCAATCGTCCAGGTCACGCCAGAAGTCCTTGTGTCCTAGAACCTCTTCGTTGCCGGCACGCACACGCAGCAGTGCCTCTTCCGCGAGATAATAGTCCTCAAGATCGTCGAGACCGCGTTCAATGATCTCCCGCAAATAATAGGCCTTGGTTCGCCCCGTCTTCGTTGCGAGAGCGTCGAGCCGAGCTTCAGCGTCCGCCGACAAACGCACGCTTGTTGGCATTCGAGCCTCCGTGAATACGTGTATTCACAGTATCAGAGCGACCCGCCCGCTTCAAGACGACTGTTTTGCCAGGCGACCGAGGGGTGCTCTACGTCAAGGACGCCAGAGCGGCTTCGACGTCTGCCGGTGTACCGATGTTGGCGGTTGCGACATTGCGGTCGATCCGCCGCGCCAGCCCCGAAAGCACCTTGCCGGCGCCTACCTCATACAACGGCGTGACGCTCCGGGCGGCAAACCATTCGACGGTCTCGCGCCAGCGAACGCGACCGGTGACCTGCTCGACAAGGCGCGCGGCGATCGCGTCGGGGTCGGTCAGCGGTTCGACGACGACGTTGCAGACGACCGGCACGACGGGAGCATTCCTGGTCACCGACGCCAGCGCGTCGCGCATCGCATCGGCGGCGGGCGCCATCAGCGCCGAATGGAACGGCGCGGAGACGGTGAGCATCAGGGCGCGCTTGGCGCCGAGTTCGGTGCAGCGGCGTGCCGCATCCTCGACCGCCGGCTTTGCCCCCGAGATCACCAGTTGCCCGCCGCCATTGTCGTTGGCCACCTGGCAGACCGAGCCGCCCGCCGACGCCGCGGCGCATGCGCCTTCCACCGCCTGCTGGTCGAGGCCGATGATCGCCGCCATGGCGCCCGCGCCGACCGGCACGGCCGCCTGCATGGCGTTGCCGCGGATGCGCAGCAGCCGGGCGGTATCGGCGATCGAGAACATGCCGGCGGCGGCCAGCGCCGAATATTCGCCGAGCGAATGGCCGGCAACGTAGGCGACGCGCTCCTTCAGTGAAAAGCCCTGGGATTCGAGCGCCCGGACCGCCGCCATCGACACCGCCATGAGGGCCGGCTGCGCATTGGCGGTCAGTGTGAGCCTGTCTTCCGGTCCTTCCCAGATCACCGAGGACAGCTTTTCGCCGAGCGCCTCGTCGACCTCGTCGAACACCGCCCTGGCCGCCGGGAACGCCTCGGCAAGATCCTTGCCCATGCCGACGCTCTGGCTCCCCTGGCCCGGAAAGGTGAATGCGATCGGCATGCGGCGGCCTCCTGATATTTTGCTTAGCCAGTTGCGGACCCTGTGACGCGCTGACGCGTTGCGAGTCAAGACCGCGCGGTCTTCGCGCCCGATGCGCAAGGCTTGCAAATAAATCGGGCGCTGCGGCCCGATGATCGCATTTTGGCCACAGGACGACGATTTCCGTGACGCAACCATGACGAACGGATGACAATCATATGAAGGCGCGTCATGGACATCAGGTGTCATGCCGTCGAGGGGACGAGCGTTGAGTAAGTTGGGCGTCTCATCCTTGTCGCGAACCGGCTCGAACGGCGCTGACCCGTCTCGCCCGCGCGCAGATGGACGGCCCTACCTGCGCATCGCCGGCTCGGTGCTGCTGACGCTGCTGGTTTCGGCCGCGCTGGTCTTCGTCGTCGAGCTGATCTTCCGGGGCTCCTGGGACCAGACGGTCCTGTTCTTCCAGCAGCCGTTCAAGCCGGGCTGGACGACGATCATCCTGTTCGCCCTGCTCATCGTCTTCTTCGACGCGCTGCTCGGCCGCCCCTATCAGGCGCTGTTCGTCATCGCGCCGGTGACGATCCTGCTGGCGTTCGTCAGCCACCAGAAGGCGTACTATCTCGGCGACCCGCTTTATCCGACCGACTTTCTCTACGCGCGCCAGATCGTCGAGCTGATGCCGCTGCTCGTGCGGCAGCGGCCTCTCGACGCCGTGCTCTATGCCGTCGCTGCGGCAGTGGCGGTGGGGCTGTTCGTGGTGATGTGGCGCCTTCTGTGCCGGCACGGGCGCCGCATCAGTTGGAAGGGCCGCGCGGTGCGCCTGGCCTTCACCCTCCCGGCGCTGGTGTTCTTCGTCTCGATCATGGACTACGCGACCTATTCCTGGGCGCGCGACCGCCTGCAGATCATCCCGATGATGTGGGACCAGAAGGAGAACTACAACAGCAACGGTTTTGCCCTGGCCTTCGCGCTCAATGTTCCGATGGCCAAGATCGGTGCCCCGAAGGGCTATTCCGAGGAGGCGATCAAGGCGATCGGCGAGCGCCCGCTGCCTTCGTTCACCGCGCCGGACGACAGGCCCGACATCATCATGGTGATGAGCGAGTCGTTCTGGGATCCGACGCGCCTGCCCGGCGTGTCGATCTCGCCCGATCCGATGCCGACCGTGCGCAAGCTCCAGTCCGGCTGGGTGCTGTCCCCCGAATTCGGCGGCATGACCGCCAATGTCGAGTTCGAGGCGCTGACCGGCTTTTCCAACGCCTTCCTTCCCTATGGCAGCATCCCCTATCAGCAATATGTGCGCGCGCCGATGCCGACGCTGGCAACCGTGCTCAAGGACCAGGGCTACGCCACCCGCAGCTTCCACCCGTTCGCGGGCTGGTTCTGGAACCGCACGCAGGTCTATTCGGCCTTCGGCTTCGAGCGCTTCCTGTCCGAGGAGGCGATGCCGCCGCTGGCCAAGCGCGGGCCGCTCGCTTCCGACGCCGCGCTGACCGAGGAGATCATCCGCGAGGCGGAGCAGGCGGACGCGCCGTTCTTCTTCTTCGCGGTGACGCTGCAGGGACACGGACCCTACGAGCCGCATCGCTATCCGGACAAGACGTTCACCATCGGCGGCGAACTGACCCAGCGGTCGCGCGACAGCCTCGAAACCTACACGGTCGGCGTCTCGGATGCCGACAAGAGCCTGGCGCGCCTCATCGACTGGGCGTCGCGCCGCGAACGGCCGACCATCATCGCCTTCTTCGGCGACCATTTGCCGCCGCTCAGCGCTGTCTATGTCGAATCCGGCTTCATGAACGCGTTCGTCCCCGACCGGAATGCGCCGGCCGACACGCTCGCCCGGCAGCATGAGACGCCGCTCGTCCTGTGGTCCAGCCGCGGCGGGCCGGTGAAGGACGTCGGCGCGATCAGCCCCGCCTTCCTGCCGATGCAGATCATGCGCATGGCCGGGTTCGAGCATCCGTTCTACACCGGCCTGCTCGGCGAGGTGCACGACCGCTACTCAAGCGTCGACCGCAACATGCTGATCGGCGCGGACGGCAGTTCCGTGCCGGCCTGGTCTCGAGCCAAGGAGATCGATCCGCTGGTGCGAGACCAGTCGCTGCTCCAGTACGACCTGCTCTTCGGCAAGCGTTTTGGCGCGGAACGGTTCTTCCCGAAGCCGCCACAGGCATCGACGGTCTGGTAGAATCCGGATGGACGTCGCTCGTGGGCCGGCATCGTCCTTGCCTTCACGCGGAAATCCTGTATAGAGCGCCGATCTGCCGGTTCCGGATGGGGGCTGAACGGAGGGCCGGAGGTTTTTCCTCCGTGACGAAGGCGAACCGCCTTCTGCCTCCCGTGTCTCCGCTCTCGACCGTCCATGCTCCTTTCTTCCCCGACTTCCGGGTCAAGACAGGTTGCAGAGGCTTAGCCTCCGGCGCCGCAGACCAACGAAGAAAGGCAAAGCACATCATGGCTCTCTACGAACATGTGTTCCTTGCCCGGCAGGACCTGTCCCAGCAGCAGGTCGATGCTCTTGTGGATCACTACAGGGGCGTCATCTCCGCCAATGGCGGCAAGATCGGCCGGGTTGAGAACTGGGGACTGAAGTCCCTCACCTATCGCATCAAGAAGAACCGCAAGGCGTATTACACGCTGATGGATCTCGACTGCCCGCCGGCGGCGCTCAACGAGATGGAGCGCCAGCAGGGCCTGTCGGAAGACATCCTGCGCTTCCTGACCGTCAAGGTCGAAGCCCACGAGGAAGGCCAGTCGGCCATGCTGCAGAAGCGCGAAGAGCGCAGCGAGCGTGGTTTCGGCGACCGTGAGCGCGGCGATCGTGGCCCGCGTTCGTTCGGCGACCGCGAGCGCGGCGACCGTGGCCCGCGTTCGTTCGGCGACCGCGAAGGCGGCGACCGCGGCCCGCGCAATTTTGGTGATCGCGACGGCGCGCCGCGCCGGCCGCGCGATGAAGCGGGAGCTGCAGAATAATGGTCGACATCAACCAGATCCCGACCCGCCGGCCGTTCCACCGCCGCCGCAAGACCTGCCCGTTCTCCGGCGCGAATGCGCCGAAGATCGACTACAAGGACGTTCGCCTGCTGCAGCGCTACATTTCGGAGCGCGGCAAGATCGTTCCGTCGCGCATCACCGCCGTCAGCCAGAAGAAGCAGCGTGAACTCGCCAAGGCGATCAAGCGCGCCCGCTTCCTCGGCCTGCTGCCGTATCTCGTGCGCTGACCATAACGCTGGGGACAGTTTACTTTCTTTCGGCGGGAACGACGCGGCGATCCAAAGCCTGCGCTTGCCGAAAAAAGTAAACTGTCCCCTGCACCACTTTCCCGCGACGGGCGCGGGTTACCAGATCCCGAGTTGGACCGGCTGCGGCCGGCCCTAACTGCCGAACCCGGCAGGACAGCGACACCGCGGCCGACAAGCCGGCGCTTCCTGCCTTCATCGCGACCTGCCGGCAACGGCACCATGAAGGAGCAGAACCATGGACGTCATCCTCCTCGAAAGAATCTCCAAACTCGGCCAGATGGGCGAGACCGTGAAGGTGAGGGACGGCTTCGCCCGCAACTTCCTCCTTCCGCAGGGCAAGGCGCTGCGCGCCAACGAGGCGAACAAGAAGAAGTTCGAGGGCCAGCGCGCCCAGCTCGAAGCCCGCAACCTCGAGCGCAAGTCGGAAGCCACCACCGTCGCCGCGACGCTCGACGGCAAGACCTTCGTGGTCGTCCGCTCGGCAGGCGAGACCGGCCAGCTCTACGGTTCGGTATCGACCCGCGACATCGCCGATCTGCTTGGCGCTGAAGGTTTCACCGTCAATCGCAACCAGGTCGAGCTCAACCAGCCGATCAAGACGATCGGCCTGACCAACATCGCCATCGCGCTCCACCCGGAGGTCGAGGTGACGATCACGCTCAACATCGCCCGCTCGGCGGACGAGGCCGAGCGCCAGTCGCGCGGCGAGACGCTGACCACCGCCGAGGCGATCTACGGCGACGACATCAACGAGAACGCCCGTCCCGACAATTTCTTCGACCCGGCGGCGGAGGAGGACGAGCAGGCCTGATCGTTCCCGGATCGATCCAACTCGTCAAAGGCCCGGCTTCGTCCGGGCCTTTTCATGTGCGCCGGAGAGGAACCCCCGACCCGAAGATTTCTGGCCTCATCGCGCATTCGTGATTTGGGCCAAATCCGCCATTTTCAGCCACGTCCTTTTGAAGCAGAATGCGTTAACTGTAGTAACCAGTGGTGCGTAGGTATCCGGGTTCGCACATGAACATTCTGCTGAAGAGAATCATCGATCGCGTTCTGCAGCGCGGCAATTTGAAGATTACCGATCCCAGCGGCGCGACCCATACATTCGGCGACGCAACCGGCGAACTCGTCCATCTGCACATCAAGACACCTCATGCCGAGCGCGCCATCGCGCTGCATCCGTCGCTGGCGATCGCCGAAGCCTTCATGGATCAGGAGCTGGATTTCATCCAGGGCGACGTGCTGTCGTTCCTGGAGACGGTCTACCGAAACATGGAGCCGATCGCCTTCGACGACAAGATTCAGCGCGCCATCGAGGGGGTGCGCGTCGCCGTGCGGCGCATCCATCAGGTGAACACGCAGGCGCGCGCCCGGCGCAACGTGCAGAGCCACTACGACCTGTCCGGCGAGATCTACAAGCTCTTCCTCGATGCGGACATGCAGTATTCCTGCGCCTATTTCGAACGGCCGGACATGTCGCTGGACGAGGCGCAGCTCGCCAAGAAGCGACACATCGCCGCCAAGCTTCGGCTGAGCCAGGGCCAGTCGGTGCTCGACATCGGCTCCGGCTGGGGCGGGCTCGGACTCTACATGGCGAAGAATTTCGGCGTCGACGTGCTCGGCGTCACCCTGTCGACGGAGCAGCACGCCGTCTCCACCGAGCGCTCGCGCCGGGAAGGGCTCGACGGCCAGGTCCATTTCGAGATCCGCGACTATCGCGACCTGAACGAGCGCTTCGACCGGATCGTCTCGGTCGGCATGTTCGAGCATGTCGGAGTCAACCACTACCGCACCTTCTTCGAGAAGTGCCGCACGCTGCTCAAGCCCGACGGGGTGATGATGCTGCACTCGATCGGCCGCTTCGGGCCGCCCTCCTCCACCAACGCCTTCATCCGCAAGTACATCTTCCCGGGCGGCTATATTCCCGCGCTCTCGGAGGTGCTGCCGGTGATCGAGAAGGCCGGCCTGATGGTCGGCGACGTCGAGATCCTGCGCATCCACTATGCCGATACGCTGCGGCACTGGCGCGAGCGCTTCCTGGCGAACCGCGACAAGGCCAAGGCGATCTACGACGAACGCTTCTGCCGCATGTGGGAGTTCTATCTCTCGGGCTCGGAGGCCGCCTTCCGCTGGCAGGACCTGATGGTGTTCCAGATTCAGCTCACCCGGCGCAACGACGTGACGCCGATCACGCGCAACTACATGGAGAAGTGCGAGAAGGCCCTGGCCATGCGCGAAATGGCGCATGAGGATCTCGTCGAGCCGCAGCAGACACCGCGTGCCCGCGCCAAGCCGAAGTCGCGCCGCCGCAGGGTGGCCGACAAGGATTGATGCTTCGGCGTCGCCGGCGCCCGTCGCATCCGACGCGCCGCTGACGGCATCGGGATCATCCGCGTTGCCGCCTGCTCTTTCCCGTGAGACAAGCCTTTGGCACGGGATCATGTCGGCATGACCAATGTCATCTTCGCGGGCGCGGCGCTGGCCGAGATCGCCGGCTGCTTCGCCTTCTGGGCCTGGTGGCGGCTCGATAGGTCGCCGCTCTGGCTGCTGCCGGGACTGGCCGCGCTGGTCGTCTTCGCCTGGCTGCTGGCGCTCGTCGAATCCGACGCCGCCGGCCGCACCTACGCCGCCTATGGCGGCATCTACATCGCGGCGTCGCTGCTGTGGCTGTGGGCGGCCGAAGGCATCCGGCCGGACCGCTGGGATATTGCCGGGGCGGCGATCTGCCTCGCCGGAGCCGGCATCATCCTTTTGGCGCCGCGCGCCACCTGAGCACCTCAGGCAATCTGCCTGACAAGCCCCGGCAACTCGCCGACCGTGGCGATCTCCCGAAACAGCGGATCCGTCCGCGGCGCCTCGACATGCTCCAGCACCCAGGTGAGGTCGTGCGGCACGTAGACGCCCCAGGCGCCGGCCCTGATCGCCGGCACGACGTCCGACTTCAGCGAATTGCCGACCATCATGGCGCGCGCCGCGCCGTCGCCATGGCGGGCGAAGACGCGCTCGTAGGTCGCCGCCGACTTGTCGCTGACGATCTCGACGCCGTCGAAGAAATCACCGAGCCCCGATTGCGCCAGCTTGCGCTCCTGGTCGAACAGGTCGCCCTTGGTGATCAGCACGATGCGGTAGTCGCCCGAAAGGGCGTCCAGCGTCTCCCTGACCCCGGGCAGCGTCTCGACGGGATGCGACAGCATTTCGCGCCCCGCCGCGAGGATCTCAGCGATGATGGCGCCGGACACCCTGCCCTCGGTGACCTCGAGCGCTGTCTCGATCATCGACAGGGTGAAGCCCTTTATGCCGAAGCCGTAGTGGGCGAGATTGCGCTTCTCCGCCTCGAGCAGCCTGCCGCTGAGGTGCTCGCCGTCGGCATGGCCGGCCAGGAGCGCGCGGAACCGCTCCTCGGTCAGCCGGAAGAACTGCTCGTTCTGCCAGAGCGTGTCGTCGGCATCGAAGCCGATGGTGGTCAGGCTGGCCATGTCGGGCATCTCCTGCGTGCGGCCTATCGCGCCAGGGCCGGCGAATCAACCGGCTCCTGTCAGGCTTCCGCCGGGGTCCGTCCGGCCTCCTCCAGAATCCAGCCGCGGAACGCCTCGACGCGCGGGTCGTGCTCCAGACCGGCCGGATAGGCGAGATAGTAGGCATAGCCGGGCGTCATCTTGATGCCGAGCTCGAAGGGGCGCACGAGACGGCCGGCCGAGAGGTCGTTGGCCACCATCGAGAAATCGCACAGCGCCACGACATTGCCGTCGATCGCCGCCTGGATGACGTGGGAGGAACTTGCGAACAGCACGCAGCGGCTGTCGTCGAAATCCTCCACCCCGGCCGCGGCCATCCACATGCGCCAGTTCGGCCAGGTCACCCCCTGCCTCGACCATTCGATGTGAACCAGGGTGTGCCGCAGCAGGTCGCGCGGTTCCCTCAGCGGCGGACCCGCCCTGAGCAGATGCGGGCTGCAGACCGGCACGACGACGTTGCCGAACAGGCAATGGGTGGTGACGCCGGGATACCGCCCGGTGCCGAATCGGACGGCAATGTCGACGTCGTCGCGGTCGAAGTCGCGCAGCTCGTAGGAGATGTCGAAGCGCAGGTCGATTTCCGGGCAGCGGGCGCGGAAGGCATCGAGCCGCGGCACCAGCCATTTCGAGGCGAACAGCCCGTCCATGGTAAGCCGAAGCTGGGAGACGCCGCGCGCCGCCTTGCGCGCCCTGGCGGCCCCGCGCTCCAGCGTATCCAGCGCTTCGGCCACCGCCTCGGCGAGAGCCGCGCCGGCCTCGGTGAGCGCCATGGCGCGGCTGGTGCGGGCAAACAGCACCAGTCCCAGGCGATCCTCCATCTCCTTGATCTGGTGGCTGACCGCCGCCGGCGTCAGACCGACCTCGCTCGCCGCGCGGGAAAAATTGAGATGCCGGGCGGCGGCATGCAGCACGCTCAGGGCACGCGTTCCGGGAATCTGGGCAGCCATGGCCATCTTCAAACGAAATTTGCAGATACGTCAAATACTGATCGTTTTTCTTTTTATTTTCAATCTCTTATTCTTATCCAGGTCAGTCAATGAAAGATTTTTGAAATGACATGCGCCGCGCTGTGCTGCCCGAGAGAGAAACCGCCCGGCCTTCTGGCCCGGATCGGCCGGTTCGTCCGCCAGGCGTTCGAGCGACGGCAGGCAATCAATGACATCGAACGGCTCGACGACCGCGCGCTGCGCGACATCGGCGTGGAACGCCACGACATCGCCGCGAGAATCGACGCCGAGATGCGCCTGATCGACCTCCGGTCGCGCGGAACGCGACCATAGGCAACGGCCACGCCTCTCCACTGCGCAGGCCGCCGGCGCCGAAGACGGACGGCTTCACGCCGGCGCGACTCGCCGCGCCGACGATTGTTCTTTATTTGTTCCGGATTCATGTTAGTCTGAGCCGGCAAGAGTCAAGCTCATTCCGGCACAGGCACGCACTGTCCTGTGGACGGTTTGCGTGACTGTGGAACACCGGCAGATGGTTCGTTTCGGGGCCGGCGCTTCTGCTACCGAGAGACCGGATCGAGTTCGAGGACGGGATGGCAGAGGCAGCGCGCAAGATCGGCATGGCGGAGACGCCACTCTATCGGGAGGCGCCGAACAACATCGAGGCCGAGCAGGCGCTGCTCGGCGCCATTCTCGTCAACAACGACGCCTTCTACCGCGTCTCGGACTTCCTCAAGGCATCGCATTTCTACGAGCCGCTGCACCGCAAGATCTTCGACATCGCCGGCGAGCTGGTGCGGATGGGCAAGGTGGCGACGCCGATCACCCTCAAGACCTTCCTGCCGGCCGACGAGAAGGTCGGCGAGATGACCGTGGCGCATTATCTGGTGCGGCTGGCGGCCGAGGCGGTCACCGTCATCAACGCCGCCGACTACGGCCGCGCCATCTACGACCTGGCGACGCGGCGCGCGCTGATTACCGTCGGCGAGGACATGGTCAACATCGCCTATGACGCGCCGGTCGACATGGCGCCGGCCGAGCAGATCGAGGACGCCGAGCGCCGGCTGTTCGAACTGGCCGAGACCGGCCGCTACGATGGCGGGTTCCAGAGCTTCTCCGATGCGGTGAAGACCGCCGTCGACATGGCGAGCGCCGCCTTCATGCGCGACGGCCATCTGTCCGGCGTCTCCACCGGCATGCGCGACCTCGACAGCCGCATGGGCGGGCTGCAGCCCTCCGACCTGATCGTGCTGGCCGGACGCCCCGGCATGGGCAAGACCTCGCTGGTCACCAACATCGCCTTCAACATCGCGCATGCCTACGAGCCGGCGCAGCAGGCGGATGGCTCGTTCAAGGCGGCGAATGGCGGCGTGGTCGGCTTCTTCTCGCTGGAAATGTCGTCCGAGCAGTTGGCGACCCGCATCATCTCCGAGCAGGCGGAGATCCCCTCCTCCAAGATCCGGCGCGGCGACCTCACCGAAGCCGATTTCGAGAAGCTGGTCGGCTGCACGCAGATGCTGCAGAAGATCCCGCTGTTCATCGATTCGACCGGCGGCATCTCGATCGCGCAGCTCGCCGCACGCGCCCGCCGCCTCAAGCGCCAGCGCGGCCTCGACCTGCTGGTCATCGACTACATCCAGCTTATGACCGGCTCTTCCAAGCGCGCCAACGAGAACCGCGTCCAGGAGATCACCGAGATCACCACCGGCCTGAAGGCGCTCGCCAAGGAACTCGGCGTGCCGATCATCGCGCTGTCGCAGTTGTCGCGACAGGTGGAAAGCCGCGAGGACAAGCGCCCCCAACTCTCGGACCTGCGCGAATCGGGCTCGATCGAGCAGGACGCCGACGTGGTGATCTTCGTCTACCGCGACGAGTACTATCTGAAGAACAAGGAGCCGAAGCCCGGCACCGACGAGTACCTGAAATGGGAAGGCGAGATGAACGATGCCCGCGGCAAGGCCGAGGTCATCATCGCCAAGCAGCGCCACGGGCCGACCGGTACGGTGCAGCTCGCCTTCCAGGGCGAGTTCACCCGCTTCTCCGACCTCGCCGAGGAGAGCCACATGCCGGAGAGGTATGAGTAGGGTGTTGCGCGCGGCGTTCTCGGGGGTGAGTGCTCTACGTCGCCCCCCTCTGTCCTGCCGGCCTGCCTGGCCCGAGCCACGGGTCTCGGCCCGTCCTTCGGACCCCCCACAAGGGGGGAGATCGGACGCGGCACGGCCTTCGCCAATTGCCAAGGGTGCGGGAGATGCGGCAACGCCGATGACGGCTGATCTCCCCCCTCGTGGGGGAGATGTCCGGGATGTTGATGGGGACAGTTTTACTCTGCCTCCTCGAGAAACCGAAAACTGTCCGCATGAGGTCGAGGGCCGAACGGGATTCGCAGGGGACAGTTTACTTTCTTTCGGCAGAAGGGCTGCACCGGCCCGGAACTCGCGCGGGCCGAAAAAAGTAAACTGTCCCCGGCACCTACGTCGTCTCGCCCGCGAACTTCATGAGCCGATTTCGGGTTGTCCGGCAGGCGGAGTATTACTTTTTTCCACCCGCGCGAAACACGAAGCGCGCCCGCCCTTCTGCGGAAAGAAAGTAAACTGCCCCCCGCAGCTCCGGCTGGAGCCCTATGGCTAAGCCGCGCATCCAGTTCATCTGCCAGGCCTGCGGCAACGTCACCCCGCGCTGGGCAGGAAAGTGCGATGCGTGCGGCGCCTGGAACACGCTGGTCGAGGAAGGCACGGCCGGCGGCATCGGCTCGGGTCCGGCCTCGCTGCGCAGTCCACGCAAGGGCCGCGCCGTCGCGCTGACGTCGCTCGCCGGCGAGATCGAGGACGCGCCGCGCATCGCCAGCGGCATCGCCGAGCTCGACCGTGCCACCGGCGGCGGTTTCGTCCGCGGCTCGGCGCTGCTGGTCGGCGGCGATCCCGGCATCGGCAAGTCGACGCTGTTGACCCAGGCTGCGGCGGCCCTCGCCGGGCGCGGCCACCGCATCGTCTATGTCTCCGGCGAAGAGGCGGTGGCGCAGATCCGGCTGCGCGCCCAGCGGCTGGGCGTCGCCAGCTCGGCCGTCGAGCTGGCCGCCGAGACGAATGTCGAGGACATTCTGGCGACGATCGGCGAAGGGCGCAGGCCGGACCTCGTCATCCTCGATTCGATCCAGACCCTGTGGACGGATCTCGCCGATTCGGCGCCCGGCACGGTGACGCAGGTGCGCGCCGCGGCGCAGGCGATGATCCGCTATGCCAAGTCGACGGGCTGCGCCGTCGTGCTGGTCGGCCACGTTACCAAGGAAGGCCAGATCGCCGGGCCGCGGGTCGTCGAGCATATGGTCGACGCCGTGCTCTACTTCGAAGGCGAAGGCGGGCACCATTTCCGCATCCTGCGCGCCGTCAAGAACCGATTCGGGCCGACCGACGAGATCGGCGTCTTCGAGATGGGCGACAAGGGATTGCGCGAAGTCTCCAACCCCTCGGAACTTTTCCTCGGCGAGCGCCACGCCAAGGCGCCCGGCGCCGCGGTCTTCGCGGGCATCGAGGGAACGCGGCCCGTGCTGGTCGAGATCCAGGCGCTGGTGGCGCCCTCGCCGCTCGGCACGCCGCGCCGGGCCGTCGTCGGCTGGGATTCGACACGGCTTTCGATGATCCTGGCGGTGCTGGAAGCTCATTGCGGGGTACGCTTCGCCACGCACGACGTCTATCTCAATGTCGCCGGCGGCTACCGGATTTCCGAGCCGGCCGCCGACCTGGCGGTCGCCGCGGCGCTGGTGTCGTCGCTCACCGGCCTTGCCCTTCCTGCCGATTGCGTCTATTTCGGCGAAATCAGCCTTTCGGGCGCGATCAGGCCGGTTGCCCATGCGCAACAGCGCCTGAAGGAGGCGGAAAAGCTGGGTTTTGCGCAGGCTGTGCTGCCGCAAGCCAGCGAAGAGCTTGGCAGCGGAATCGGATCCGGCTCCTTCCAGGCCGCCGCCCTGGCGGATGTGGTGGTGCGGATCGCCGGTTCGCTTCGGCGGGACAGCGCGGACGAGTGACGGACTGGCCGCGATGCCGGGGGACCGGGTCCGCGCCGCGATGATGTGGGGACGGAATGCCGATAACGCTTCTTGACGGAATCCTCGTCGGCTTCACGCTGGTTTCGGCGATGCTGGCGATGGTCCGCGGACTGTCGCGCGAAATCCTGTCGATCGCGTCCTGGGTGGCGGCGGCCGCGGCGGCCTATTTCTTCTACAGGCCCGTCCTGCCGTATGTTCAGCCCTACGTCGACAATCCGCAGCTCGCGCTGGCGGCGAGCGCCGGTGTCGTCTTCGTCGTGGCGCTGATCATCGTCACACTGGTCACCATGAAGATCGCCGACCTCATCATCGATTCGCGCATCGGCGCACTCGACCGGACGCTCGGCTTCGTCTACGGCGCCGCCCGCGGCATTCTGGTCGTCGCCGTCGCGCTGCTGTTCTTCAACTGGCTCGTCGGCGCCAAGCCGCCGACCTGGATCGCCGAGGCCAAGTCGCGGCCGATGCTGGAGAGCATCGGCGTCTGGCTGGAAGGCCTGCTGCCGGCCGATCCCGAGAACGACCTCCTGAAGAAGATCGTGCCGGCCGAGGACGCCCCCGAAGGCGCCCAGCCCGAGGCGCCGCAGAGCGACGGCACCACGGGCGAAGGCGGGCCGGCCGACAGCAATGCGCCGGCGGAAACCCAGCCAGCCGAGAATTGATGCTGGTCGCGGAAGCGATCGCCGACTATATACCCCCTTTGCCAGGAAGGGCCCGAGCATGTCGGACGCGGACCAAGCCATGACCGCCGAGGCGGACGATCATTTCCACGACGAATGTGGCGTGTTCGGGATCCTCGGCCGGCAGGACGCCGCCGCGATCGTCACTCTGGGCCTGCATGCGCTGCAGCATCGCGGCCAGGAAGCGGCGGGCATCGTCTCCTTCGACGGCACCCAGTTCCACGTCGAGCGCCATGTCGGCCTGATCGGCGACACCTTCACCAAGCAATCGGTGATCGACCGCCTGCCCGGAAGCCGGGCCATCGGCCATACACGCTATGCCACGACCGGCGGAGCAGGCTTGCGCAACGTCCAGCCCTTCTTCGCCGAACTCGCCGACGGCGGCCTGGCGATCGCCCACAACGGCAACATCACCAATGCGATGACCGTGCAGCGTGTCCTGCAGAAGCTCGGCGCGATCTTCGCGTCGACCTCCGACACGGAGACGATCCTGCATCTCATCGCCACCAGCAAGGAGCGCGACACCAATGCGCGCTTCATCGACGCGGTGCGGCAGTTGGAAGGCGCGTTCTCGCTGGTCGCGCTGACCGCCAAGAAGATGATCGGCTGCCGCGACCCGCTGGGCATCCGGCCGCTGGTGCTCGGCGATCTCGACGGCTCCTGGATCCTGGCGTCGGAAACCTGCGCGCTCGACATCATCGGCGCGCGCTTCGTGCGCGACATCAAGCCGGGCGAGATGGTGGTTATCACTTCGCGCGGCATTGAAAGCATGTTCCCGTTCGAGCCGCAGAAACCGCGCTTCTGCGTGTTTGAATACGTCTATTTCGCGCGCCCCGATTCGACGATCGAGGGACGCAACGTCTACGACGTGCGCAAGCGCATCGGCGCCGAACTGGCGGTCGAGAGCCCTGTCGAAGCCGACATCGTCGTGCCCGTTCCGGATTCCGGAACGCCGGCGGCGATCGGCTTCTCGCAGGAAGCCAATATTCCTTTCGAACTCGGCATCATCCGCAATCACTATGTCGGCCGCACCTTCATCTCGCCGGGCGATTCGATCCGCCACATGGGCGTCCGGCTGAAGCACAACGCCAACCGCCGGATGATCGAGGGCAAGCGGGTCGTGCTGGTCGACGATTCGATCGTGCGGGGCACCACCAGCCAGAAGATCGTGCAGATGGTGCGCGACGCCGGCGCGCGCGAAGTTCATATGCGCATCGCCTCGCCGCCGACGCGGGCGTCCTGCTTCTACGGCGTCGATACGCCGGAGAAGGCGAAGCTGCTGGCCTCGCGCATGTCGGTCGAGGAGATGGCGGATTTCATCCGCGTCGACACGCTCGGCTTCCTGTCGCTCGACGGGCTCTATCGCGCCGTTGGCGAGAGCGGCCGCAACGCCGAGCAGCCGCAGTTCTGCGACGCCTGCTTCTCGACGGAGTATCCGACGCGTCTGACCGACATCGACGGCTCGGACAACGTCCGGACGCTGTCGCTGCTGGCCACCGGCGGGCAGTAGCGTCTACCAGCTCGTCCGGCGCATGTCCCCACGGAGCAAGATCTACATCCTGGCGGCGCTCGCCATCGCGGCCGTTCTGCTTGGCTTCGGCTCCGAGAGCGGCGATTCCGGAATAAATCTCGAGCGCGGCGTGCTGTGCGACATCGGCCGACATTTCGGATTTTGCGGGGATCTGCGCGACGCGGCCTCGCAATAGAGGCCGCCGGGCGCGGTCTTTCAGGCATGCCGTCGCCAGATCGATCCGCGACTTACCGCCAGCTTCTCTCCCGGGCCGTGCACCGCCGCATAGAGCAGGCCGGCCAAGAAGGTGAAGTGGTCGACGAAGAAGCCGAACTCCGCCTGGTTGCCCGCCCAATGCGAAGGACCGTGGAAGGCGAAGGCCAGGAAGATCACGTAGGCGCCGGCGAGCAGGGCCGCCTCCGCGAAGAAGGCGCCGGTCGCGAAAGCCAGCACGAGCGCCGTCTCGAACAGTGCCGCGCACCAGGCGAGGAACAGCGGAAACGGGAACCCTGCAGCGGCGATGTACTGCGCCGTGTCGCCCATTCCGGCGAACTTGAACGTCGCCGCCATGGCGAACAGCCCCGCGAAGATCAACCTCGCGACGAGAATTGCGATCGTCCTGCCCATGACACCTGATCTCCGCCTGCCCTCGGCCTCACCCGGATTTCGGCAGTCGCAAACGCTGCCTCCGTCGCCTCCAAGGACGCGGCCGCCTCGCCCCGGCCGACAGCCATCGCAAAGATTTCATGCCTGCGAACCGCGCCCAGCCCCGCATCGGGTTTCCCCATCGGCGGATTCGTCCTATCTGATGGCGCCATTCCGCGCGATCGAACAGGTGCCCGCATGACAACGTTTCCCGATCTCACCGGCCGAGTCGCCCTGGTCACCGGCGCGTCGCGCGGCATCGGCTACTGGGTCGCCAAGCATCTCGCCTCGGCCGGTGCGCATGTCATCGCGGTCGCCCGCACGGTCGGCGGGCTCGAGGAGCTGGACGACGAGATCAAGGCGGCAGGCGGCCAGGCGACGCTGGTGCCGCTCGACCTTGCCGACATGGCCGGCATCGACCGCATGGGCGGCGCGATCCACGATCGCTGGGGCAAGCTCGACATCCTCGTCGCCAACGCCGCCATGCTCGGCGTGATCTCGCCGATCGGCCATGTCGAGGCGAAAACCTTCGAAAAGGTCATGAACATCAACGTCGTCTCGACCTGGCGCGTCATCCGTTCCGTCGATCCGCTGCTGCGGCTGTCGGATGCCGGCCGCGCCGTGGTGATGACGTCGAATGCCGCCCATTCGGCGCGCGCCTTCTGGGCGCCCTACGCTGCCTCGAAGGCCGCGGTGGAGACGCTGACGCGCTCCTGGGCGGATGAGACCCGCACCATGCCGCTGCGCGTCAACGCCTTCGATCCCGGCCGGACACGCACGGCGATGCGCGCCCAGGCGATGCCCGGCGAGAACCCGGACACGCTGCCGAAGCCGGACGAGGTGGCGGCCTCGATGATGGCGCTGGTCGACCCGGCGCTGACCGAGACGGGCAAGATCTACCAGTTCCGGCGGCTCGGCTTCGTCGCGCATCAGGAGCCCGTCTGAGGCCGGTACGGCAACGCCGACAGCGTGCGCCAATTTCCGGCGCGTGCTGGCGCTGCAATCGGTAGCGCCGCCGTCGTATAGGCTGGCGACGCACAGCCCTGTGCTATGCCGTGCCGCGCCCACCTCCGGCGCCCCGGAACAGTCCATGTCGAACATCGCGATCGCTGCTCCGGCCGACCGCATCTTTTCCGGCATCCTGCTGACCAGCGTCGCCTATGCGCTGTTCGCCGGGCAGGACGCGGCGATCAAGCTGCTGGTCGCCGGCGTCTCCGTTTGGCAGGTGCTGTTCTTCCGCAGCGTCGTCGTGCTCGCCGGCTGCGTGGCCTTCGGCGGGCCGTCCGTGATGCGCGACGCGGTGCGCTCGCCGATCGTCGGGGCCATGCTTCTGCGCAGCTTCTTCATCCTCGGGGCCTGGCTCTGCTATTATTCCGCGGCGAAGCACCTGCAGCTTGCCGAACTGACCACGATCTATTTCGCCGCGCCGGTGATCATCACCGTGCTGTCGATCTTCCTGCTGGGCGAGACCGTGCCGCTGGGCCGGTGGATCGCCGTCGCCCTGGGCTTCGTCGGCGTCTTCGTGGCCTGCGATCCGGCCGGGCTCGGTTTCACGATCCCCGTGCTGCTGGTGCTCGCCGCCGCGGTGCTGTGGGCCTTTTCGATCGTGCTGATCCGAAAGACGGCGCTGCGGGAACGAACCGTCGTGCAGATCCTGCTGAACAACGCCTTCTTCCTGGTGATGGCGGGCGTGCCGATGACGCTCTACTGGGTCACCCCCTCTCCCTCGGAACTCGCCCTACTCGTCGCGGTCGGCGGATTGGGTGGCTTTGCCCAGTTCACGCTGTTCGAGGGCATGAAGCGCGCCCCGGCCTCCGTCATCGCCTCGTTCGAATACACCTCGCTCGTCTGGTCGTTCGCCCTCGGCTACCTGATCTGGTCGGACATCCCGAGACCCGAGGTGTTCGTCGGCGCCGCGATGATCATCGCGGCCGGGTTCGTCATGATCGCCGGCGAGCGGGCACGCCAGCGGCGCTGAGGCGATGCTGACGCAATGGTGTCAGCAGGCGCCGGTATAGTCTGGAATGGCTGAACAAGGGATCGGAAGGCAATGACCGTGGCGGGCGAACCCCATACCGACCGGCGCCTCGGCATCGCGCTGGTGGCGTGTTCGGCCGCCGTGTTCGGGCTGGCCGGCGTGCTGACGAAGTCGATCGATGCGGATGCGCTGACCATCAATTGCTGGCGGGGGCTGTTCGGCGGCCTGTGGATCACCGCCTATGTGCTGTGGCGGCGCCGCGGCGCCGCCTCTCCGGGATCGCTGCGGCTCGGCTGGCGCGGCTGGCTGCTCGTCGCCATCGGCGCCGCCGCGAGCATTGCCTTCATCGCGGCCTTCAAGAACACCTATGTCGCCAATGTGGCGATCATCTATGCGACTGCGCCCTTTCTGGCCGCCGCGCTGGCCTGGCTGCTGCTGCGCGAGCGGGCGCGGCCGCAGACCATGCTCGCCGCCGCCGTGTCGCTCGCGGGCGTCGCCCTGATCGTCGTCGCAGGGCTCGGCACCGGCCGGCCGCTGGGGGATGCGCTGGCCCTGCTGATGACGTTCGGCAGCGCCCTCTACATGGTGCTGATCCGCAAGTTCCGCGATACGCCGGTGGTCTGGGCGGGCGCCGTGTCAGCCTTCCTGCTGTTCGTCCTCGGCTGGTTCGTCACCGATCCGCTCGCCATCACCGGGCGCGACGCCGTGCTGCTCATGGCGTTCGGCACGTCGTTCGCCGTCGCCTCGACCCTGTGGACCGAAGGGTCGCGCTTGATCCCGGCGGCGGAGGCCGGGCTGCTGGGCTCCGCCGAAGTGCCGTTCGCCATTCTGTTCGGCTGGCTCTTCCTGGCGGAGCTGCCGGTCTGGCAGAGCCTAGCGGGAGGCGCGATCGTGCTGTCCGCCGTCGCCTGGCACGGGCTGAGGGACTGGCGTGAGACGCGCGCTGTGCCGCAGCCCGCCGCCGCCTGACCCAACCGCGGGAACATTGACGCGGCTCGCGGAAAGACTACCCTCCCATCCGGCCGCATCGCGATGCGGCAAGGCCATGACGGTTTGGGAGCCTGCGGCATGATCCTGACTGCCATCGTGCTTGGATGCTTCGCCGCGGCCTATGTCGCCGCGGCGCTGGTCCTTGTGGTCCGGCGAGGCGTCAGCCTGCGCCAGTCGCTCACCTATCTGCCGCTCAGGATCGCCTTCCGCATCGACGACCGCGCCATGATCGCGGCGCGGGACGCCGAAGCGCCGGTGATCTACCTCGTCGTCCATCGCTCGCGCCTCGACCCGGCGCTGATGCTGTCGCTGCTGCCGGAGGACACGCTTCACATCCTCGATCCGGACTCGTTCTCGACGACCTGGCTCGAGCCGTGGCGCGCGCTCGCCCGCACGATCGTCTTCAACGCGGAGCACGTGTTCGTCAGCCGCCGCCTCGTCCGCATCCTCAAGCGCAAGGGACGGATCGCGGTCTACGTCCCCGAGGATGTCGAGCCGGATACGCGCGCATTCCGCCTCTACCGCGCCATCTCGCGCATCGCCCTGCAGGCGGATGCAAGGATGGTTCCGATCATCGTCGACGGTTCGAGCGCGGTCGGTTTCGGACGCCGGGGCCGGACCGGCATGGGCGGACGGTGGCTGCCCCGGCTGACCATCGGCGCCCTGCCCGGCCGCACCATCACCGAACTCGTCGCCGGCAGCCTGGCCGGCAGCACGACCGGCTCCAACGCCCTGTTCGACCGCGTCGCGGAAGTGCGCAGCACGACCGCAATGAGCGGCAGCACCGTGTTTTCGGGCGTCAGGCGCGCCGCGCGACGCTTCGGGGCGGACAGCGTCGCCGTCGAGGACACGTTCACGGCGCCGATGAGCTATCGCCATCTGCTGATCGGCGCCCGCATCTTCGCCGGACGATTCGCCCGCATCACCGCGCCCCGCGAGATTGTCGGGGTCCTGCTTCCCAACTCGAGCGGCCTTGCCATCGCCTTGCTCGGCCTCTGGTCCGCGGGCCGCGCCGCGAGCCCGATCAACCACACGGCCGGCGCGGCAAACGTCACCGCGTCGATGCGGATGATAGCGGCGCGCCTGGCAATCTCGTCGCGTGCCTTCGTCGAGAAGGCCGGACTGCAGGAGATCGTCGCCGCGGCCGAGGCCGGCGGCGTCCGCTTCCTGTGGATCGAGGATCTGCGCGCCGGCATCACCGGCTTCGACCGCGCCGTCGGCGCCCTGCTGTGGCGCAGCGCCATCGCCCGCCAGGACGCCGCAGCCGCCGCGGTTGTCCTGTTCTCCTCCGGCTCGGAGGGCCTGCCGAAGGCAATCCAGCTCAGCCACGCCAATCTGGTGTCGAACGCCATGCAGGTCGAGGCGAGGCTGGCGATCGGCCCCACGGACAAGGTGATGAGCGTGCTGCCGCCGTTCCACGCGCTCGGGCTGCTCGGCGGCGTCGTGCTGCCGCTGCTTGCGGGCGTGCCCTCGTTCCTCTATCCGACGCCCCTGCATTTCCGCCAGATCCCGAAAGCCGCCGGCAAGGCCAGGCCCACCGTGATCTTCGCCACGGACACCTTTCTCTCGGCCTACGCCAAGGCGGCGGATGACGGCGATTTCGCAGGGCTCAGATTTGCCGTCGCGGGTGCCGAGCCCCTGCGCCGCTCGACGCGCGAGGCATGGCGCGACCGTTTCGGCGTGCGATTGCTCGAAGGCTACGGCATGACCGAAGCGAGCCCGGTCGTGGCGCTGAACACGGCAACCCACGGCAAGGACGGCACGGTCGGGCGGCTGCTTCCCGGCATGCGCGGGCGCGTCGATCCGGTCGAGGGCATCCCGGATGGCGGCCGCCTCTGGGTTTCCGGTCCGAACGTCATGACCGGAACGATCGATCCCGACCATCCGGGGACGCTGCGCGCCGTCCCCGACGGCTGGCACGACACGGGCGACATCGTCTCGGTCGACCGGGAGGGCTTCGTGACGCTGCGCGGCCGCGCCAAGCGCTTCGCCAAGATCGCCGGAGAAATGGTTTCGCTCGCAGCCGTCGAAGCCCTCGCGGAACAGGTCTGGCCCGAGGGACGGCATGTCGCCGTCGCGCTGCCGGATCCGCGGCGCGGCGAAAGGATCGTGCTCGTCACCACCGAGCCGGATCCGGACGCTGCCGCCCTGCGGGCCAGGGGCCGCGCGTCGGGCATGGCCGACATCGCGCAGCCGGACCGCGTCATCGTGGTGCAGGAGGTTCCGCTGCTGGGCAGCGGCAAGATCGACTTCGCCGCGGTGAAGCGGCTCGTGGAGGGTCAGGAGCCGGCCGCCGCCGTGGCCTGATCTCAGTTGGCGGTTGGCTCGGGTGGTGAGGCGGCGCTCTCGATCGCGGCCCGCCGCGAATAGGCGCGTGCGCTGAGCGGCAGGAAGGCAAGATAGGCGATCGCCCCGATCGACAGCGTCTGCCACGGATAGGCGAACAGCAGCAGGGTCACCAGAACGATCGCCAGAATGAGCGGGACCACCCTGTCGCGCGGGATCCGCAAGCGCTTGCCCGAATAGACCGGCAAACGGCTGACCAGCAGGAAGGCGACCAGGATCACGAAGGCCGAGCTGACGAAGGCGGCGGGACGGCTGGGCTCGACCACGCCGATCAGCACCAGGTAGATGGGCAGCATCAGCACGACGGCACCCGCCGGCGCCGGCACCCCGACGAAATATTCCATCTGCCAGGCCGGCCGGTCCTTGTCCTCGTCGAGCACGTTGAAGCGCGCCAGCCGCAGGCCGCAGGCGATGGCGAACAGCAGCGCGGCGATCCAGCCGGGCGAGCCGGCCTGATCGAGCATGAAGGCATAGAGGACGAGCGCCGGCGCCACGCCGAAATTCACGATGTCGGCCAGCGAATCCATCTGCGCGCCGAACTTCGAGGTGGCCTTGAGCATGCGCGCGATGCGGCCGTCTATGCCGTCGAGGAAGGCGGCGATCAGCACCATGGTGACGGCCGTCTCGAAGCGCTGCTCGAAGGCGAGCCTGATGCCCGACAGGCCGGCGCAGATCGCCAGAACCGTGATCAGGTTCGGCAGCATCAGCCGCATCGGAATCTCGCGGATGCGCGGGCCGCCCTGTCCGTGCGGCTCGAAGCGCTGGAACGGGCCGGCCATGCCTCAGGAAACCCGCACGAGCGGCGTAGCGGCGTCGCCGCCGAACACCGCGATGACCGTTTCGCCGGCGACCGCCGTCTGCCCTACCGAGACGCGCGAGGTCGCGTCGAGAGGAAGGAAGACGTCGACCCGAGAGCCGAACCTGATCAGGCCGAAGCGCTCGCCCGCCCCGATGTTGCTGCCCGCGCCAGTCCAGCAGACGATGCGGCGGGCCACCAGGCCGGCGATCTGGACGCAGGCGACGACGCCGCTGGGGCTTTCGATGACCAGGCCGTTGCGCTCGTTCTCGCTGCTCGCCTTGTCGAGCTCGGCATTGAGGAACTTGCCGGGCCGGTGTTCGATCCGGGTGATCCGGCCGCGCACCGGCGAGCGGTTCACGTGGCAGGAGAAGACGTTCATGAACACCGAGATGCGCAGCATCTCGCGCGCCCCAAGCCCCAGTTCCGCCGGCGGCGTGGCGGGTCCGACAGCCGACACGACACCGTCGGCCGGGCTGACGACCAGCCCGTCGTCGACCGGCGTCACGCGCTGCGGATCGCGGAAGAAATAGGCGCACCAGCCGGTGAGAATCAGCGCGATCCAGAACAGGGAGGTCGAGAAATAGCCGAGGATCAGCGCAACGACGAAGAAGGCGGCGATGAACGGCCACCCCTCGCGGTGGACCGGCACGAATGCGTTGCGAATCGTCTCGGTGATGCTCATCGGCCTGCCTGTCCGGATTTCGGGCCTATGTAGGGGAATTGTCGGAATGCCGCAACGCGGGACGCCGATGGGATGAACGACGATCTCGAAGGCCGACGGTGGAACCCGATGGAGCCCTTCATGGCGCTACTCCAGCGAAATGACGGCTGAGAATCCGTCGTCGCGGCCGATCGCCGGGGAATGGAGTTCGAGCACGCCGCCCATCTGCGCGACGAGCTTGGCGGCGATCGCCAGTCCGAGGCCGGAGCCCGGCGTGGGGCTGCCGCCCCGGCGGAAGCGCTCCGTCAGGCGGCCGAGCGTCTCGGGCGAGACGACCGGTCCGGCATTGCTCACCGAGATGCGCCCGCCGCCATCGCATGTCACGCGGATCGGCTCGTCCGCCGCCCCATGCAGCAGCGCATTCTCGATCAGGTTGCGCAGCACGATCCCGAGCGCGTCGACGTCGGCGCGGCGCGGCGATGCCGACGCATCCATCTCCAGGACGATGCGGTCGGCATTGCCGATCCGCCTCGAGAACTCCTCGGCCACCATCCTGACGACGGCGACGACATTGGTCGGGCGCGTCGCCAGGCCGATTCCGGATTCGGCGCGGGAGAGCTGCAACAGCTTCTCGGTGAGGTGGGCAAGCCCTTCCAGCGAGCGCTCGACCTCCTCGGCCCGCCGCATGCGCGTCCCATCGGGCAGTTCGGCGATGAGCCGCTGCACCTGCGCCAGGGCGCCGGCCACCGGCGTGCGCAGCTCATGCGCGCTGTTGGCCGCGAACTCGCGTTCGGCATCGATCGCCGCCCGCAGCCGCTCGAGCAGACGGTCGACGGACGTTGCTATGCCCTGCAGCTCGGCGGGTATGCCGGAGAGGCCGAGAGGCTCCAGATTGGCGCCGTCGCGCAGGCCGATCTGAGATCGCACCACCGTGATCGGCGCCAGCGACCGACGCACCAGATACCAGATCGCCACCATGCTCAGCGGTGCGAGCACCAGCACCGGCAGCAGCAGCGACAGCATGCCCTCGAACATCGCCTCCCGCCGATTTTCGAGCGGATCGGCGACCTGAAGAAACAGAGTGCTGCTCAGCGCCTCGACGGTGAATATCCGGTGATCCGGCGCCTGCCAGAAACCGGGTGCGAGCGGCGCGGCGAACGGTTCGGTCGGCGCGTCGTGGGAATGGATCAGGATGCGCCCGCTGGCATCCCTGACCTGATAGCTCAGATTCTCGTCGCCCTGGCCGCTGGAGCTGAGCCGCATCGCCGCACGCGGCGACGAGCGCTGGTAGAGATCGTCGACGACCAGCGGCATGAGGCGCAGCGCGGTCTCCTCGAGACCGCTGTCGAACACCTCGTCGAACTCGTCGCGCATGACCAGCCCGCCGACGATCACGGCGATCAGCCAAAAGCTCACCATGGCCGCGGTGAGCCAAATCATCAGCCTGCGGGTCATCGACGGGGCGGTCATTGCGTGGAGATCTTGTAGCCGACGCCGCGCACCGTCTCGATGCGCGCCGCGCCCAGCTTCTTGCGCAGCCGGCTGACATAGACCTCGACGGCATTGCTCTCGACCTCCGCGCCGAACGCATAGAGCGCATCCTCGAACAGCGACTTGGCGACGACGGCGCCGGGACGCTGCAACAGCCGCTCCAGGACCGCCCATTCGCGCGAGGTCAGTTCCAGTTGCGCGCCGTCGACCGAGATGCGCCGCTCCGCGAGGTTCACCTGAAGCCCGCCATAGACCGACATGGGACTGGGACGCTGCTCGTAGCGCCGCGCCACGGCGTAGACGCGCGCCGACAGTTCCCCAAGATCGAAGGGCTTCACCAAATAGTCGTCCGCGCCGGCGTTCAGGCCCTCGATACGGTCGGAGATCTGGTCGCGCGCCGTCAGAACGATGACGGGCGTGGCATCCGAGCGGCGGCGCATGGCCTGCAGATAGCCGATCCCCGAGCCGTCCGGAAGCTGCAGGTCGAGCAGGACGAGCCCGTAGGTGGCGACGCCCGCGAAGTCGGCCGCCTCGGACAGCGCGCGGGCCCAGTCGACCGCATGGCCGTCGGCCGCCATGTGGTCCCTGACGGCACCTCCGATGGCACGGTCATCCTCGACAAGCAAAATGCGCATCGGCCCTGTTCCTGGACTCGGGACTGTGGTTGCGGCGCCTTATAGCCGAATTGATGACCGCTGGCTGAAGGCAATTCTCTCCCATGCGATCCGCCTTCAGCCTGCCGTCAGCTTGGTCGGCGAAAAGGACCGTGCCCAAGCCGAGAAGGATACCCGTCTGCGATGAGACTCCTGCCAGCCGCGGCGCTCGCCATCGCAGCCCTTTGCGCCGGCCCCGCCCCTGCCGCCGAAAAATGCGACGTGCCTCTCGCCGACTGGCAGCCGCGCGAAGCGCTCGAGGCCAAGCTCAAGTCGGACGGCTGGCAGATCCAGGCGATCAAGAGCGAGGACGGCTGCTACGAGGCATCCGCCATCGATGCGAAGGGCGAGCCTGTCGACGCCTATTTCAACCCGAAGACCTTCGAGCGGGTCGGCACGGACGACGAGCAGGGCTGAGCCATGATCACGGGCCGCGAACGCGCCGCCGAAACGGACGACAGGACATGATCGCCGACCACGACACCGACCTCCAGGCGCGGCACCAGGCGGGCCGCGGCGGCATGACGCTGCGCATCTGCCTGCTGCTCGGCCCGCTGATCCTCGGCATGCTGCTGCTGATGCTGCCGCTCTGGCTGCTGCACAGCCGCGCCGAGGGATTTGGCCCGTGCAGCGTGAGTGTGCATTCGATGGGCGTCTGCGGCGCGATGCGGCCCTGATTTCCTTTCCGCGACGCCCCATTGCGGAATGATCTGGATGCCGGGGACCGCTGGCTTTTTCGGCCGGCACGAGACCTCGACCGCCGCAGCCTGCAGGCCGAAGGAAAACAATCTGTCCCCCTGCGCCTTTCCTGGCCCCCGGCCAGCACGCCTCGCCGCCACGCTGCCTTGCGGCCCTGGCCATTGCGCGGAGAGGGAGACGGGCGGCCTTCCGATCGCCGAACAAGCAACAAAATATGCGACCTTCCGGCCGCCCGTCGGCGATTTTCGGTCCGTCCGATCCGTTTGCGCGGACGGTGGGCGGAAACTGAGGCATTCGCGCCATGCTTCTTGCAGCCCGGCCGCCGCCTGTGCGCCTCGCTCGGCGCGCAGGGCCGTAGTACCCCTGGACTTCGGACGGGCCCCCCGGCTCCCCGGCTACGCTGGCCGGACAACGGAGGCGCCGGCCCCTCCCCGCACAACCACCGTCATGACCGGCGCTCCCGCGGAAGGGACTGGCAGCAGGATATGGGAGACGGCAGAGAGGGGGATAGAATTTTTTGGGGGGCGCCCTGTCCGGGGCCAACCAAGAACCTCGGAAAGGCCGATTTGCGGCCGGTTGCGGACCGGCAGCTTTCGGATGACAAATTGCGATAATTGCCGCTAAGAACATGACTTGAAGTTGGGGGGAACCTGAATGTCGGGAAAAATTCAGGCAATACGTTTCAAGCAATGGCTCCCAGAATGGGATCACTTCGACTTTGACTCCGTACAGCACAGGCGCAAGCCCGAGGAGCATATCCTTCTGTTCTCAATGTCAGCGGTTCAGTTACGAGCACTGAGCGGAGTTTATCGACGAACCCGAGATCATGATGGCAGCGAGGGGCTGCAGCGCCTCCACGATCCTAAACGATCAGCCGCAATTCGCGACTTCGTTCGCTTCGGCCACCCTTATAGCAGTCTTCCGATCGCGGCTCGCGATGGAGCCTCTGCCGCTATGCGCAAGCCTGGATGGCTGCCAACTGCAATTGTCGTCAACATTCTTACGGCAAATGACGAGCGACGAGGCCGCAAGGTTGCCGCATCCGACCTTGTGTCGATTAGCGATGACGGGGAAAGCCGAGCCGAGTTGACCCTGCCTTATATTGACCGTCTCGAACAATGGATGCCCTTGGCTCTCGAACCTTTCGAGGTAATCGACGGGCAGCATCGTCTATGGGCCTTCGACGAAGCGTTAAAGGATGGCAGCCTGCCTGGTGACTTCGAGCTCCCTGTCGTTGCCTTCACTGGCCTTGATGTAGGTTGGCAGGCCTACCTGTTCTGGTCGATCAACGTCTCGCCCAAGCGTATCAATCCAAGCCACGCCTTTGATCTATTCCCGTTGTTGCGGT
>JAHBYY010000023.1 GCA_019635715.1 Rhizobiaceae bacterium | reverse complement strand
AAATGGCGGCTTCCGAGTAGCGGAGCGTACTGACGGCAGGTGAGCAGCGGAGCGCGGAAAGGCGCCATGTGCAAACCGCCCCGACGCATTTCCGGACGATCTCTCAGACGTCCTCGCCGAAGCGTGCCTTGACCAGTTCCTCGATCGCCGAGACCGCTTCCTGCGCCTGCGGACCCGAGGCGGTGACGGTGATCAGGCAGCCGGGGCTCGCCGCCAGCATCATCAGGCCCATGATCGAGGTGCCACCCACCTGGATGCCGTCCTTCTCGACGCAGATGTCGGCGTCGAAGCCGGCGGCAAGCTGCACGAACTTGGCCGAGGCGCGCGCGTGCAGGCCGCGCTGGTTGACGATGAGCATCTCGCGGCTGGTCTGCGGCCCCGACCTCAACAGGCTGCTCATTTTCCGCTGAGGACCTGGCTTGCGACGTTGATGTATTTGCGGCCGGCAAGCTGGGCCGCTTCCAGGCTGTGCGGCATGTCGTCGGTCTTGCGCACCCCGGAGAGCTTGATCAGCATCGGCAGGTTGACGCCGGCGATCACTTCGACGCGGCCCGGGTCCATCACCGAGATCGCCAGGTTGGACGGCGTTCCGCCGAACATGTCGGTGAGCACCACCACGCCCTTGCCGGAATCGGTGCGCCGCACGGCATCGACGATGTCGCGGCGGCGCTGCTCCATGTCGTCGTCGGCGCCGATCGATACCGTTTCGAATTGCTGTTGAGGCCCGACCACATGCTCGACGGCGTTGCGGAACTCCTCGGCCAGGCGACCGTGCGTCACAAGCACGAGTCCGATCATTGAGGCATGGCTCCCGTCATGGCCGGTTCACGCGCGACTGTTACAACCCTGCTGGCCGCCGGAAGGCGGGAGCGCCATCTTGTCCAGCCGCAGGCCGTTGACAAGGGCAAATTCGCGGATTCGCCAGCCAATTTGCCGCATCGGAACGCATCGCCGGTAAACTTAACGGGAAAAGGGCGGCAATGAAAGCCATGACGCTAGGGCAGGCATGGCGGCTTCCACACTGCGCTCGGCCAGCCGCAGATGGGCGACCGCGCAGCCCGCCACCGCCGTGGATTCCGGCTCCGCGTAGCGTGGCGCCTCGGCCTCCAGCAGCGAAACGACAAGATCGACCACGGCGACCGGCGCATGGGCGATCGGCGCCGGGGTGCGACCCCGCACCTCGACCAGTCCCGCGATGCTGTCGGGCGGCCTCACGACGAGGCGCCCGGCATGCGCCGAGGCGAGCAGCCGGTCGTCCGAGACGAGCGCCGCAAATCGCCCCGCCGCGGTCGCCCGCGCGATCAGCGCCAGCGCCAGCGCGGTCTTGCCGGCGCCCGAGCGTCCGGTGATCAGCAGGCCGCGGTCGCCGACGACCAGCGCCGTCGCGTGGATGTTTTCCGGCCGCGTCGGCAACGGCGGCTCAGGCCTCGGCGGGCAGCGTCAGCACGAAGCGGGCGCCGCGCACGTCGCCCGGCTTGGTGCCCGGCATGTTCTCGGCCGTCAGCCGGCCGCCATGCGCCTCGGCGATCTGCCGGCTGATCGACAGGCCGAGGCCGGAATTCTGGCCGAACGCCTCGCCGGCCGGCCGGTCGGTATAGAAGCGCTCGAAGATGCGGTCGATGGCTTCCGGCCTGATGCCCGGCCCGTTGTCCTCGACGGTGATGACGTTGAACTTGCCGGCGCGCGACAGGGTGACGCCGATATGGCCGCGCTCCTCCGGCACGAAGGACCGTGCGTTCTCGATCAGATTGGTCACCACCTGGCCGATGCGCAGGTCGTGGCCCACGGCGGAATAGGTCTTGGCTCCGGCCGGCAGCTTGGCGGCCGTGAATTCGATCTCCACCTTGCGCTTGTGGCGGCCGGCCTCCCGCGCCACCGCGACGAGATCGCCGACCAGCTTCTTCAGGTCGATGCGCCCCGCGTCCTCGCGGGCCAGTTCGGCATCGAGGCGCGAGGCATCGGAAATGTCGGTGATCAGGCGGTCGAGGCGCTTCACGTCGTGCTGGATGATCTCCATCAGGCGATCCTTGGAGGATTGCGTCTTGGCGATCGGCAGGGTCTCGACGGCGCTGCGCAGCGAGGTCAGCGGATTCTTCAGCTCGTGCGCCACGTCGGCGGCGAAGCTCTCGATCGCCTCGATGCGTGCATAGAGGGCGTTGGTCATGGCGCGCACCGCGACCGACAGGTTGCCGATCTCGTCCTGGCGGTCGGAAAAATCCGGGATCTCCTCGCGGCTCTTGACGCCACGGCGCACCCGCACCGCGGCGGCCGACAGCCGGCGCAGCGGGTTGGCGATGGTCGAGGCGAGCAGCATCGACAGGATCGCCATGACCAGCGCCGCCACGCCGAAGACGCGCAGGATCGCCTTGCGCTCGGCGGCGACGATCTTGTCGATGTCGCCGCCCTCGGTCGACAGCATGAGCACGCCGAGCACGGCGCGGAACCGCTGGATCGGCACGGCGACCGAGACGATCTGCTCGCCCTTCTCGCTGACCCGCACCACCGTCGAGGGGCTGCCGGAGAGCGCGTTGATGACCTCCGGGAAGGAGGCGCCGTTGCCGCCCGGCTGCTCGCGGTAGATCGGCAGCTCGCTGTCGCGGAACAGGTCGAAGATGAATTTCTCGACCCGGCCGAAGATGTCGGGTTCCTCCTCGTCGACCGGCGGCAGGTCGTAGCGCAGGATCTGGCCGCGCGAGTAGAGATGACGCGAATCGAGCAGTAAATTGGCGTCGCGGTCGTAGATGCGGGCGCGCGTCCGGGTCGGCGAGATCAGCCGCTTGAGCAGCGGCGCCACCCGTTCCGGATTGATCGGGAAGTCGAGATTGTCGAGCTGGTCGGAGCCGGGCGCGATGCTCTCGCCGGCCTGCAGCTCCAGAAGCTTCTCGGGATCGATGCTGATCGAATCGGTCTCGACGCTGGCCGACGAGGCCACCGCGCCGGCGATGATCTCGCCCTGCGTCATCAGGCTTTCGACGCGCGCGTCGATCAGCCCGTCGCGGAAGGTGTTGAGGTAGAGGATGCCGGCGACCAGGACGGCGAGGCCGGCGAGGTTGAGGAAGAGGATGCGGCGGGTCAGGCTCGAGAAGAAGTGATGCCCGAGGAACCGCTGCATCGGCACGGTGACGGCCCGGAACACCCTGGCCAAAGCAGGCCGCGGCCGCTTCGGGGCAGCCGCGGGCTTGTCTATCTCAAGGTCTAATGCCATTCGGCCCCGGTTTCGCCGCGGGCATCAGGCCTCGCGGAAACGATAGCCGACCCCGTAGAGCGTCTCGATCATCTCGAAGTCGTCGTCGACGGCCTTGAACTTCTTGCGAAGCCGCTTGATGTGGCTGTCGATCGTCCGATCGTCGACATAGACCTGTTCATCATAGGCCGAATCCATCAGCGCGTCACGGCTCTTGACCACACCCGGCCGCTGCGCGAGCGAGTGGAGGATCAGGAACTCGGTGACCGTGAGCGTGACCGGCTCGCCCTTCCAGGTGCAGGTATGCCGCTCCTGGTCCATGACGAGCTGGCCGCGCTCCAGCGACTTGGCCTGCACGCTTGGCGCTTTTGTGGCGGCCTCGCGGGCGCTGGCGCGGCGCAGCACGGCGCGGACGCGCTCGACCAGCAGGCGCTGCGAGAACGGCTTGCGGATGAAGTCGTCGGCGCCCATCTTCAGCCCGAACAGCTCGTCGATCTCGTCGTCCTTCGAGGTCAGGAAGATCACCGGCAGGTCGGTCTTCTGGCGCAGCCGGCGCAGCAGTTCCATGCCGTCCATGCGCGGCATCTTGATATCGAGGATGGCGAGGTTCGGCGGACGCGCCGCGAATCCCTCCAGCGCGGATGCTCCGTCCGTATAGGTTTCGACACGGTAGCCCTCCGACTCCAGTGCGATCGACACGGAGGTCAGAATGTTGCGGTCGTCGTCGACAAGCGCGATCGTTGCCATATCAGCTTGCTCCCTCATGAGCGGGCGTCCCTTCCTGCATCAGGAAGCCGCTATTGGAGGACAAATTGAGTACAAAATGTGGCACAGCCGTCGGTGCTCCCTCCTCGTCGCGCCTGCACGCCTTTCCGGCATCTGCACGAATGGTCTGCCCGCTCAGTGTGCACGCTTCGGCCTCTAAACGCCATACAACCGATTTAAACGATTTTCAAAATCTTTAAATCGATTAATGATTTGATATCTTTACGCTTTTCTGTTTCTTGCCGGCTTCCGCTCGAAGGAGAAGCGAGCGGCGCGCTCAAGCAGGGCGTTCGGCATGGCCGCCAGTCAACGAGGGGCAGCATGAAAGAGATCGGCAAACGCAATCCCGACTGCGGGCTCGAGGCCTGCGGCATCGTCACGTCGGGCAACGTGCATTTCAATCTCGGCGCGGCGCAGCTCTACGAGGAATCGATGCGGCGCGGCGAAGCCCGGCTCACCGCCGACGGCGCGCTGGTCGCCTATACGGGCCAGCACACCGGCCGCTCGCCCAAGGACAAGTTCGTGGTGCGCGACGGCAAGGTCGACGCGGACATCTGGTGGGACAACAACGCAGCCATGGACTCCGGCGCCTTCGAGCGGCTGCATGCGGATTTCCTGGCGCACGCCGCCGACAAGGATCTTTTCGTCCAGGACCTGATCGGCGGTGCGGACGCCGGGCAGCGGCTGAATGCCCGCGTCGTCACCGAGTTCGCCTGGCATTCGCTGTTCATCCGCAACCTGCTGATCCGGCCGGCCGCCGACGAGCTGTCGGGCTTCGTACCGGGGCTGACGATCATCGACCTGCCGTCGTTCCGCGCCGATCCGGCGCGCCACGGCAGCCGCACCGAGACCGTGATCGCCGTCGACCTGTCGCGCGGCATCGTGCTGATCGGCGGCTCGGCCTATGCCGGCGAGATGAAGAAGTCGGTGTTCACCGTGCTGAACTACATCCTGCCCGGCCGCGGCGTCATGCCGATGCACTGCTCGGCCAATGTCGGCCCGGCCGGCGATTCTGCCGTGTTCTTCGGGCTGTCCGGAACGGGCAAGACGACGCTCTCGGCCGATCCGTCGCGCACGCTGATCGGCGACGACGAGCATGGCTGGGGGCCGGACGGCATCTTCAACTTCGAAGGCGGCTGCTATGCCAAGACGATCCGCCTGTCGGCCGAAGCCGAGCCGGAGATCTTCGCCACGACGAAGCGTTTCGGCACGGTGCTGGAGAACGTCGTGCTCGACGCCGAGCGCCGCCCGGATTTCGACGACGGCTCGCTGACCGAGAACACGCGCTGCGCCTATCCGCTCGACTTCATCCCGAATGCCAGCGCCACGGGCCAGGCCGGCCACCCGAAGAACATCATCATGCTGACGGCCGACGCCTTCGGCGTGATGCCGCCGATCGCCAGGCTGACCCCGGCGCAGGCGATGTACCACTTCCTGTCCGGCTACACCGCCAAGGTGGCCGGCACGGAACGCGGCGTCACCGAGCCGGAGGCGACGTTCTCGACCTGCTTCGGCGCGCCGTTCATGCCGCGCCATCCCTCCGAATACGGCAACCTGCTGCGCGACCTGATCGCCCGGCACGGCGTCGACTGCTGGCTGGTCAATACCGGCTGGACCGGCGGCGCCTTCGGCACGGGAAAACGCATGCCGATCCGGGCGACGCGCGCCCTCCTGGCGGCGGCGCTCGACGGCAGCCTGGCCAGGGCCGAGTTCCGCACCGACCCGAATTTCGGCTTCGCCGTGCCGGTCGCCGTGCCCGGCGTCGACACCGCCATCCTCGACCCGCGCTCGACCTGGTCCGATCCGGCCGCCTACGACCGCCAGGCCAGGCGCATCGTCGGCATGTTCCTCAAGAACTTCGAGAAGTTCGAGGGCCATGTCGACAGCCATGTGTCGGCGAGCGCGCCGCGCTTCCAGGAAGCCGCCGAATAGCGTTGCCCTTCCTTCTCCCCGTTCACGGGGAGAAGGTGGCCCGAAGGGTCGGATGAGGGGCAGCGTCGTGCGATCCGCGCCGGCGCTGCCCCTCACCCCAGCCCTCTCCCCGTGAAGTACGGGGAGAGGGAGTGTCAGCGTTGGCTCACGACGACAACCGGATGTGGCCACAACGACATTACTCTGATGGGGGCGAAGCCGTGACCGCATACGTCGCACCGCCGCGAGCCCATCTGCTTCAACCGGCCTTTCCTTTTGTCCGCCGCCAAGGCATCTCTGGCGGATGAATCCCGATGACGACATTCCGGTCGCCGAGGGCGTGATCATCCGCGCCGCCGATCTCGACGAGTCCTTCGTGCGCGCCTCCGGACCCGGCGGGCAGAACGTCAACAAGGTCGCGACGGCCGTCCACCTACGCTACGACACGACGCGCGCCGAACTGCCGGAGCGGGTGCTTGTCCGGCTCCTGGCGATCGCCGGCAGCCGCGCCACCAAGGACGGCGTCATCATCATCGAGGCGTCTAAATTCCGCACTCAGGAGCGCAACCGCGTCGATGCGCGCGAACGCCTCGCCGCGCTCGTCGCCAAGGCGGCCGAGCCGCCCCCGCCGCCGCGCCGCAAGACGCGTCCGACCAAGGGATCGGTGGAACGGCGGCTCAAATCCAAGGCCGGCCGCTCGACGGTCAAGAAGATGCGGGGCCGCGTCCAGGACGATTGAGCGTCGGAGACCACCGAGTATGCCGACGATGCAACCTTTGACCATTGCGGCCTTCGCGGCGGCCGGATTCGCAGCTTGGGGAGCCTGGAACCTCTCCGGTGCCTGCTACTCGACCGGTCGCTTCTTGTCTGAAGACGATAAAATCGAAGTGGTGGCGCAAAGCTTCTCCGAAGCAGTCCGGCCGGATGCGAACCAGCTTCAGGCTTGGATATCAACGATGGGAATTGATCGGCCGCCTAACGGCGTAAAAGCCGTCATACCATACGAGTCTGGGCACGAGTTCCTTGAAAAGAACCCCGACTGCTGCGTCCTTCGAGCTGTCTATGGTGAGCATATCGAGCCAATGCCTCAGCCGAGATTTTGGGACCGGTGGGTTGGCCGGGCTTGGGGGATCGCAACTGTCACCTGGAAACAGTACTTTCTCGATCCCGCCGGTTCCGTCCAGTCCTTTACCTTTACCAGTCAAGGGTGGATGACGTCCTGTGGCGAGTACAAACCCTTCCAACCGTGACCCTACCCCCGCCGCGCCGCAAGGCGAGGCCCACCAAGGGATCGGTAGAACGGCGGCTTTTCCACCCGCCGCCTTGCACCGTCAGCGCTTGATCGTCCGGACCCGGTCGGAGTCGAGGATGCTTCGCACGAAGTCGGGGATCTGCAGGCCCGCCTTGACCTTGGCGTCCAGCGCCGCTTCGGCGACGCGCACCGACTCCAGCGCGGCGATCACCTGCGCCACACGCTCGGCCGGGACGACGACGACGCCGTCGACGTCGCCGACGATGATATCACCCGACGAGACCGGCACGCCGCCGACCACCACCGGCAGGCCGACCGTGCCGGGACCGGTGCGGGCCGGCGAGTTGGGCGTGACGCCCGCCGCGAAGGCCGGCAGGCCGACGGCCAGGATTCCGGGCAGGTCGCGGACCAGCCCGTCGGTGACGAAGCCGGCCACGCCGCGGTTCTTCGCCATGCCGAGCAGCAGGTCGCCGGTCACCGCGGCGCCGGTGAAGGCGTCGGTCGCGGCGACGAGAAAATCGCCGTCCTGCGACACGTCCAGCGCCCCGAACAGCGCCAGATTGTCCGACGGGCCGCAGTCGCAGGTCACCGCCACGCCGACGATCGGCCCCGCCAGCGGCACCAGCGGCTTGATCCGGTAGTCGAGCGCCCCGCGTCCGCCCATCGCGTCGACGACGAAACCCGTCGGCTGCCCGGCGAACGCCGCCAGAATCGACTTGTCGGGGCGGGGAAAATCCCGCCAAATGGTCAGTGCGGGAGGATCCGTGATCATGCCTTTTCCTACTGGACGGCGATGCTGCCGCTCTCATCCCATTTTTTTGTCGGCTGAGGCGAACGGGCGCGCCCATCCCGGCCGCGGATGCGCGGACCGGCCGGCGTGACATCCTCCCGCGCCTTGAAGCACGTCCACAGCCTAGCCGACATGCGGGCGCGCGCAAGGCGCATCCTGCCGCGCCCGGTGTTCGACTTCGCCGACGGCGGCGCCGAGGACGAGGTGACGCTCGCCGCCAACGAGCGCGATTTCGACCGGCATGTCTTCCTGCCCAAGCCGCTGCGGGGCAGCCCGCAGCGCGATCTCTCCGTCAAGCTGTTCGACGGGCGGCTGGCCATGCCGGTGGCGATCGGCCCGACCGGGCTCGCCGGCCTGTTCTGGAAGGGGGGCGAGCTGGCGGCGGGCCGTGCCGCGGCGGGGGCCGGCGTACCCTACTGCCTCAGCCACGCCTCGGTCTGCCGCATCGAGGACCTGCCGGCGATCGGCGGCGCGCCACGCTGGATGCAGGTCTTCGTCTACCACGACCGCGGCTTCACCGAGGAGTTCGTGCGCCGTGCCGCGGCGTCGCGCTACGACGCGCTGGTGCTGACGGTCGACAACCAGATGCTGGGGCGGCGCGAGCGCGACCTGCGCAACGGCTTCACCATCCCGCCGACCTTCGGCCCGTCCGATATCCTGGCGATGGCGGCCAAGCTGCCCTGGCTGATGCGGATGCGCGGCGAACTGCCGAAGATCACCTTCGCCAATTACGTCCGCGACGGCCAGCCGGGCGATCTGCGCAGCCTGTCCAGACAGATGGTGTCGCTGCTCGATCCGAGCCTGTCCTGGGCCGATGTCGAGTGGCTGCGCCGCATCTGGGACGGACCGTTCATCCTCAAGGGCATCCTGCACCCCGACGAGGCCAGGCGCGCCGCCGATCTCGGCGTCGACGCGGTGGTGGTGTCCAACCATGGCGGGCGGCAACTCGACGGCGCCATCTCCTCGATCGACGCGCTGCCCGGCGTGGCGGCGGCGGTCGAGGGCCGCATTCCCGTCCTGCTGGACGGCGGGGTGCGGCGCGGCAGCCATGTGGTGAAGGCGCTCTGCCTCGGCGCCACGGCCTGCCTGGTCGGCCGGCCGCATCTCTGGGGCCTCAGCGTCGCCGGCGAAGCCGGCGTCACCCATGTGCTGCGGACGCTGGGCGCCGAGATCGACCGCACCATGGGCCTGCTCGGCGTGACGCGGATCGAGGATCTCGGCCCGCATTTGCTGGCGAAGCGGGCGTGAGGGGCGCCTATTCCTTCACCGCCCCGGTCATCGACGAGACGTAGTGCTCGACGAAGAAGGAATAGAGGATGACCACCGGCAGCGAGCCGATCAGCGCGCCGGCCATCAGCGCGCCCCATTCGTAGACGTCGGAGCGCACCAGTTCGGTCAGCACGCCGACCGGCACGGTCTTGTTCTCCGACGACTGGATGAAGGTCAGCGCGTAGATGAACTCGTTCCACGACAGGGTGAAGGCGAAGATGCCGGCCGAGATCAGTCCGGGCACCGAGAGCGGCAGGATGATCCTGGTGAGGATCTGCCAGCGGCTGGCGCCGTCGATCAGCGCGCATTCCTCCAGCTCAAAGGGAATCGAGCGGAAATAGCCCATCAGCAGCCAGGTGCAGAACGGCACGAGGAAGGTCGGATAGGTCAGGATCAGCGCGAAGGGCGTGTCGTAGAGGCCGAGCCGGAACACCATCACCGACAGCGGAATGAACAGGATCGACGGCGGCACCAGATAGGCAAGGAAAATGCCGAGGCCGACTTGCCGCGAGCCCTGGAAGCGCAGGCGCTCGATCGCATAGGCGGCAAAGACCGCCGCCAGCAGCGACAGGACCGTGGAGCCGACCGAAATAAGCACCGTGTTCCACAGCCAGCCGGGATAGGAGGTGTCGAACAGCAGGTATCTGATGTGCTCGAGCGTCGGATTGACCACCCAGAACGGGCTGTAGTCGTTGAAGTTGGTCATCTGCTCGTTCGGCTTCACCGCGGTGATCGCCATCCAGTAGAACGGGAAGAGCAGCACGAAGACGAAGATGACCAGCGGCAGATAGATGGTGACGACGCGGCGCGGCAGGCTCTGCAGGTAGCCCATGCCGCCTTCGTCGGCCTTGGCGCCGGCGGATGTGGTTGCTGCCATGTCAGTCGCCTCCGCCCTGCTGCCACTTTCGCCTTTGCAGGCCGAAATAGCTGAACAGGATCGCCGCCAGCAGGAAGGGGATCATCGCCACCGCGATCGCCGCGCCCTCGCCGAGCTGGCCGCCGGAAATGCCGCGCTGGAACGACAGCGTCGCCATCAGGTGGGTGGCGTTCACCGGCCCGCCGCGCGTCAGCACGTAGATCAGTTGGAAGTCGGTGAAGGTGAACAGCACCGAGAAGGTCATGGTGATGGCGATGATCGGGGTGAGCAGCGGCAGCGTGACGAAGCGGAAGAGCTGCCAGCGGCTGGCGCCGTCGAGCGTCGCCGCCTCGTAGAGCGATTGCGGGATGGTCTGCAGGCCGGCGAGCAGGGTGATCGCCACGAAGGGGATGCCGCGCCAGACATTGGCGGCGATGACCGAGGCGCGCGCATTGTTGGGGTCGCCGAGGAAATTGATCCTCTGGTCGATGACGCCGAGTTCGATCAGCGCCCAGGAGATGATCGAGAACTGCGAATCGTAGATCCACCAGAAGGCGATCGCCGACAGGACCGTCGGCACCACCCAGGGCAGCAGCACGACGGCGCGGAAGAAGGATTTGAGCGGCAGGTTCTCGTTGAGCAGCAGCGCCAGCCACAGGCCGAGCGCGAATTTCAGGATCGAGGCGCTGATCGTGTAGAGCAGCGTGTTGAACACCGAGAGCCAGAAGATCGAATCGTCCCAGAGATATTCGTAGTTCTCCAGGCCGATCCAGATGCCTTCGCGGCCGACGCGCGTGTCGGTGAAGCCCAGCCAGACGCCGAGACCGAGCGGATAGGTCAGGAAGACCAGCAGCAGCACCGCCGCCGGCAGCATGAACCAGAAGGACAGGAAGCCCTTGCTCTCGGTGAGTCCGGAGAGCGAGGACGTCCGCCGGGTCGAGGTCATGGAGCGTGCCTGTGCCGACATTCAACCGCCTCGTTCGACAGCTTTCGAGGAGCCTGCACCCCCACCCCTTACCCCTCCCCGCAAGGGGGAGGGGGGCGCCGACGTCTCATAATCCCCCTCCCCCTTGCGGGGAGGGGTAAGGGGTGGGGGTGAACCCATTTCCAAGCGGGCCCTACACCCGATAATACCGGTTGGCGCGCTTCTCGGCCTTTTCCATCGCCTCCTGCGGCGTCGCCGCGCCGGTGACTGCCTCGGCGTACATGTCGACCAGCACATAGTCCGCCATCGTCGCCGCCGAGGCGTAGCCGAGCGGCCCGGCGAAGCCGTTGGGGCGCAGCGTCTCCGATGCCCTGGAATAGGCGGCGGCGTTGGCGTCTTCCGTCCAGATCGGGTTGTTGGCGAAGCCCTTCAGCGTCTGGCAGCAGTAGCCCAGCGAGCCCTTGATCCAGTCACTCATCTGCGCCTCCTCGAACATGAACTGGAGGTAGGCCTTCGCCGCATTCGGATAGGGGGTGTAGTTGAAGATGACGCCGACCGTCGTCTGATGCAGTTCGACCGACTTGCCGACCGGGCCGATCGGCAGGTTGGTGGTGCGGATGTCCTTGGCGATCTCCGTCAGCTTCGGATCGTTGTCCTTGTTGATCTGCGCCGTGCGGTAGGCCGAGATGCCGTTGGCGATGATACCGAGCTCGCCGGCCAGGAAGGCGCGGTTGTTGTTGACGTCGAGCCAGCTTTCCGTGCCCGGGATGAAGGTCTTGTAGAGCTCCATCGCATATTCGATCGACTTCAGCGTCTCGGGGCTGTTGATCACCACCTTGCCGCCCTCGTCGACCATCATGCCGCCATGGCTCCACAGCAGCCAGTGGGCGTAGTTGTTGCCGTCGCCGACGCCGTGGCCATGGGTGAAGCCGGCCGGATGGCCAATCTTCTGCATCGCCTTGCAGAGCTCCAGGAAACCCGCCGTGTCCTTCGGGAATTCGGAGAAGCCGGCTTCCTTGACCCAGCTATCGCGGTAGACGATGGCGTTGCCGATGGCCGCCACCGGAAGGCCGATGAACTTGCCGTCGCGGGTGGCATAGCCCTTCGGGCCGTCATACCAGCCGCCATATTTGGCGCCGAGATATTCGCCGATGTCGCTGACGTCGAGCAGCTTGTCGGGATACTGGTGGGCGTCGTCGAACCAGACCAGCATGAGATCGGGACCTGAGCCGACATTGGCGGCGACGGCGGCCTTGGGACGGATGTCCTCCCAGCTTTCCTTGTCGACGCGAACCTGAACCCCGGTCGCATCGGTGAAGCGCTTGGTGTTGGCGAGCCAGGCGTCCTCGTCACCCTGCACGAAGGGCGACCAGCGCAGCAGCCGCAGCGACGCGCCTTCTTCCGGCTTGAAACTCAGCGCGTCCTGGGCGAAGGCCGGCCGGCCGATCAACTGGCTGCCGACGAGGCCGGCGGCGACGCCGGCACTGGTACGGATCACGTCGCGTCTGGTGAACTTCATCGTCTTCCTCCCGTTCGATTGCTGTTGGTCAGGTGCGCAGCCGTTTCCCGGTATCGGCGTCGAAGAGATGGATCAGCCCCGGATCGGCCGAGAGCGTCACCGGCTGGTCCGGCCGGAAGTCGTGCCGCTCGCGGAAATTGGCGACGATCTCCTCGCCGCCCGCCGTCCGGCCGATGATCTGGATTTCCGCGCCGCTCGGCTCGACGACCGCGATGGTCACGGGCACGCCGTTGTCGGCCAGCCCGATGTGCTCGGGCCGGATGCCGAGCACGACGCGCCGGCCGGCCGGCGCGCCCGGCGCGGAGCCGAGCCAGATGGCGATACCGCCGGCGCCCTCGAACGAGGCTCCGTCGTCGCTGATCCGCCCTTTCAGCAGGTTCATCGCCGGCGAGCCGATGAAGCTCGCCACGAACAGATTGTCGGGACGGTCGTAGAGTTCGAGCGGCGGACCGACCTGCTCGACGATGCCGTCATGCATGACGACGATCTTGTCGGCCATGGTCATCGCCTCGATCTGGTCGTGCGTGACGTAGACCGTCGTCGTCTTCAGCCGCTGGTGAAGCTCCTTGATCTCGGCGCGCATGGCGACGCGCAGCTTGGCATCCAGGTTGGACAGCGGCTCGTCGAACAGGAACACCTGCGGGTCGCGCACGATGGCGCGGCCCATGGCGACGCGCTGGCGCTGGCCGCCCGAGAGCTGGCGCGGATAGCGGTCGAGCAGCGGCGCCAGCCCGAGGATCTCGGCGGCGCGCTGAACCCGCTGGTCGCGCTCCTGCTTCGGCGCGTTCTTCAGCATCAGCGAGAAGGCCATGTTCTCGGCGACCGTCATGTGGGGATAGAGCGCGTAGTTCTGGAACACCATCGCGATGTCGCGCTCCTTCGGCGCGACGCGATTGACCACCCGACCGCCGATGGCGATCTCGCCGCCGGTGATGCCTTCCAGGCCGGCGATCATGCGCAGCAGCGTCGACTTGCCGCAGCCCGAGGGGCCGACGAGCGTGACGAACTGCCCATCCTCGATGTCGATGCTGACGCCATGCAGGATTTCGGTGGCGCCGAACGATTTGCGGACATCGCGGATTGCGACGGATGCCATGCGTCCTCCCGGTCCTGCGCCCGTCGCAAACCCGCCGACGAGCGATCCGCGCCGACCGAAGGTTCCTCCCACGGGCGCCAAACGGGATGGTAGCGCTACCTCGATGCACGGGTAAAGTTATCCCAAAGTAGCGGTTGTGCGACCGGGATTTTCCAGATCCGGCCCGTCGCACGGACGATTTCGACCGGTTTTTGCCGGCGATTTCCGGCGCTATTGCAATGCATCGACGCCGCCACCATTTCCCCAGCCGGTTGCGATCCCCAATGGGCTGTGCCAGCTTGGGGCGCACTGATGATCATCTGAGGCCGAGGGGGCGTTCATGGGTGTGTCTGGCGGTCTGTTCAACCGTAGCCCCGACCTGCTGAGGGGCCTGACGTTCGGATCGGTGCTGATCCTCGCTGCCCTTGCCCCGGCCGTCGCCACGGCCCAGCAGGGCCCGGCGCCCGTCACCGTCGCCAAACCCGTCGTGAAGGACATCGTCGAGCAAGACGAGTTCGTCGGCCGGTTCAGCGCGGTGGACGAGGTTTCACTGCGCTCACGGGTGGGCGGCTATCTCGAAGCCGTTCATTTCCGCGACGGCGTCCTGGTCAACAAGGGCGACCTGCTGTTCACCATCGACCGGCGGCCCTACCAGGCGGCCTATGACGGCGCCAAGTCGCAGGTCGACGTCGCGAGCAGCCTGCTGGCATTCTCGAAGACGCAGCTCGAGCGCGCCGAGCAACTGGCGAAATCGGGCAATCTCTCGGCCTCGGTGCTGGATGACCGGCGCCGCGAGTTCCTGTCGGCCCAGGCCCAGGAACAGGGCGCGCAGGCGGCGCTGCGCACCGCCAGCCTCAATCTCGAATTCACCGAAATCAGGGCGCCGCTGTCGGGACGGATCGGCCGCCGCCTCGTTGCGGCCGGCAATCTCGTGCAATCCGACTCGACGCTGCTGACGACCATCGTCGCCGTCGATCCGATCGACTTCTATTTCGACATCGACGAGCGGTCCTATTTCGCCTATGCGCGCGACGCGCGGACCCGCGGCGGCACCATGCAGGAAGGCGCCGGCGGCGTCGACGTGTCGGTGCGCGTCGCCGACCGCCGGGAGGCGGCCTTCCAGGGCAAGCTCGACTTCGCCGAGAACAGGCTCGACGAAGCGACCGGGACGATGCGGGCCCGCGCCCGCTTCGACAACAAGGACGGCGTGCTGCAACCCGGCATGTTCGGCCGCATCAACGTCCCCGGCTCGCTGCCGCATCCGGCCGTCCTGCTGCCCGACGAGGCGATCGGCGCCGACCAGAACCGCCGCATCGTCTATGCCGTCGACGAGGCGGGCAAGGTTTCCATGCTGCCGGTCCGCACCGGTCCGCGCATCGATGGCTACCGTGTCATCCGCGAGGGCCTGACCGGCGATGAAACGGTCGTCGTCAACGGGCTGATGCGGGTGCGGCCCGGCGTCACCGTCACGCCGGAATTGATCACCCTGCCGCCGAAGGCCGCGGGTGAAGGACAGCCGCAATGAATTTCGCGCATTTCTTCGTCAACCGGCCGATCTTCGCATCGGTGCTGTCGATCGTGCTGCTGATCGTCGGCGGCATCGCCTACACGCAGCTTGCGGTGGCGCAGTATCCGGAAATCGCCCCGCCGACCATCGTGGTGCGCGCCACCTATCCCGGCGCCGACGCCGAGACGATCGCCGCCACGGTTGCCACCCCGCTGGAGCAGGAGATCAACGGCGTCGAGGACATGCTCTACATGTCCTCCTATTCGACCGGCTCCGGGTCGATGTCGCTGACCATCACCTTCCGGCTCGGCACCGATCTCGATCAGGCGCAGGTGCTGGTGCAGAACCGCGTCTCGATCGCCGAGGCCAGACTGCCGGAGGAGGTGCGCCGCCTCGGCATCACCACCGCGAAAAGCTCGCCCGACCTGATGATGGTCGTGCACCTGCTGTCGCCCGACGACACCTACGACCAGCTCTATGTCTCGAACTTCGCCCGATCACGGGTGCGCGACGTGCTGCTGCGGCTCGACGGCGTCGGGGACGTGATCATCTTCGGCGAGCGCGAATACTCGCTGCGCATCTGGCTCGATCCGGAAAAGCTCTCGGCCTACGGCATGACCGCCAGCGACGTGGTCGGCGCGCTGCGCGAGCAGAACGTTCAGGTTTCCGGCGGCTCGATCGGCGCGCCGCCGGTCAACGACGGCACCGCCTTCCAGTACACGGTGACGACGCAGGGCCGCTTCGAAGACGCGCGCGACTTCCGCTACGTCATCGTCAAGTCGACCGAGGACGGCCGGCTGATTTCGCTCCAGGACGTCGCCCGCATCGAGCTCGGCGCCAGGGACTACGTCACCAATTCCTACCTCAACGGCAAGCCGGCGGTGGCGCTCGGCATCTTCCAGCGGCCCGGCACCAACGCGCTCGGCGCGGCGGAAGAGATCCAGACGACCGTCAAGCGGCTCTCGGCCGACTTTCCGCAGGGTCTGACCTACGACATCATCTACAATCCGACCGAGTTCATCGCCGAGTCGATCAATGAAGTCTATGTGACGATCGTCGAGGCGATCGTGCTGGTCATCATCGTCATCATCGTCTTCCTGCAATCCTGGCGCATGGCGCTCGTTCCGATCGTCGCGATCCCGGTATCGCTGATCGGTACGCTGGCGGTGCTGCTGGCGTTCGACTTCTCGCTCAACATGCTGACGCTGTTCGGGCTCGTCCTGGCGGTCGGCATCGTGGTCGACGATGCGATCGTCGTCGTCGAAAATGTCGAGCGCAACATCGCCCTGGGGCTCGCGCCCAAGGCGGCGGCGCATCGCACCATGGACGAGGTCGGCTCCGCGGTGCTGTCCATCGCGCTGGTGCTGATCGCCGTGTTCGTGCCGACGGCATTCATTCCGGGGATATCCGGCCAGTTCTACCTGCAGTTCGCGATCACCATCGCGGTGTCGACGGCGATCTCGGCCTTCAACTCGCTGACGCTGTCGCCGGCGCTGGCCGGCGTGCTCTTCAAGCCGCACAGCACCCAGCATTCGAGCTTTTTCCTGGCACGCTTCGGCCGCATGCTGGCCAACGGCTTCAACGGCGCCTTCGACGCGCTGGCGAACGGCTATGCCTTCCTCATCCGCCTGATGGTCGGCACGACGACGATGCTGCTCGTCATGCTCGCCGTCTTTGCCGGGCTGATCTACGCGACATGGCACATGCTGCAGACCGTGCCGACCGGCTTCATCCCGGACATGGACCAGGGCTATGCGATCGTGGTGGTGCAGTTGCCGGAGGGCGCGTCGCTCGGCCGTACCGACGCCGTCGTGCGACAGGCCTCCGAGATCATCCTCGGCACGCCGGGCATTGCCAATGCCGTGGCTTTCTCCGGCTTTTCCGGCGCAACCTTCACCAATGCCAGCAATGCCGGCGTGATCTTCGCGACGTTCAAGAGCTTCGAGGAGCGGCTGGAACACGGGCAGTCGGCGGGCAAGGTCGTCGGTCAGCTCTACGGCAGCCTGCAGAGCATCCAGGAGGCGTTCATCATCGCCCTGCCGCCTCCGCCGGTGCGCGGCCTCGGCAATTCCGGCGGCTTCAAGATGATGCTGCAGGAGCGCAACAGCGCCGACATGCGGCCGATCCTGGGGCTTGCCTATCAGATCGCCGCGGTGGCCAACCAGACACCCGGGCTGACCGGCGTCTTCACCACCTTCTCGGCGTCGAGCCCGCAATATTTCCTGGAGATCGACCGCGACAAGGCGCGCATGCTCAACGTGCCGATCACCAACATCTTCGACACGCTGTCGATCAATCTCGGCACCGCCTATGTCAACGACTTCAACGCCTTCGGCCGCGTCTACCAGGTGCGGGCCCAGGCCGACCAGGCGTTCCGGCTGGAGCGCGACGACATACTGAAGCTGAAGGTGCGTTCGGCGGCCGGCGCGCTGGTGCCGCTCGGCACGCTGGTGGAGATCCGCGACGTCACCGGCCCGTCGCTCGTGCAGCGCTACAACATGTATGTGTCGGTGCCGCTGCAGGGCAATGCCGCGCCGGGCGTGTCGAGCGGCACGGCGCTCGACCTGATGGAGAAGGTGGCCGCCGAGAACCTGCCGCAAGGCACGGCATTCGAATGGACCGAACTCGCCTTCCAGGAAAAGCAGACCGGCAACACGGCGATCTTCATCTTCGGCCTGTCCGTGCTGTTCGTCTTCCTGGCGCTCGCGGCCCAGTATGAAAGCTGGATCATGCCGTTCGCCATCGTGCTGATCGTCCCCTTGAGCATTCTGGCGGCCATGCTCGGCGTGGCGTTCAGGGGGCTCGACAACAACATCCTGGTGCAGATCGGCCTGATCGTGCTCGTCGGCCTGGCGGCGAAAAACGCCATCCTGATCGTCGAGTTCGCCAAGCAGGGCCAGGATGAGGGCGCGGGGCCGGTCGAGGCGGCGGTGGAAGCCGCCCGGCTGAGGCTCCGGCCGATCCTGATGACCGCCTTCGCCTTCATCCTCGGCGTCGTGCCGCTGATGATTGCGACAGGCCCGGGCGCCGAAATGCGGCAGTCGCTGGGTACGGCGGTGTTCTCCGGCATGCTCGGCGTCACCCTGTTCGGGCTGTTCCTGACGCCGGTGTTCTATGTGGCGCTGCGCCGGCTGTTCCCGCTGCCGCGGCCTGCCAAGGATCCCGCCGAAGGCGTCCCGATCGAAGACCTGCCGGCCCCTTGAGCGGAGCCGGCACGTCCGGCCGCGTCAGGCGCCGGCGGCCCAGTCGATCATCTGGCCGAACAGCTTGCCGTAGCCCTGCCAGGCGATGAATTCGCCGGGCAGCCAGTGCGGGCCGACGTCCGAGGTCCAGGCGACGGAGCGGCCCTTGCCGTATTCCCCGGCGACCAGCAGCGGCAGGTCGCCATAGTCGGACCCGACGGTCGCCAGCACCTCGGCGCCGGGCTTCACCTTCACCTCGTTGAAGCCGAGCAGCAGCGGCCAGTCGGTGCCCAGGCCGGCGAGGATCGGATGGGATGCCCCCTTCGCCACCGCCGGCACATAACCCTCCGGCACTTCGACGCGGTCGTCGACCGGCTCGCAGGTGACGGGCAGGACATCCTCCACCGCGGTCTTGCGGTAGCGGGCGCCGCCATTGATGCCCTGGAAACTGTAGTAGCCGCCGAACATCAGCAGGCCGCCGCCGCCGAGCACATAGTCGCGGATCGCCTTCAACCGGTTGGGCGTCGGCTTCGACTGGATCCAGGTGTCGGGATGCAGCAGCAGCGTATTGGCGCCGATGTCCGAGAGGATGACGGCGTCATAGGCCGAAAGCGCCTCCACCGACTGCGGGAAGACGCGCTGCGCCTCGTGCGAGGGCATGAAGGTGACGTCGTAGGGGCCCTTGCGCAATTCGTCGATCAGCGCGTCGGCGCCGGTATGGTAGGTGATGCTGGCGAACTGGTCGAAGCCCTTGAGATGGGTGGCGTTCGACATCCAGGATTCGCCGGCCAGCAGTACTTTGCGTTTCTTCATCATCGTCCTCCTGAGATCTCGGGGTCAGCCGCGCGCCAGAACCTTGCCGCGCGCCAGCCAGAGCGGCGGCAGGCAGAGCGGGATGGCGGAGAGCAGCAATGTGTCTTCCTTCACCTCGATGCCGATCTGCTCGGCGACGAAGCGGCGGCGGGCCGCGAAGCGCTTCGCCAGTTCGGGATGGCGGGCCGCGATCTCGGCGCGCAGCTTGGCATCGGCGAAGGTCACCGGATCCTCGCAGTTGAGCGTCACGCCGTCCGGCATCGGCACCGGGATGATGTCGACCTGGAACGGCATGCCGGAAACGATGCGCTCGGTCGAGCCCGGGCGGATCGGCGAATGCACCCATTCGTCCAGTCCGACCAGATGGCCGGGATTGAGCGCCGGCCGCAGTTTTCCGCGCGCCAGCGTCGAGATCACCGCGTCGTGGATCGCGCCGCCCTCGGCGCCGATGCCGGCGGCCTCGTACCAGGCGACCAGGCCGCGGAAATAGCCCTTTGCCACCTCCAGAAACGCATCGTCTGTGTCCGCGATCATGCCGCCGCGCGCCGTCAGCCCGCCCCAGTAGCCGACCGCCGTCGTCACACCTTCGCCCAGTCTGGGAACCCGCGCGGTCGGGCTGCGCAGGCCGATCACCGGACCGCTCCTGTCGTTGGTGGCGAACATCGGGTGGCAATTCATCGGCTCGCCGCAATAGCCCATGCGCGACGCCGCCATCAGCTCGTTGTCGCCCAGCGTGTAGCCGCTGATGATGCGCCACACCGCCATCGAGGAGCGCGACGCGCCCCATTCCGCCTCGGCGATCTGGTCGACGTCGACCACGGCGCGCAGGCCGTCGGTCGGGTGCATCAGGATGCGGGTCGCCTCGGCGATGTTGTCGCGCCCGGCCACGGCGGCGAGCGCGTCGACGATATAGGCCGGCACGAGGAAGGTGGGACGCTCGCCGCTCCATTCTTCCTTTTCCAGATATTTCCAGCCGACGAGGCCGATCGTGTCGCCGGACTTCAGACCCGCCTCGCGCAGCACGGCCACCAGGTCGGGCTTCTGGGTGCGGTCCTGCGCCATCAGGCCGAGCGACTGCGCCAGCAGGGTGACGATGCCCGGGAGGCCGGCGATCGGCGTGTAGCCGATGTTCTCGTTGCCGGTGACGACGATGCGCGTCCCCCCCCTGCCGAGCAGCAGCACCGCCTCCTCGAAGCGCGGCTCGAAGCCGGTCAGGAAGGCGATGTTGGCGGCATGTTCGCGGTCGGCATAGACGGCGAGCCAATCGGCGCCCGAGCGCTTCAGCGCGGCGGCGCACCGCGCCTCATAGGTTGCAGCCGGTATCGCCGGTCGCTCGACGGGCAGGCCGAAATCCGGGATGTCGACGGTGCGCAGGGTAACGTTCATGATTTTCCTCATCCTGTGAAAGGGCGGCGGCGCTGGCCGCGGACCGCCCGTGTTGTGGGCGCGCTCTATTCGCGCGCCAGGAAGCCGATGCTGGCGGGTGAAAAGCCGACGGTCGTCGCCGCGCCGGGAGCAAGGTCGCGGGCGCTCGCCGACGGCGCGAGGACGGTGAGTTCCTGCCCGTCCGCGGTCGCGACGGTGACGCGCTCGGAAGTGCCGACGAAGGACACGTCGGCGACGGTGACGGGGACGGTGACGGCGCCCGGCGCGGCTTCGCCGAGCGTGATGTCCTCCGGACGCACCCAGACGGTGATCGCGCCGCTGCCGTGCCGCGCCGCCTCATAGGCCGCCGGCATGGGCAGGCGGACGCCGAACAGATCGAGCTCGCCCGGACCCGCCTTGGCCGAGACGATGTTGTTGCCGCCGAGGAAGCCGGCGACGAAACGCGACCCGGGCGCCCTGTAGATGTCGCGCGGACTGCCGACCTGCACGATGTTGCCGCTCTGGAAGACCGCGATGCGGTCCGACATGGCGTAGGCCTCCTCCTGGTCGTGGGTGACGAAGACGAAGGTGACGCCGGTCTCCTGGTGCAGCCGCTTCAGCTCGCGCTGCATCGCGTCGCGCAATTTGCGGTCGAGCGCGGAGAGCGGTTCGTCGAGCAGCAGGATTTTGGGGCCGAAGGCCAGCGCCCGGCCGATCGCCACGCGCTGCTGCTGGCCGCCCGAAAGCTCGCGCGGCTTGCGCGCCGCCAACTGGTCGAGGCCGACCAGCTTCAGCACCTCCCCGACCCGGGCGGCGATGCGCGCCCGGTCCCATTTGCGGACGCGCAGCGGGAAGGCGATGTTGTCCGCCACGGTCAGGTGCGGAAACAGCGCATAGCCCTGGAACACCAGGCCGAAATCCCGATCCTCCGGGTCGACGCGGGTGATGTCCGCGCCGTCGAGCAGGATCGTGCCGGAATCCGGCCTGGTGAAGCCGGCGATCGACATCAGCAGGGTCGTCTTGCCCGACCCCGAGGGGCCGAGCAGGGTGACGAACTCCCCCTCCTCGATCGACAGGTCGACGCCTTCGAGCGCGACCGCCGAGCCGTAGGTTTTCCGAAGGTTGCGGATGTCGAGGAAGGCCATCAGGTCAACGTCCGTTCAGCTTGGATCCCGCGCGAGCGGCCCGGTCGAGCAGTGGATGCCGCCGCCGTTCAGTTCGATGCATTCATAGTCCAGCGTCAAGATGGTGATGCCGGCCTTGTCGAGGCGCTCCGCCAGGCGCGGCGTGCGGGTCGAATGCATGACGACGCGGCCGGGCGCGATCGCCAGGCAGTTCAGCGAGAAGGCGTTGTCCTCCGGCGGCAGCTCGATCAGCTTCATGCCGCGCTTGTTCAGATAGTCGATGAAGAAATAGGGCAGCTCGTTGATGTTGATGATCGCCGTCTCGTGGTCGATCATCATGAACGACCCGTCGATGTGGATGCGGTAGCCCGGCATCGGCACCTTGATGAGATCGATCCCGAGGCCGTTGAGGATGCGCTCCACCTGGGTGCAGCCTTCCTCGTTGCAGGCCACCGAGAGCGAGCAGACGGCGGTCTTCTCGTCGATCAGGGCAAAGCCGCCGCCCTCGAACACCGCCTCGCCATGCAGCGTGCCGAGGATCGGGCAGCCGGCCCTGGCCAGCGCCTGGGTCACCATCAGCTCCTCGCCGCGGCGGGCGCGGCGTGCCAGGCGGGTGACGATCGCGCCGCCCTTCACGCCGATGACGCTGTCGCGGCAGAAGGTCGACTTGAGCGCGCCCGGCGCCGCCTTCTCGGTGAGGACGACGTCGACGCCCTCGGAGCGCAGCAGCTTGGTGAAGGCGTCGTGCGCGGCCTGCATGGCGGCGAGGTCCGGCGGCGTCTTGCCCATGAAGTACCAGCCCTTGGCGGGATCGCCGAAGCCGCCGATCTCCGGCATGGGCTTGCTCGGGTCGACGACGTTGATCTCCTCGCCCGGCCGATGCATCAGCACGGCGCGCAGCTTGCCGACGTCGTTGGTGCAGCCCCAGGGGCGACCCCAGACGCGGGTCTGCTCCTCCGGATCGTGGAAGGCCGGGCTCGGCACCGAGCCGAAGGTCTGGAAGAACTTCGCCTCGCGATATTCGTGTTCGCTCATTGCGGCGGTGTGGGCAGACATGACTTCGGTTTTCCTTTCTGAATTTCGAAGCTGTTGGAACTGGTCAGGAGCGGCGCTGGGCCAGCCGCTCCCAGATCGTCATGCGCAGGACCAGGCCGAGGACGGTGACGATCAGCATGACGGTGGCGATGGCGGCCAGCGCCGGATCGACGGCGTCGGCGATGCTGGTCCAGATCTTGCGCGGCAGGGTGACGATGCCGCGGCTGGTGATGAACAGCGTGACGGTGATCTCGTCCCAGGAGACGATGAAGGCGAGGATCGCGCCGGCGATCGTGCCCGGCAGGATGTTGGGCAGGATCACCTTGCCGAAGATGGTCGGCGGCCGGGCGCCCAGCGATCGCGCCGCCTGAACCAGACGCGGATCGAGGTTGGACAGCGAGGCGCCGATCGCCAGCACGGCAAGCGGCATCGCCAGGATGACGTGGACGATGGTGACGCCGAGCCAGGTGTCGAGCAGCGACAGTTTCGACCAGAGCCGCACCATGCCGACGGCGTAGATGATCGGCGGGACGATCAGCGGCGAGAGCAGGATGATGCGCAGGATCGACGGCCAGCGGCCGACATAGACCCAGGCGCCGATGGCGAAGGCGGCCGACACGGCGGTGGCGACGATGCTGGAGGCCAGCGCGATGCCGAGGCTGGTCAGGATGCTCGGCATCCAGCCGGCGCGCCAGTTGGCGAGCGAGGCGAAATGCTGGAACGAGATGCCGTCGGCGGGCAGCGACAGATAATCCTTGGTGGTCAGCGCCACCGGCACCACCACCAGCACCGGAACGAACAGGAAGGCGAGCAGCAGCCAGGCCGCCGTCCAGGGCAGCCAGCGCTCGCCGATGCGGCGCAGGCGCGGGCTCATCGGCGCCCCCCCTCGAAGGCGGCGCGCAGCGCCGGACTGCGCATGGCAAGGGCGATCAGGACGCCGACGACCAGCAGCAGCATGGTCGACAGGGCGGTCGCCACGCCCCAGCGCAGCGTCGAGGAGATCTGCACGGAGATGTATTCGGCGACCATCAGCACCTTGCCGGCGCCGAGGATGGCCGGCGTGACCAGGAAGCCGAGCGAGAAGATGACGATGAACAGGCTGGCGATGGCCAGGCCCGGCAGGCTGAGCGGCAGCCAGACCTTGAGGAAGATGGTGAGCGGCCGGGCGCCGAGCGAGCGCGCCGCCTGGATGATGCGCCGGTCGATCTCCGACAGATTGGCGTAGAGCAGCAGGATGGCGAAGGGCATCATGTAGTGGACCATGCCGACGATGACGCCGAACTGGTTGTAGACGACCTGCAGCGGCTCGGCGATCGCCCCGCTGCCGACCAGTGCCGAGTTCAGCACGCCGTTGCGGCGCAGGATGGTGATCCAGGCGAAGGCGCGCACCAGCACCGAGATCCAGAACGGCACCATCACCATGAACATGGCGACGCGCCGCATCCCCGGCTTCATGTGGACCAGCGCGAAGGCGACCGCGTAGCTCATGACGATGGTCACCACGGTGGTCACCGCCGAGACGATGACCGTCGTGCGCACGACCCGGCCGATCGCGGCGTTGCCGAACATCTCGACATAGTTGCCGATGCCGAAATGCGGCTCGGTGAAGGAGAGCGCCAGCACCTGAAGGATGGGCAGCACGTAGAGACACAGGGTCAAAAGCGCGGCCGGCACCGTCAGGCCGAAGGCCCAACGCTGGAAGGACGTCATGGCGATCCTACGACGCCGGCCCGGGGGACATGCCACCGGGCCGGCGCCGTCTCCGAGGTTAGCGGGAGATGAAGTCGAGGAACTTGTTCTGCAGGTCGGCCTCGTGTTCGGCGTAGTACTCGGCGGAGATCTTGAGGCCGGTCTTGGCGTTCTCCGGCGCCAGCGAGTAGACCGCCTTGTCCTCGTCGGTCATCAGTCCGAGCGCCTTCGGGTTGGACGGCCCGTTGCCCATGATGCGCAGCAGCGTGATCTGGCCCTCCGGCTCCATCGAGGAGTTGATGAAGTCGTAGACCTTCTTGCCGGCCGGATTGCCCTTCGGCACCGACCAGGCGCTGGCGAACATCAGGTTCTCGTTCCAGGTCCAGGTGTATTGCGGGTTCTCCTTGCGCAGCAGGTTGGCGCGGGTGTGCCAGACGTTGCCCATCACCACCTCGCCGTCACGGAAGAGCTGCTGGCTCTGCGCGCCGGATTCCCAGAAGATCAGGTTCGGCAGAAGCGGCTCGAGCTTCTTGAAGGCGCGATCGACGTCGAGCGGATACATCTCCTCGGGCTTGACGCCGTCGGCGAGCAGGACGGCCTCGAGCTGGCCCTGGATCCACTTGCACATGGTGCGCTTGCCCGGGAACTTCTCCAGGTCGAAGAAATCGACCCAGCTCGTCGGCGCCGTCGCCAGCTTCTTGGAATCATAGGCGAGAACGTTCGAATAGGTGTAGTTGCAGATGCCGAACTCGGCGGCCATGCCATCGCCGACGAGGCCCTTGTCGACGACCGCATAGTCGATCGGCTCGACATAGCCGCCCTTGCCGAGCACCACCGCGTCGACCATGCCGCCGTCGGTGGCGTCCCAGGTGACGTTCTTGGATTCGACCATGGCGCGGATGGCGCCGGTCGCCGGGCCGGCGCCGTCGATGACGACCGGAATGCCCGACTTGGCGGTGAAGGGCTCGCCATAGGCCTTCTGGAAGGCTTCGAGGGCCGCGCCGCCCCAGTTGCAGACCACGACCTCGTTGGCTTGCGCCGAAGCGGCGGTGGGCCGGATGGCGACGGCCAGGCCGAGGCCGGCCATGGCGGTCAGCAAGGAGCGGCGGTCGATCTGACCGGTCTTGAATTTCTCCAGCGCGATCAGCGCTGCGTCTTGGCCGAAGCGATTGATGGACATGTTTGTTCCCCTTTCACGTCCGTGTGGAAAGTCGAATTTCGTTGGATTCCTCCCGAGCCGCATCCGCACCTGGCGGCATGGACACGGTGTTCCTGTCGGACGGCGCCCGCATCCCCGCCAAGGGCGATGCGACCGAGGCGCGCACGACAAGTTCGACGCCGATGCGTTCGGTGACGGTGTCCGTCTTCCGGCCGGCAATGAGATCGAGCAGCAGGGCGACGCCGCGCCGGCCGAATTCGGCAGGCGACTGGCGTACCGTCGTCAGCGCCGGCGAGAGCAGGTCGGCGTGGCCGATATCGTCGAAGCTGACCAGCGACACGTCCCGCGGGATGCGGATGCCGGCGCGCCGCGCCGCCCGCATCGCGCCGAGCGCCAGCATGTCGCCGCAGGTGAAGACCGCCGTCGGCGGCTCGGGCAGCGCCAGCAAGGCTGCAAACGCGCCGGACGCCGGGCCTTCGTCGTAGTCGCAATGGACCACCAGCTCGTCGTTCGGCGCGATCTCCGCCGCTTCGAGCGCCTGACGGAACCCGGCAAGCCGTTCCGTAGTGCTGAGCAGGCCGCGCGGCCCGGCGATCACGCCGATGCGGCGGTGCCCCTGCTCGATCAGGTGGCGCACCGCCATCATCGCGCCGGCGGCATTCTCGGCGAACAGGCGCGGCGCCCTGGCGCCGGGCACGTCCTCATCCATCAGCACCACGCCGCCGGTGCGGTTGATCTTCTTGACCAGCCGGCCGTCGTCCGGATGATTGGTGAGCAGCAGCACGCCGTCGACCTGGCGGTCTTCGATGCGGCCGAGGAAGGCGAGCTCGTTCTCGGCGACGTTGCGGCTGTTGAACATCAGCAGGTTGTAGCCGTGGCGGGCGGCCTCCTGCTCGGAGGCCGAGGCGATCGCCGCGAACAGCGGATAGGCGATGTCGGAGGTGATCAGGCCGAGCGTCTCGCTGCGGCCGCGCGTCAGGCGCCGGGCAATGGCGTTCGGCTGGTAGCCGAGACGGCTTGCCGCCTGCTCGATCTTCGAGGCCGTGGGACCGGGCAGGCTGATGCGGCCGTTGAGATGCCGCGACACGGAGGTGACCGAAACCCCCGCGGCCCGGGCGACGTCCCGGATGGTGACTTTCAATCGGCCCGACACGCATTTCCCTCGTGACAGAACAGCGGCAAAACGCTTCAGTAAACCGGTTTCACGACCGGCCAAAAAAAAGACCTCATCAAGGCCGGACCGGCCCGGCAAGGCTGGGGCGAACGCCGTCACGGACCCTCGCCTCCACGGAAGAACTCCTGGTGTTCGCGCTTCAGGTCGGCCTGGTCGATGTCGACGTTGCGGATGTGCTTGGCGAGAAGCCGCGCGGCGCTGGCAAGATCGCCGGCGAGCACCTGCTCCAGGACCGCGCGGTGCTCCGCCACGATCGCCTTGATGTGATCCGGCTTCATGCCGATCAGGAACTGCACGCGCATCATGTCGGCGGAAACGTGCTGGCAGGCGGTCCAGGCGCGCGGATGGCCGAAGGCCGCCATCAGCCCGGCGTGGAAACCCATGTCGGCACGGTGCAGCGCCCCCATGTCGCCGCTGTGGACAAGCCGTTCCTGCGCGCGGAGCGACAGTTCGAGCTCGTCCAGCATGCCGGGATCGGGATCGACGCCGCTGTCGGCGACCACGGCGCTTTCGAGCGTGGCGCGGATGAACATCGCCTCGCGGACCCGCGTGTTGTCGATCAGCGAGACCCGGGTGCCGGTCTGCGGCGAGATCTCGATCAGCCCCTCGTCGAACAGCCGGGTGAAGGCCTCGCGGACCGGCGTGCGGCTGATGCCCATCGCCTGCGCGACCTCGGTCTCGGCCAGGCCGGCGCCAGGCAGGACGCGCGCCGTGATGATCGCCTCGCGCAACTCGACATAGGCTTTCGCCGAAATCGTGTTCCGGCGTTCGCCCTGGTCGGCAAGGAGCGGTGCGTTAAGGCGCAGCATGGCTGTATGCTGGCATTCAGCGCCGTTTCAAGTCAAGCGCATTCTCTGTGCAGCGGCGGCATCAGGCGTATTTTTCGGCAGAACCGCCCCTGACGAGACCCGGCAGGGCTTGACCCGCCTTCAGCGCGTCGACAACCGCGGCGACCGACGCGGCGGCGCCGCGCGGCGTCGGCAGGCCGGCGCGATGCGGCGTCAGCCGCACCCGCTCGTGCCGCCAGAACCAGTGCGTCGCCGGCAGAGGTTCACTGCGGAAGACGTCGAGAAAGGCGCCGCCCAGCCGTCCGCTGCGCAGCGCCTCGCGCAAGGCGTCCTCGTCGAGATGATCGCCGCGGCCGAGATTGACCAGGCAGGCGCCCGGCGCCAGCCGATAGAACAGCGAGGTCGTCAGGATGTCGCGGGTCTCGGGCCGCGACGGCAGCAGGTTGATCAGCAGGTCGGCGCCGTCGACGCAGTCGCCGAGGCCTGCCGGTCCGTGCAGGCAGCGAACCCCCGGCAGGTCGCGCGGCGACCGCGACCAGGCCCGCACCGGGAAGCCGGCGGCGGCCAGCCCCTGCGCGACATGGGCGCCGAGCGGACCGAGGCCGAGCACCGCGATGCTGAGGGACGCGCGGCTCAGGTTCGGCCTGGCCGCGCAGCGCCAATGCGCCGCGGCCTGATCGCGGCGCGCCGCGAAGTCGTCGTTGAGCCTGGCGAAGGCGGCGTAGAGGGCGTAGTCGAGCAGTTGATCGGCCTGCCCCTCGTCGCGCAGGCGAACGACCGGGATGTGGCCGGGGATGCGCGGATCGCCGAGCAGGCCGTCCGTGCCCGAACCGAAGCAGAAGATCGCCCGCAGCGACGGCGGCGCGGATTGGAAATCGGCGGGCAGCAGCCAGGCAACCAGCAGCTCGTAGTCGGAGCCGCGGCGCAGCTCCGGCCAGACGGCGAAGTCGACATCCGGCATCCTGGCACGGAACGCCGCGACGAAGGCGTCCGAATAGGCGAGCAGGTCGGCGATGACGACCCGCACGGTCAGCGTCCGTCGAACGGCAGGTCCGCCAGGCGCCGAAGCGCCAGCCATTCGAGTTCGGCCGCGCCGTCCGGGTCGGCATCGTACTGGGCGGCCGTGCGCTGGCACACGGCATCGCTGGGCATGTGGATCGGCCGGCCGGTGCCGAGCGCCGCGAGCTGGATACGGCAGGCCTGTTCGAGATTGTACATCAGCGCGAAGGCCTCGCCGACCGAGCGGCCGACCGTCAGCAGCCCATGATTGCGCAGGATCATGGCGCGGTGGCTGCCGAGATCGGCGACGAGGCGCTCCTGCTCGTCGCGGTCGAGCGCGATGCCCTCGAATTCGTGATAGCCGACCTGACCGTAGAACATCAGCGATGTCTGGTTGAGCGGCAGCAGCCCCTCCTCGAGGCAGCTCACCGCGACACCGGCGGCGGTGTGGGTGTGCATGACGCAGACCGCGTCGGGCCGCGCCGCATGCACCGCCGTATGGATGACGATGCCGGCCGTGTTGATCGGCACCTGCTCGCCGCGCATCTGCTGGCCGTGATGGTCGATGACGGCGAGCGAGGCCGGCGTCACCTCGCGAAACAGGTCGCCATAGCGGTTGATCAGCAGCAGATCCGGTTCCGCGGGCAGCCGCGCCGAGATGTGGGTGTGGATGATGTCGTCCATGCCGAAGCGGGCAATGAGCCGGTAGGCCGCCGCCAGATCCTCGCGAACCGCCATTTCCGCCGTCGAAATCATGCCGCAGCCGTCCTCTTTCCTGTCTGACTGACGGGATACTTGAACCCCTGTATACAGTCAACGCGGCAAGCAGCCCTTGCGAGGCCCGGACGTCCGGGCCTCGACCTTCGCGCCATCTCACCAGGCGCGCCGGCCGTCGATGATCTCGATGGCGCGCGCGGCGAAGCGCCCGGCAAGCGGCGCGATGGCGCCGGCATCGGCACCGGCTGCCGTGCCGGAACGCGCCCGGTCGGCGATGCCGACGAAGATCACCGCGAAACGGAACAGCGCGAAGGCGAGGTGAAAGGGTCGCAGCTCGGCGGTCGGCGGAGCCGCGGCGAAATACCGGCCGACGAAGTCGCGCTGGCTCGGGATGCCCAGCGCGGCATGGTCCAGCCCGAGGATGCCGCCATACTCGTCCGGTGCCGTGTGCCACGGCATGCAGCAGAAGCCGAGGTCGGCGAGCGGGTGGCCGAGCGTCGACAGCTCCCAGTCGAGAATGCCGATCACCTCCGGCCGTTCGGCATGGAACATCAGGTTGCCGAGGCGGAAATCGCCGTGGGCGATCGACACCTGCCCGTCGTCCTCCGGCAGATGCGCCGGCAGCCAGTCGGCCAGCGCATCGAGATCGGCGATCCGCTCGCTGGGCGAGTCCCGCCATTGTTTGGTCCAGCGGGCGATCTGCCGCTCGAAATAGTTGCCCGGCCGGCCGAAATCGGCGAGGCCGAGCTTTTCGGGCCGGGCGGCGTGCAGCTTCGCCAGGGCATCGGCCATGCCGAGATAGATGCCGCGCCGCTCGTCCGCCGACAGCCCCGGCAGGGCGGCGTCGTGGAAGACCCGGCCTTGCAGCCGTTCCATCAGGTAGAAAGGCGTACCCAGAACCTCGGTATCGTCATGGAACAGGACCGGCCGCGGCGCCGGCACCTCCGTCGCGGCAAGCGCCTGCATCACCCGGAACTCGCGATCCACCGCATGGGCGCCGCGCAGCAGCGGTCCCGACGGCGGCTTGCGCAGCACCATGCGCCGGCCGGCGAAATCGACGTAATAGGTCGGATTCGACTGACCGCCGGCGATCCGCTGCAATACCAGGTCCCCGGCGCCGAAGCGGTCGCGCAGGAAGCTTTCGAGCGCCGCCGGTTCGAAATCCGCCGCGCCCGCCGCCATCGCTCAGCGCCCCGTTCCGTCGACGTTCCACCGCCAGAAGCCGATTCCCTCTTCTCCGAGGAAGCGGTTCAGCACCATCTTGTGGACCTCGTCGGCGCCGTCGACCAGCCGTGCCTGGCGGGCGTAGCGGTAGATCCATTCCAGCACCGTATCGGTGGAATAGCCGCGCGCGCCGTTGATCTGGATCGCCGTGTCGGCCGCCGCATGCAGCACGTCCGCCACCTGCACCTTGGCCATCGACACCTCCTTGCGGGCAAAGCCGCCGCGGTCGAGTTCCCAGGCGGCCTTCATCACCAGCAGCCGGCCGATCTCGATCTGCATGGCCAGCCCGCCCAGCATGAGCTGGATGCTCTCGCGGTCGGCGAGTCTTTGGCCAAAACCCTGCCGTTCGGCTGCGTAGGCGCGGGCGATCTCGATGCAGCGCTTGGCCAGCCCCAGCCAGCGCATGCAGTGGGTCAGCCGGGCCGGTCCGAGGCGGACCTGCGTGACCTTCATGCCCTGGCCCTCGCCGGCCAGCAGGTTCTCGGCCGGAATCTCCAGCCCGTCGAACTCCAGCTCGCAATGGCCGCCATGCTCTTCCGGCCCCATGATGCCGATGCGGCGCAGGATGCGCCAGCCGGGCTGGTCGCGGTGGAAGAGCAGGGCCGACAGGCCGTGGCGCGGGTCGTCCGAGGTGCGCGCGACGAGGATGAAGTGGCTGGCCTCGCCCGCCCCGGTGATGAACCATTTGCGGCCGGTCACCACGTAGCGGTCGCCCTTCTTCTGCGCCCGCGTCATGATCATCGACGGATCGGAGCCGCCGCCCGGATGCGGCTCGGTCATGGCGAAGGCCGAGCGCACCTTGCCCTCGGCGATCGGCGCCAGCCAGCGTTCCTTCTGGGCCGGCGTCCCGAGCTTCTCCAGCACCATCATGTTGCCGTCGTCGGGCGCCGCGGAGTTGAAGACGGCCGGCCCGAAGATCGAGCGGTTCATTTCCTCGTAGCAGACCGCCATGTCCGTCTTGGCGAGCCCCTGCCCGCCGCTCTCCGGCCCGAGCTGCAGGCACCACAGCCCTTCGCCGCGCGCCCTGGCCCGCAGCGTCTCCAGCAGCGGCAGGGCGATGTTGCCGTGATCGTCGTAGGAGCTGCGATCCGCCTCCAGCGGCAGCACCTCGCGTTCGACGAAGGCCGCGATGCGGCGGCGAAAGTCCTCGGTGCGGGCGGGAATCTCGAAATTCATGACGGCCTCTAGGGCCTGTGGACAGTTATGGATCGGGCGCGGCGCGTGTCGGATTTCGTGTCCGGGCAGGCGGACCGACCGAGATGGTGTCGACCACCATGAGGGAGGTCCAACGAACCCGGACGCGAAATCCGCCGCGCCCCGGAGGGGTATGGTCGAAATCCCCCGTTTCGGCGTCGCGGACCCTCGACGGGGGCCAACCCCGCCTTCGGCGCCGCTCCTGGAACCGGACAATTTCGTCTCATACCGCGCTCCGATCCATAATTGTCCACAGGCCCTACAGCGACGAGACGAGATGGCCGCCGTCGACCTCGATGGTCGAGCCGGTCATGTAGCTTCCGGCGGCCGAGGCGAGCAGCAGCAGGGCGCCGTCGAGATCTTCCGGCCGGCCGAGCCGGCGCTGCGGGATGCGGGCGATCATCCTGGCGCCGGCCTCCGTCGCGAAGAAGTCGCGGTTGATGTCGGTCTCGATGTAGCCCGGGCAGAGCGCGTTGACGCGGATGGCGTCGCGCGCCCATTCGAGCGCCAGCGCCCGGGTCAGATGGATCACGCCGGCCTTCGAGGCGGCGTAGGCGCCGAGATTGCCGGCGACCCGGTGCCCGGCGATCGAGGCGATGTTGACGATCGCGCCACCCGTGCCGGAGGCCCGCATGCCGGCCGCCACCGCCTGGGCGACGAGGAACACGCCCTTCAGATTGGTGTCGACGACGGCGTCCCAGCCGGCCTCGTCGAGATCGGCGGCGCGGCCCGCGCCGCTGATCCCGGCATTGTTGACGAGGATGTCGAAGCTCCTGCCGGCGAGCGCTTCCCGCACCGAGGTTCCGTCGGTGACGTCAAGTTGCACGGCATGGGCGCTGCCGCCCTCGTCCCGGATCGCCTCGCAGGCCGCATCCAGCGCCGAGCGCCGCCGCGCCGCCAGCGTCACCTCGACGCCAAGGCGCCCGAGCAGGAGCGCGAAATGCAGGCCGAGCCCGCCGGAGGCCCCTGTGACCAGCGCCGACTTGCCTCGCAGGTCATCGAAACCCATGGCCATCCTCCCGGCAGAACTGCGACGAGACAGTCGTACCGGCCGGCGGTGCCCGGCGCAATCGCGGCCCGACGGCGCCCGATGCATCAACCGGTACCTGCGGACTCGCCCAAACCGGACCTTTGGAAGGTACCTGCGGCCATGCAAATTTCGCGAAACCTCCTTTCGCGGTCCGCACCATGCGTCCAGAGTTGAAAATCGCCCTCGTCGGCGCCGGCTTCATCGGCCGCTCGCATGCGCTGGCGATCCACGCCGTCAACAAGGTGTTTCCCGCCTGCCCGCTGACGGCGGTCGCCCATGTCGTCGCCGAGGCCGACGACGCACGGGCGCGGGCCGCGGCCGCGGCGCTCGGCTTCGACCATGCCGCCGGGCGCTGGGAGGAGGCGGTCGACATGGCCGACGCGGTGATCGTCGCCGTGCCCTCCTTCATGCATTTCCCGATCGCCAGCCGCACCATCGCGCAGGGCAAGCCGCTGCTGTGCGAAAAACCCGTCGGGCTCTCCGCCGCCGAGGCGACGAGGCTGGCGCAGGCCGCCGCGCAGGCCGGCAGCGTGCACGCGGTCGGCTTCACCTATGTCCGCCTGCCGCTGGTGCGCCAGGCCAGGGCGATCCTCGACAGCGGCCGGCTCGGGCGCGTCCTGCATGTGCGCGGCCGGCATTTCGAGGACTATCTCTCCGACCCCGACGCCCCGCATGGCTGGCGTCTCTCCGCGGAAACGGCGGGTCGCTACGGGGCGCTCGGCGACCTCGGCTACCACATCCTGGCGATCCTGCGTTTCCTGTGCGGCCCGGTGGTCGAGCTCACCGGCCTGTCGCGCACCATGCATCCGCGCCGGCCGGACGGCGCGGGCGGGACGAAACCGGTCGACAACGAGGATTATGCAGCCGCCCTGCTCGCCTTCGAAAGCGGCGCGGTCGGCGTGGTGGAGACCAGCCGCATCGCCATCGGCCGCAAGATGGAAGTGTCGTTCGAGATCGTCTGCGAGCGCGGCACGATCGCCTTCGACGCCGAGCGGATGAACGAGCTGCGTCTCTACGAGGCCGGCCAGCCGGCCGAGATCCAGGGCTTTCGCACCATCCTCGCCAATCCGGCCCATCCCGACTATGCCGGCTTCCTGCCGGCGCCCGGCCACCAGCTCGGCTTCAACGATCTGAAGACCATCGAACTGCTCGGCTTCCTGAGGGCGGTTGCCGAAGGCCGCTGCGCGGCGCCCGATCTGGCCGACGCCATGCGCATCAGCCGGCTGTGCGACGCCATCCTCGATTCTTCCCAGGCCGGCAGCCGCATCGCGACCCCCGAGACTTACGAAAGGCCCGCCGCATGAGCGTGCGCATCGGCATCAACCCGATCACCTGGACCAATGACGACGTGCCGGAGCTCGGTGGCGACACGCCGCTGGAAACCTGCCTGTCGGAGACCGCGCTGGCCGGCTATCGCGGCACCGAGCTCGGCGGAAAATTTCCGCGCCAGGCGGCGGTACTCGGCCCGGTGCTGGCCGCGCACCGGCTCGAACTGGTTTCCGGCTGGTATGACGGGCGCATCGCCGACCGTTCGGTCGACGAGGAATTCGCGGCGCTGCTGCCGCATCTCACCCTGCTGCGCGAGCTGGGCGCGAGGCATGTCGTCTATGCCGACACGTCGCGCGGCCGCCACGATGCCATCTTCGCGCCGATCTCGCAGCGCCCGGCGCTCGGCGACGACGAGTGGACGGGCTACGGCCGCAAGATCACCGCGCTTGCCGAACGGATGGCGGATTTCGGCGTCGGCATGGCCTTCCATCACCACATGGGCACCATCGTCGAGACCGACGCGGAGGTCGACCGGCTGATGGAAACGACCGGCGAGGCGGTCGGCCTGCTGTTCGACACCGGCCACTGCCTGTTCTCCGGCGGCGATCCGGCGGCGCTGCTGGCCCGCCATCTCGACCGCGTCGTGCATTTCCATTGCAAGGACGTCCGCCCCGGCATTCTGGCGAAGGCGCGGGCCCAGGACATGAGCTTCATGGGCGCGGTGATGGAGGGCATCTTCACCGTGCCCGGCGACGGCTCGGTCGACTACCTGTCTCTGTTGCAGCCGCTGGCGGCGAACGGCTACGAAGGCTGGCTGGTCGTCGAGGCCGAGCAGGATCCGGCGAAGGCGCATCCGCTGACCTATGCGACGATGGGCTACCGCTCACTCGCGGCGACGGCCCGGCAGGCGGGGTTCGAGGTGATCGAGCGGGACGGGGCCTGACCAGCGGGCTGTCGCTTGAAGCGATTTCCGCGACGTCAAGTTCCGTCATACCCGCCTCTGTCCTGCCGGACATCCCCCCTCAAGGGGGGAGATTGGCTTTCGCTGACGCTTTCGCCAACATCCGACGTTTAGGATTGGCGGTAGACCCTGCGACTAGCTGATCTCCCCCCTTGAGGGGGGAGATGTCCGGCAGGACAGAGCGGGGCGCGACGGAACTCTACGGGTCCAGGAGGCACTGGCCTTCCGACAGCCCCTCTGGCAATCGCGCCCCGTCCTGATCTAGCCTGACGGGACCGACACGCAGCCCGGAGTGATGCGTGGCAGACCATATGCGTTTCACGCTCGACATGCTGTCGGTGGACCGGACGTCCGGCGAGCCGATGCACCGCCAGATCTATGGCGCGCTGCGGCGCTTCATCCTCGACGGCCAGATCCAGGCGCAGAGCCTGCTGCCGTCCACCCGGTCGCTGGCCGACGATCTCGCCGTCAGCCGCAACACCGTGATCGCCGCCTATGAGCAGTTGCTGGCCGAGGGCTTCATCGAGGCGCGCGGCGGTTCCGGCACGTGGGTTGCGCCGATCCAGATCGACCGCGCCTCGGCGCCCGTCCGCGCCGCGCCGACCGCGCCGCGAAAACTGTCGCGGCGCGGCCAGACCATCGTCAACGGCCCGCAGCCGCCGCGCAACGCCGGCGTCATCAACTTCCATCCCGGCGTGCCGGAGACCGCATCCTTCCCGTTTTCGATCTGGAGCAACCTGCTGCTGCGCAACGCCCGGCGGCGCGACGAGTCGCTGCTCGGCTATCTGCAGTTCGCCGGGCATCCCGGCCTGCGCCAGACGATCGCCACCAATCTCGGCCTGTCGCGCGGCATCTCCTGCACGGCCGAGCAGGTGATCGTCGTCACCGGCGCGCAGGCGGCGCTCGACCTGGTGGCCCGCGTGCTGACCGACGAAGGCGACGATGCCTGGATCGAGGAGCCCGGCTATCTCGGCGCCAAGAGCGCCTTCCTCGCCGCCGGCGCCCGGCTGGCGCCGCTCAAGGTCGACCGCCGCGGCTGGTTCCTGTCCGATCCCGACCTGCCGCCGCCGCGGCTGATCTATGTCACGCCGTCCTGCCAATGGCCGTTCGGCACCATCATGCGCATCGAGGAGCGCCTGCAACTGCTCGACATCGCGGCGCGCAACGATGCCTGGATCGTCGAGGACGACTATGACGGCGAGTACCGTTTCCGCGGCCGCCCCGTGCCGGCGCTGCGCGGCCTCGACCATGCCGACCGCACCGTCTACATCGGCTCGTTCGGCAAGACGCTGATCCCGGCGCTGCGCATCGGCTATCTGATCGTGCCGCGCGAACTGTCGGTCGCCTTCGACAAGGCCGTGTCGATCACCGGCCAGTTCGCGCCGCTGATCCTCCAGGCCACCGTCAACGACTTCATCGCGCAGGGCTATTTCGCCACCCATCTGAAGCGGATGCGCCGGCTCTACGCGCGCCGGCAGGCCAATTTCATCCGGCTCTGCGAGGCGCATCTCGCCGAGTGGATCGAGGTGACCGAGAACGATTCCGGCATGCAACTGCTGGCCTCGTTCCGAAAACCCTACCGTGACGGCGACGTCGTCGCCGCGGCGCTGAGGGAGGGCCTCGACGTGCAGGGCATCTCGATCAACTACCACGCCAGCGAGCCGCGGCACGGCCTGCTGCTCGGCTACACCTCGATGGACGAGCGGCAGATCCTGCGCGCCGTGCTGGCGCTGCGCGCAGCCTTCCAGCGGCTCGACCGCGACATCGCAGCGACGGGCGCGCATCCCGGCGCACGGTAGGACCGTCCAGCGGCGAAGTGGTTCTGGCGAGGATAACCGTATCCATCGAAATCCACGAAAGTGGTTCTGTCCGATCGCCGCAATTCGTCGTTCCATCCCATCCAGTTCAGGGGACGAACTCCAGAAGCCCATCGGGCCGGACACATCGAACGATGGCCGGGCACCGGAGGACGACAGGCAGGGGCCGGGATCGCGGCGCACGCTGCCACCCGGCGATGCGGGACGAACCGATAAACGCAATGGGAGAGTGAGATGATCGGACTGAGGAAGATCGCACTGGCGGCGCTGGCCGCCGTGGCGGCGACCGGCATCGCCGCGGCGGCAGGCCTGAAGGACGCCAAGGACGTGCATATCGCCTTCGTCGTGCACGGCTCCGCCTCCGACCCGTACTGGTCGGTGGTCAAGCGCGGCGTCGACGATGCTGCGGCGCTGACCGGCGCACAGGTCGAGTATCATGCCCCGCAGGTCTTCGACGTGGTCGAGCAGGCGCGCATGATGGATGCCGCCATCGCCACCAAGCCGGACGGCATCGCCGTGTCGATCGCCGATGCCGATGCCATGCGCAAGTCGGTGCAGTCGGCGCTCGCCGCCAATATCCCGGTCATCGTGCTCGATTCCGGCGAGAAGACCGGCGAGGCGATGGGAACCTCGCTCTATGTCGGCACGGTGTCGGAATATGATTCCGGCAAGAAGGCCGGCGAGCGGCTGGCCAAGGAAGGCATCCTCAAGGTCGTCTGCATCAATCACGAGGTCGGCAATGTCAGCCTCGACGAACGCTGCCAGGGTCTCAACGACGGGCTGAAACCTTCGGGCGGCGGCACCGAAGTCGTCGCCGTCACCCCGGACCCGGCCGACGTGCAGCGCCGCACCGAGGCCTATCTCTCGGCCCATTCCGACGTTCAGGCGGTGTTCGCGCTCGGCGCCACCGCCGCCAACCCGCTGATCCCGATGTTCCGCGACAAGGAGCTGTTCGGCAAGATCAAGCTCTACACCTTCGACATCAGCCCCGAGGTGCTGGACTCGATCGTCGCCGGCGAGATGGGCTTCGGCATGGACGCCCAGCAGTACCTGATGGGCTATCTGCCCGTGGTGTTCCTGGTCGAGCAGGCGACCCACGGCTTCTGGCCGCAGAACAATTCCTACACCGGCCCGCTGTTCATCGACACGCCGGACAAGGCCAAGGCCATCCTGGCGCTCGCCAAAGAAGGCATAAGATAGGACGCGGCGTCACCCTCCCCCTTGCGGGGAGGGTCGCGGAGGAAGCCGAGCGCAGGCGAGGCTTGTGACGCGGGGTGGGGGTTCTACCGCTCTGTCTTTTGCACCCCCAACCCGTCTCACGATCACTTGCTCATGCAAGATGATCGCTCGCCGACCCTCCCCGCAAGGGGGAGGGTAAGCCTTTAGCGACCAGCCTTGCGGAACGCGCGTTTGGAGCGCCTGATCTTGGCCGTGGACGACAAGATGACATCGATGCAAAGCCCCGCCGACCGCCTCGCCATCCGCCGCAAGGGCGGCGATGCGCCCGACGAGCGGCTGGCCGCGACCAGCGGCCTGGTGCAGATGCTGCGCCGTCCCGAGGCTGGTGCGGCCGCCGGCCTCGTCGCCACCATGATCATCTTCGCCCTGCTGCCGGGCGCGGCGAACCTCTATTCGCTGCAGGGGTCGATGACCTTCCTGACGCTGTCGGCGGAGCTCGGCATCATCGCCACCGCCGCGGCGCTGCTGATCATCGCCGGAGAGTTCGACCTCTCCGTCGGCTCGATGATCGGCTTCGCCGGCATCGTCATCGGGCTCACCGTGCGCGAACTGCACTTCCCGCTGTGGGGCGGCATCGCCACCGCCTTCGCCGCCGCCATCCTCACCGGCTATCTCAACGGGCTGATCGTGGTGAAGACGCGCCTGCCCTCCTTCATCGTGACGCTCGCCTCGCTGTTCATCCTGCGCGGCCTGTCGATCGGCATCACCCGCGCCGTCACCGGCCGCACCCAGATCCCCTACATCCTCGACGGCATCCCCGACCCGGGCACCGCGGCGATCTTCAACGGCCATCTGCTGACCGGCCTGTTCCAGTGGATGGGCACGGCCGGCTGGATCGCGACGCGCAGCGACGGCACGCCGTTCGTCGCCGGCATCCCGATGTCGATCGTCTGGTGGCTGGTGCTGACGGCGCTCGCCGGCTACGTGCTCACCCAGACCAGATACGGCAACTGGATCTTCGCCACCGGCGGCGACGCCACGGTGGCGCGCAATGTCGGCGTGCCGGTCGACAAGGTGAAGATCTGGCTGTTCATCTACACGGCCTGCGCCGCGACCCTGCTCGCCGCGATCCAGGTGGTCGAGGCGGGCTCGGCCGATACGACGCGCGGCCTGCTCAAGGAGTTCGAGGCGATCATCGCGGCAGTGATCGGCGGCGTGCTTTTGACCGGCGGCTACGGCACGGTCTACGGCGTGATGTTCGGGGCGCTGATCTTCGGCCTGGTGCAGATGGGCATCTTCTACACCGGCATCGACACCGACTGGTTCAAGGTGTTCCTCGGCCTCGTCATCCTCGTGGCGGTGCTGGTCAACAACTACATCCGCACCAAGGCGATCGGCCGGGGAGCCAGCCGATGAGCGTCCCCGCCATGGAACTGCGCGGCGTCAGCGTCAATTTCGGTTCGGTCAAGGCGCTGCAGGACATCGACATCAAGGTCTATCCGGGCGAGGTCCACAGCCTGCTCGGCGACAACGGCGCCGGCAAGTCGACGCTCATCAAGGTCCTGTCCGGCGTCCACCGGCCGTCGAGCGGCCAGATCCTCGTCGACGGCAAGCCGGTGACGTTGCGCAGCCCGCGCGACGCGCAGGACAAGGGCGTGGCGACGGTGTTCCAGGACCTCGGCATGATCTCGATGATGTCGATCACCCGCAATTTCTTCCTCGGCCGCGAACCGACCCGCAGCCGGCTTCCCTTCTCGCGCATGGACAAGGAAGCGGCCAACCGCATCGCCCGGCAGGCGATGGCCGACATCGGCATCGACATCCGCGACCCGACGCAGGCGGTCGGAACCCTCTCGGGCGGCGAGCGCCAGTCGGTGGCGATCGCGCGCGCCGTGCATTTCGGGGCGCGCGTGCTGATCCTCGACGAGCCGACCTCGGCGCTCGGCGTCCACCAGGCGGCGGTGGTGCTGAAACACATCATCGAGGCGCGGATGCGCGGCCTGGCGGTGATCTTCATCAGCCACAACATCCACCACGCCTATCCGGTCGCCGACACCTTCACCCTGCTCAACCGCGGCCGCAACCGCGGCACCTATGCGAAAGCCGACATCACCCGCGACGAGGTCATCTCGATCATGTCGGGCGGCGAGGACCTGAAAGCGCTGGAGGCCGACATCGAGCGCCTGCTCGCCTCGATCCGGCAGCCGGTGGCTTAGGCCGATCGTTCCGACCGATAAGCGGGGCCCTGCAAAGGATTGACGCGACGCTGACGACCCCCTCCCCCTTGTGGGGAGGGATAGAGGGTGGGGGTGCCAAGGACCTGACCCTGTAAGACTCGATCACTAGAGGGCGAATTCAGAATGCTTGCGCCGACCTTTACCCCCACCCTCTATCCCTCCCCACAAGGGGGAGGGGGTCGTCAGCGTCGCGCCTTGGTCAATCCGGAGTTGCCGGTATGACAAAACTCCGCATCGGCGTCGTCGGCGCCGGCACCATCGCCCAGGTCGAGCACATCCCGAACCTCATCGCCCTGCACGACCTCTACGACCTCGCCGGCGTCGCCGATCCGTCCGCCATCACCCGCGACTTCGTCACCGCCACCTGGGGCGTGCGCGGCTTCGACACGCCGGAGGCGCTGCTGGCCGAGCCGCTCGACGCGATCCTGATCGCCTCGCCCGACCCGCTGCACCGCAGCCAGGTGCTGGCCGCGCTGGCGAAGGGACTTCACGTCTTCTGCGAGAAGCCGCTGTGCTATTCGCCGTCCGAGATCGGCGAGATCATCGCGGCGCGCGACGCCGCCGGCCGCGTCGTCCAGGTCGGCACTATGAAGCGCTTCGACCCGGCCTACCGGCTGGCGCTCGACAGCCTGCCCGGCACGGCGCAGACGCTGCGCATGATCTCCGTCGAGGTCAACGATCCCGACGCCTGGCCCTATGTCGCGCACCGGCCGCTGAAGCGCGGCGACGACATCGACCGCGCCCTGGTCGCGCAAGCCGTTGCCGCCCAGCGCGCCCAGGTCTCGGAGGCGCTCGGCTCGGTGCCCTCCGACCTCGCCTATCGTGGTTTCACTGGCGCCTATTCGTCGTCGATGGTCCACGACGTCAATGCGGTGCACGGCATCCTGGAGCGGCTCGGCGTGCCGGACGGCGAGGTCGTCGGCGCCACGATCTTCGCCGACGGCGAGGGCGGTCATGGAACGGTCAGCCTGCTCGGCGGCAAGGCGCTGTGGACCATGACGCATCTCGCCGTGCCCGGCCTCGCCGACTACCGCGAGCGCATCACCGTCACTTTCGACGACGCGGTGCTGGAGCTGGTCTTCCCCTCGCCCTACCTCAATCACCAGCCGACGCGGCTCACCATCCGCACCTCGGACGGCCACACGGCGCGCGAGACCGAGCTTCGGCCGGGCTATGGCGAGGCCTTCGTGGAGGAACTGCGCGGCTTCCACGCGGCGATCACCGCCGGCGCGCCGGTGGTCAACACGCCGGAGCACGCCGCCCGCGACATGGCGCTGCTGGTCGCGATGGCGCGGCGGTTCATGGCTGGAAAGGGGTGACAGTCGCGATGCTGAGAGCGCCGGGTGCGTCCTTCGAGGCTCGCCCGCCGATATCACGCCGCCTGACCGACGTGGTGCGGGCTCGCACCTCAGGATGAGGGACGTGGGTGCCGGCCAACACAAATATCAAGCTATTGAAAACACGCTCTACATCAGGACAGGCGACAGGCACGGACCACCCTCATCCTGAGGTGCGAGCCCGCACCGTATCGGCCAAATGAGCATAAGATGCGGCGGGCGAGCCTCGAAGGACGCACCCGGTACCCGTCATCCCCGAAGACCGGCTCGCATCGCGTCGCGCATTTCCCGCATGCCGATCACTTCGAGGCCGAATTCCTCGATCCACTCCTGGATGACCGGCGTTCGGAACAGCTCGTATTCGCCGATGCGGATCGGCGCGTCGCCGGGATTGACCGCCTCGAAATCGCCGGGCGCGTTGAAGTGCAGCGCCAGGAAACTCAACCCATCGGGGATCGAGGCGAACAGCTCGCGATAGGCGGTCCGCGCATCCGTCCTGCGCCGCCACGGCGTCTCCAGGATTGTGTCGAAGACCGGCTCACCAGCCGCCCGCGCCGCGGCGATCTCGGCATCGTAGCGGGCGAAGTCGAGGCCGCCTCCGGCGTAGCTCGCCGGATTGTACGCCTTCAGATCGTTCACCAGCACGACGGGAACCCCGTACTCGATCCCGAGCCGCCGGTAGATCGCGCAAAACTCCGGCATCAGCGCCGTGCCCATATGCGGGTCGAGATGGGTGATGTCGATGCCGGCGGCGCGCGCCGTCTCGATCTGCGCCCGCAGTTCCGCCTCCACCGCCTCCGGCTGCGCCTTGCGGGCCCGCGGCACGTCCGGCCAGAAGAAGCCGAGCTCGTCGGTCAGCCCGGCCGAGCGCGGCGGCGCCGTCAGCGGCCGCCAGCGATACGGCTTCTGCTCGCTGGTCAGCGTCAGGTGGACGCCGAGGTCGAGCGACGGCTCGGCCGCCGCCAGTTCGGCCGTCTCGGCGAACCACGGGCAGGGTACCATGACCGAGCCGGCGCTGCAGGCGCCCCTGGCCGACAGCTCGCGGAACGCGACGTTGGTGCCGTGGCTCATGCCGACATCGTCCTCGTGGATGACGACGCGTTTCCTGCCTGCGGCTGGAACAGCCATGCTGGGTCTCCTCGGGCATCCGGCGGCCATGCCGCGACCTGCGGAATCCGCACTTGGTCGCGCCATACGGTTCCATCGATTATGCCCTTGCGCGGCAAAAGCGGCAGGACCAGTTGCCGGCTCGATGCAGGAACCACCGCGCCTGCCCGCGAATTCGGCGGCACCGGGCAGGTGACGAACCGCGGCTTGCACGTATAGGGTGCGCCCGCACAGGGAAAGCAGGGTTTCACGACATGAACAGGATCGATCTCGAGGGCCAGACGGCCATCATCACCGGCGGCGCGCAGGGCCTCGGCTTCGCCTTCGCCAAGCGCATCGCGGCGTCGGGCGCCAAGGTCTGCCTGTGGGACGTCAACGAAGGTCCGCTCAAGGCCGCCGTCGAGAAGATCGGGCCGGCCGCCTCGTCGGTCACCGTCGACATCACCGACGCGCAGGCCGTGGTCGAGGCTGTCGCACGCACCGAGGCCGGCGCCGGTCCCGTGTCGATCATGGTCAATTCCGCCGGCATCGCCGGACCGAACCACACGCTGGAGGCCTATCCGCTGGAGGACTGGCGCCGCGTCATCGAGATCAATCTCAACGGCACCTTCCACGTCAACCGGGCGGTGGTGCCCGGCATGAAGGCGCGCGGCTATGGGCGCATCGTCAACGTCGCGTCGATCGCCGGCAAGGAAGGCAATCCCAACGCCTCGGCCTATTCGGCGTCGAAGGCCGGCGTCATGGCGCTGACCAAGTCGCTGGGCAAGGAACTCGCCGGCCTCGACATCGCCGTCAACGCGATCACGCCGGCGGCGGCGCGCACGCCGATCTTCGACCAGATGAAGCAGGAACACATCGACTACATGCTGTCGAAGATCCCGCGCGCCCGCTTCCTGGAGGTCGACGAGGCCGCCAACATGGTCGCCTGGCTGGTGTCGAAGGAGAATTCCTTCACCACGGGCGCGGTGTTCGACCTGTCCGGCGGCCGCGCCACCTACTGAGACAGGGCGATCGCATACCTGATTACTATATGTGTCGCGAGCCGGACAGCTCCGCCGTCATCCTCGGGCTTGTCCCGAGGATCTGCTTCGGGTGATCGCGTTTCGCCAGTCCGGCGTCTGCGAAAGAGTGATCTTCGCGCATCTTTGCGGTCGCACGGCAGATCCTCGGGACAAGCCCGAGGATGACGGTGCTCGATAGCGGATCGCCGCGCCGACCAGATGCGATTGCCCCACCTATTGAGGCGGAAGGCTCGCCTACGCGGCCTGGGCGCTGAAGAACGACATCCGGCCGCGCCCCGCCGCCTTGCTGCGGTAGAGCGCCGTGTCGGCCTTGGCCAGCACCTCGTCGGGCTTCACCCCGTCTTCCGGGGCGAGCGCGATGCCGATCGACACGCCGACGCTCAGATCCCGCCCCTCGACGTCGAAGGGCGAGGAGAACTGGCCGAGAATGCGGCGGGCCAGGATGGCCGCGTCGCCGGGCTCGCGGATGCCGGTCTGCAGGATGGCGAACTCGTCGCCGCCGAGGCGCGCCACCGTGTCGTTGTCGCGGATGCTGGAGCCGAGGCGCTTGGCGACCGCAACCAGGAGCGAATCGCCGGTCTTGTGGCCGTGCCGGTCGTTGACCGGCTTGAAGCCGTCGAGGTCGAGATAGTGGACCGCCATCCGGCCGCCGCGCCGGGCGAGCGCCACCGCGGTGCCCAGCCGGTCGGCGAATAGCGCCCGGTTCGGCAGGTCGGTCAGGGCGTCGTGGTGGGCCATGTGGGCCACCATGTTCTGGGTGCGGCGCTTCTCCGTCACGTCGAAATAGGTGGTGATGAAGCCGCCGCCGTCGATCGGCATGCCGCGGATCTCCAGGACCGTGCCGTTCGGCCGGACGCGCTCATAGGCATGCGGCTTGCGCTCGTGCAGCAGGGCGACGCGGCGCGCCACCTGCTCGCGCCAGTCGCCGGGGCCGTATTCGCCGCGCTGGGCGTTGAAGCGGAACAGTTCCTCCAGCGTCGGATTGCCATGGGCGAACAGCGACGGCGGATAGTCGAGCATTTCCTTCTGGCGCTCGTTGCACAGCACCATCTTCATCTCGCTGTCGAACAGCGAGATGCCGCCGGGAAAATTGTCGATGGCGCCCTCCAGCAGGCGGATGCGCTCGCGCAGCGTCTCGACCAGCCGGCCGATGCCGGACAGCGCCTCGGCCAGTTCGCGAAATCCCTCGGTCGGCGTCGGCATGGCTGCTTCTTGCATGGATGCGGCTGCTCTTTGAGGATCCTGGCCGATCCTAGCGCCGGGCCGTTGAGAGCGGGTTAACTGACGCTCGACCCGATGCCGCCCGAGGTTGCGGTACTCCGCGCACGGCAGTGAATCCGGGTTGACGACGACATCGTCGCAACGCGGCTTTACCCCCTCGCCCGGCCTCCGCTTCGCTCGGCCACCCTCTCCCCGGCGGGGAGAGGAAGTTTCAGCCGCCGCAGCCACGACAAGCTGGCGGCGTGGCGGGACGTTTCCGGCTTCCTCTCCCCGCCGGGGAGAGGGTGGCCGAGCGAAGCGGAGGCCGGGTGAGGGGGCGTTAACCCAGGTTCAGTTCCGGGGCACTGCGCGTCAGAACCCTGTCTATCTCCGGCCCGCTCTGCTATCCGATGTGGCGGCACAGGCTGGCCGGAGAACGGGACGATGAACTGGACGGGCGTATTTCCGGCGGTGACGACGAAGCTGCGGCGCGACGAGGGGATAGATCTGGCGGCCACCCAGGCCAGCATCGAGCGGCTGATCGACGGCGGCGTGTCCGGCGTCATCGTCCTGCCGATGCTCGGCGAGAACGCCTCGATGAGCATGCCGGAGCGCGAGGCGATCATCCGCGCCGCCGTAGAGGTGGTGGACGGCCGCGTGCCGCTCCTGTCGGGACTGGCCGAAGTCACGCTGGACAATGCCGTCGCCCATGCGCGTGCCTATGAGAGCTTCGGCGCGCAGGGGCTGATGGTGTTTCCGAGCCTCGGCTACAGGACCGATCCGCGCGAGACGGCTCACTGGTATCGCACCATCGCCATGCGAGGCGGCCTGCCGGTGATGATCTACAACAACCCGATCGCCTATGGCGTCGACGTTACGCCTTCGATCCTCGACGACCTCGTCGACGTGCCCGGCATCGTCTGCATCAAGGAGGAGAGCGGCGACATCCGCCGCGTCACCGACCTGCGCATCCGCCACGGCGAGTGCTTCTCGATCTTCTGCGGCGTCGACGATCTGATCGTCGAAAGCTGCGCGCTGGGCGTCACCGGCTGGGTGTCGGGCATGACCAATGCCTGGCCGGTCGAATGCGTCGAACTGTTCGAGCTTTGCCGGACAGGGGATTTCGCGGCAGCCCGCGCGCTCTACGCCATCCTGACGCCGGCCTTCCACCTCGATACGCATGTCAAGCTGGTGCAGTACATCAAGCTCGCCGAACATCTCGTCTACGGCGCGCCGGAATGGACGCGCGCCCCGCGCCTGCCGCTCGTCGGCGAGGAGCGCGACCGGGTGGTGGCGATCATCGAGGCGGCGAAAGAGAGGCTAGCGAAGAGAGCCAAATAGTTTTCGCTGCTTGTGGCTTTGGCTTTCGATGAGAGCAGGAGGCCCCCTCCACCATGCTTCGCCTGGTCCCCCTCCCCCGCTTCGCGGGGGAGGATTGGTGGTGCCGCTTGCACGCCCTCTATCCTCCCCCGTTTACGGGGGAGGGGGACCACGAAGTGGTGGAGGGGGCGTCGCATTTACATCGTCGCGCCGATCGTCCACGGCACGAACTCGGCGTCGCCGTAGCCGAGCAGCTCCGACTTCGAGCGCTCGCCGGACGCCACGGCCAGCACCCGCTCGAAGATCTCGCGGCCCTTGTCCTCGATCGACACGCCTTCGAGGATGTCGCCGCAGTTGATGTCCATGTCGTCGGTCATCTGCTTGTAGACCACCGGGTTGGTGGCGAGCTTGATCGACGGCGTCGGCTTGCAGCCGAAGGCCGAGCCGCGCCCCGTGGTGAAGCACAGCACATTGGCGCCGCCGGCCACCTGGCCGGTCGCGCCGACCGGATCGTAGCCGGGCGTGTCCATGAAGACGAAGCCCTTGGCGGTCACGGCTTCCGCATATTCGTAGACCTCGACGAGGTTGGTGGTGCCGCCCTTGGCGGCCGCGCCCAGCGACTTCTCCAGGATGGTGGTCAAGCCGCCCGCCTTGTTGCCGGGCGAGGGATTGTTGTTCATCTCCATCTTGTTGCGCTCGGTATAATCCTCCCACCAGCGGATGCGCTCGACCAGTTTTTCGCCGACGGCGCGATTTACCGCGCGCCGCGTCAGAAGATGCTCGGCGCCGTAGATCTCCGGCGTCTCCGAAAGGATCGCCGTGCCGCCGTGCCGGACCAGCAGGTCGGCGGCATAGCCAAGCGCCGGGTTGGCGGTGATGCCCGAATAGCCGTCCGAGCCGCCGCATTGCAGCGCCAGCACGATCTCGCTGGCCGGCACGGTCTCGCGCTTGGCGCGGTCGACGACCGGCAGCATGTCGCGGATCGATTCGACGCCAGCCTGTACGGTCTTCTTCGTGCCGCCGGTCTCCTGGATGGTCATGGAGCGGAAGGTCTCGCTCTCCTGGATGCCGTAGGCCTCCTTCCAGCGGCCGATCTGGAAACCCTCGCAGCCGAGCCCGACCATCACCACGGCGCCCATGTTCGGATTGGTGGCATAGCCCCACTGGGTGCGCTTCAGCACCTCGTAGCCTTCGCCCTTGATGTCGAGCGCGCAGCCGCCGCCATGCACCAGCGGGATGACGCCGTCGATGTTGGGATAGTCGTCGAGGATGCCGGAGCGGACGATCTCCTCGGCCATGAAGCGGGCGACGGAGGCCGAGCAGTTCACCGAGGTCAGGATGCCGATGTAGTTGCGCGTGCCGACCTTGCCGTCGGCGCGGCGGAAGCCCTTGAAGGTGGCGCGCTCGGCCTCCGGCACCATCGCCGTCGGCGTGGCGCCCTCGGCGAACTGGTAGTCGCGGGCGAAGGCGTGCATCTCGACATTGTGCTCGTGCACCCACTCGCCCGGCGCAATGAGCTTTGTGGCGAAGCCGATGATCTGGCCGAATTTCAGGATCGGCGCGCCGACGGGGATCGCGACGGTCGCCATCTTGTGGCCGCGCGGCACGCGCACGGTCGCGGTCACACCCTCGGCGACCGCGCCCGGCGCGATGGTCTCCAGCGCCACCACCACATTGTCGCTGTCATGCAGGCGCAGCGCGCGTCCCTGCCTGGTCTCGGTCGCCACGCTCATGGCCGTCTCTCCCTGTTGCCGATCGGATCGGCGCGTTGGTGGGGAAGGCGGCCGGGCTGCCCCGGCCTCTTCCTGTCCACCCCACTGATAAATGGTTTCTGCGCGGGAGGAAATGGCGATGAAGTAGGGGGGCGCGTCAACAGGGACATCCGGCAAGCATGCGCTTACCAAAAACGGCGACGGCCCGGGACCGGCCGCCGCCGGTGCACCGTCTACAGGCTATTTGGCGCAGGCGGCCAGCGCTTCCTCCTTCTTCATCGCGTCGGTCTCCATTTCCGCCTTGGCCATGCAGTCCTTCTTCATGGCATCGTCCGACATGGCGTCGGTCGCCATCGCGTCGCCCGACATCGAGTCTGTGGCCATGGAGTCGGTCGCCATCGCGTCGGCGGGCTTCATGGCATCGGTGGTCGCGGCGTCGCCGGACATCGTGTCGGTCGCCATCGCGTCGTCGGCCAATGCGCCGGCGGTGGAGGCGAGCGCGAAAAATGCTGCGGAAAGGGTGATACGGGTCAGGCGGTTCATCGAATGCTCCTCTGGCATGGCCGGGGGAGCCGCTGGCCGGCGATCCTTGTCGCTCCCGCAAGGGCTACGCGGCGGGCGGCGGAGGCGTTACACGATCACTGCGACGTGAACGGCGACCGTGCCGTCGACCCGCCGGTCCGGCCGAGCCTCAATCCATATGCGCCGCCGCCGGCGCGCCGGCCGCCGGGGCCGCCGCCGCGGGAGCCGCCTTCGGCTTGCGCAGCAGCAGGGTCAGCGGCAGCGCGCACAGCGTGACGATCATCATCAGCTTGAAATCGTCGATGTAGGAGATCATCAGCGCCTGCGCGTTGACGAGCTGGTCGATCTGGCTGAGCGCCGCCGGGTCGCCGGCCGCAGCGGCGGGCGAGGCCGCGACCAGGTTCGGGTTGAACGGCGTGATCCTGGCCGACAGCTCGGTGTGGTTGACCTGGATGTTGCGGCTGAGCAGCACGGTGACGATCGAGATGCCGATCGACGAGCCGATGTTGCGCACCAGGCTGAACAGGCTCGCCGCGTCGGTGCGGAAGCGCGCATCGAGCGTCGCGAAGGCGACCGTCGACAGCGGCACGAAGACCAGGCCGAGGCCCAGCCCCTGCACCACGCCGGAGAAGATGATCAGGCTGTCGTCCATCTGCGGGGTGAAGCCGGTCATGTCGTAGAGCGACCATGTCGTCAGCAGCAGGCCGATCACCACCAGCAGCCGGGGGTCGACGACGCGGATCAGCCGGCCGACCAGCAGCATGGAGACCATGGTGCCGACGCCGCGCGGCGCCATGACGATGCCGGTCAGCGTCGTCGAGTGATTGAACAGCGTCGACAGCATCGGCGGCAGCAGCGCCAGGCTGGCGAGCAGGATGATGCCGACCACGAAGATGAAGACCAGACCGGTGGAAAAATTGCGGTCGGCGAAGATTTTTGGATCGATGAACGGGGCCTTCGCCGTCACCAGGTGGACGATGAACACCCAGAAGCCGGTGATCGCCAGGCCGAGCTCGATCCAGATCTCGGCGGCGGAAAACCAGTCGACCTCGCCGCCGCGGTCGAGCATGAGCTGCAAGGCGCCGACGCCGAGCGACAGCATGGCGAAGCCGAAGAAGTCGAACCCACGCAGCCGGATCGCAATCCTCGGCAGATAGCTGGCGCAGCCGAGGAAAGCAAAAATGCCGACCGGCAGGTTGATGAAGAACACCCAGCGCCACGACGCCGTCTCGGTCAGCCAGCCGCCCAGCGTCGGCCCGATGATCGGCCCGACCATGATGCCGGCGCCCCAGATCGCCATCGCCGAGCCGTGCTTCTCCTTCGGGTTGATGTCGAGCAGGAAGGTCTGCGACAGCGGCACGATCGCCGCGCCGAACAGGCCCTGCAGCAGCCGGAACAGCACCATCGTCTCGAGGCTCCAGGCAAGCCCGCACAGCATCGAGGTGATGGTGAAGCCGACGATCGAGACGAGGAACAGCTCGCGCCGCCCGAAGCGGTCGGACAGCCAGCCGGTCAGCGGCGTCATGATGGCGGCGGCGACGATGTAGGAGGTCAGCACCCAGGAGATCGTGTCCTGCGAGGCGCCGAGGTCGCCGGTCATCGACGGCAGCGCGACGTTGGCGATCGTGGTGTCGAGCACCTGCATGATCGTCGCCAGCATGATCGACACGGTGATCAGGCCGCGATGCGGGACGTCCTGGAAAGGGGCGGGCGTGGTCATGCGCGCTCGTCCGCAGCGGTGGGGACAGCTTCAGGCACACCCCCCTCTGGCCTGCCGGCCATCTCCCCCTCAAGGGGGGAGATTGGCTGCTTCGACGATCGGCGAAATCCTTGCGGCCGTCTATTCTCCCCCCTTGAGGGGGAGATGGCCGGCAGGCCAGAGGGGGGTGCCATCAGGCGCACACCTTGACGCTTCTACTCCGCCGCCTGCGCCGTCCCGAGCAGGCCGGCGACCTTCTCGGTCAGTCCGCCGAAAGCCGGAATCCCCCGCGCCCTGCCCGTGTCGATCGACACGGTGGCGCTCATGCCGGTGCGCAGCGCCAGCTCCGCATCGGCGGTCTCGACCTTCAGGCGAACCGGGATGCGCTGCGTCACCTTCACCCAGTTGCCGGTGGCGTTCTGCGCCGGCAGCAGCGAAAATTCCGCGCCGGTGCCGGCGCCGATCGCCTCGACGGTCGCCGCCAGCGGCGTGTCCGGAAAGGTGTCGAGCACGATCTCGGCCCTCTGGCCGGGCTTCACATGGGTGAGCTGCGTCTCCTTGAAGTTCGCGTCGACCCAGCTCTCCTGCGTCTCGACCAGGCTGAACAGCGCCGTGCCGGTGGTCACGTACTGGCCGGTCTTGAACGACGAGGCCTGAGCGATGACGCCGTCGGCCGGCGCGCGCACCGTCGTCTGCGACAGGTCGAAGGCCGCCTTGTCGCGGGCGGCCAGCGCCGCCAGCACGGCCGGGTGGCGATCCGTCTCGATTGCGGCATCGCCGCCGAGGGCTGCCAGCGCGCCGGCGACGCTCTGCGTGGCCGTCGCCTGCTCGTCGCGTGCCTTGTTCAGATCGCGGCGTGCCGAGTCCAGCGCGGCGCGCGTGCCGACGCCCTTGCCGGTCAGCTCTTCCTGGCGCGCCTGCTCGGACTGGAAATAGGCGACGTCGCCGGCTGCCATCTGCTCCTGCGCCTTCGCCCGGCTGAAGGCGGCGCGCAACTGCGCGACATTCAAGCGCGCCGCCGCCACCGCCGCGTCGGCCTGCGCCAGCGCGATGCGATAGGGCTGCGGGTCGATCTCGAACATCATTTCGCCGGCATGGACGGTGAGGTTCTCCGCCACCTTGGTCGATACGACGCGGCCGGCGACCTCGGAGGCGACCGTCACCCGCGCCTGGCGCAGATTGGCGTTCTCGGTCTCCTCGTAGCGTCCGCCGGTGACCCAGTAATAGCTGCCTCCGGCGGCGAGCAGCAGCGGCACCGCGAGCATCAGTAAAAACCGGCCGCCGCGACGCTTCTTCCCGGCCACCGGCGTCGGCTGCACCGGCGTCGGCTGCACCGCGAGCGGCGCGACCGGCGCCGTGGGCTTCGAAAGGTCCGCCGCGACGGGCTCGCCGTCCTTCTCGATCTTCGACACGGCGTTCATCGACCTGCCACCTTCGTGGAATTCTGGCTGGCGGCCGCGACCCGCTCGTCGGCCGCGGCGAGATTGCCGCGGATGGTCCTCAGCCCGGCCATGAGGATGTCGCGCGTTTCCGCCGACAGGCCGGACAGCGCCTCGTCGTAGACCTCGCCGGCCATGCTCTTGATCGCGCCATAGGTCTCGCGCGATTTCGCTGTCGGGAACACCATGCGCACCCGCCGGTCGGAAGCGTCGGGACGGCGCTCGATCCAGCCGCCCTCCTCCATGCGGTCGAGCAGGCGCGACACGCTGATCGGCTCGATCTCGAGGAATTCGGCGAGACGGGCCTGCGGGGCGCCCTCGTCCTTGACCAGCCTGACCAGCAGGCGGAACTGCGCCGACGACAGGCCGTAGGTCACGGCGCGCTCCTCGAAGCGCCTGCGCATCAGCCGCGCCGCGTCGTGGATCAGCAGGCCGAGGCTATCGGTATGGCTTTCTGTTTCCGGGGCACTCATGAGCCCGGTATATAATGAGCATGCTTACTATTCAATCGGGGGAGCCATGCGACAGATGCAAGGCTGCGGCCGCCGCGGCGCATGGATGCCGGAGGTTTGCGGCCGTCGGGTCGAGTCAGAGAGCCAACGTCGGCGCGCCCCTCTCCCCGCACGCGGCGGCAGGACGATCGCATATGACAACGGGCCGGCAGGTTGGCGGCTGCTTACCCCCACCCCTTTCAGGGCGAGACCGGTGGCTCGCCCTGAAAGGGGTGGGGGTAGTTTCAAATGCGATCGCCCGCACGCGGCGGGGAAAGGCGAGCCTGCGGCAACGACGGAGCGGGCTCAAGTTGCGTGGATGGAATTGAGCGGCGGTCGACGCCAGGAATTGTCAATCCTTGGCGCGTTCGACGTAGGAGCCGTCGGCGGTCATGACCACGATACGGGTGCCGACACCGATATGCGGCGGCACCGCGCTGCGCACGCCGTTCGACAGGATCGCCGGCTTGTAGGAGGAGGACACCGTCTGGCCCTTGGTGACCGGCTCGGTCTCCACCACCTCCAGCGTCACGCGCTGCGGCAGTTGCAGGGCGATCGCCAGGCCCTCATGGACCGACAGCGAAACGCTCATGCCTTCCTGCAGATAGGGCGCCATGTCGCCGACCACGTCCTCCGGCACGGCGAGCTGGTCGTAGCTCTCCGGGTTCATGAAGTGGAAACCCTCGCCGTCGCTGTACAGGAAAGTGTGGTCGCGATCCTCGACATGGGCGCGCTCGACCTGCTCGGTGGTGCGGTAGCGCTCCGACACCTTCACGCCGTCCGAGATGCGGCGCATGTCGAGTTGGGTCACCGGCGTGCCCTTGCCGGGATGGATGTTTTCGGCGAAGAGCACCGCGTAAAGCTTGCCGTCCTTCTCGACGACATTGCCCTTGCGCAGCGAACTGGCGATCACCTTCACCATGACGGAACCTCGAACTGCTGAATTTTCTGACCCGTCCTCGCGGGCGCGTGGCGGCGCCTTAGCCTATATCGTCCCGACTTTCCAGCCGGGCGGGGTGTTTTCGCGAGCTGGACGCGCAGCGGGGCTGCTGCAGGGTTACATTCCTTCACGCCCCCCTCTGTCCTGCCGGACATCTCCCCCTCAAGGAGGGAGATCGGCAGTCATCGTCGACTTCACCCAACTTCACTGCGGCGTAAGCGCTCCGCAAAGCGGCCGGCCAATCTCCCCCCTTGAGGGGGAGATGTCCGGCAGGACAGAGGGGGGCAACGTAGGGCGCCGTCGCTCCGTTCGATCCCGCCGCCTCATTCTGGGGAAGGGCCCATGACCTCCCCCTCGCCCTGGTGGGCACCCGACCGTCACGCCGACCGCCGGCCGCGGCTCATTGCCCGCAACGCCATCGCCGCCGACCTGCGCGGCTGGCTCTCGGCGCGCGGCTTCCTCGAAGTCGACACGGCGCTGCTGCAGGTGTCGCCCGGCAACGAGGCGCATCTGTCCGCCTTCTCCACTGAGGCGATTCACCACGACGGCGCGCGCACCCCGCTTCACCTCCACACCTCGCCGGAATTCGCCTGCAAGAAGCTGCTGGCCGCCGGCGAAAGGCGGATCTTCTCCTTCGGAAAGGTGTTCCGCAACCGCGAGCGCGGGCCGCTGCACCATCCCGAATTCACCATGGTCGAGTGGTATCGCGCCGGCGAAGCCTACGACGTGCTGATGGACGACTGCGCCGCCTTCCTGGCGCTCGCCGCGCGCCGCAGCGGCGTGGCGCGCTTCGCCTTCCGGGGTCGCGAGGCCGATCCCTTCGCAACCCCGGAGCGCCTCACCGTGCGCGACGCCTTTTCCCGGCACGCCGGCATCGAGCTGATGGCGTCGATCCGCGCCGACGGCTCGACCGACCGCGATGCGCTCCACGCGGCGGTAGACGCGGCCGGCATCCGCACCGCATCCGACGACAATTGGGCCGACCTGTTCTCGCGCGTCATGGTCGAGAAGATCGAGCCCAATCTCGGCATCGGACGCGCCACGGTGCTGTGCGAATATCCGACCGCCGAGGCCGCGCTCGCCCGCCCGACCGCGCACGACCCGCGCGTCGCCGAGCGCTTCGAGCTCTATTGCTGCGGCGTCGAGCTCGCCAACGGTTTCGGCGAGCTGACCGACGCGGCCGAGCAGCGCCGCCGCTTCGAGGCGGAGATGGACGAGAAGCATCGCGTCTACGGCGAGCGCTATCCGCTCGACGAAGACTTTTTGGCCGCGCTCGCCATCATGCCCGAGGCGTCGGGCGTGGCGCTCGGCTTCGACCGGCTGGTGATGCTGGCGACCGGCGCGCGCCACATCGAGGACGTGCTGTGGACGCCGATGGCGGAGTGATGGGGTTCTGAGCCCGCCATCAGCCTTCGCGATCGGCGACGACAGCGCCACCGCCCTATCTCCCCCCTTGCGGGGGAGAACGGATTTTCACGATCTTGGCCCGAGCAGGCCGAAGGCCGTCGGCGAGGCCAAGTCGTAGAAAATCCAAGAGAGGGGCTTCTTCCGCCAAACCGCCCTTCGGCGGACGCTCCTGCGCTACCCCTCGCGCGCCGAATCCAGCCGGTCGCGCAGCGCCAGCAGTTCGCCGCGCAGGCGCGCCGCGGTCTCGCCGTCCATCTGCACCCCGTCGATCACCTGCAGCGGGATGGCCGCCGCGCGTCCCTGCAGCGCACGCCCCTCCGGCGTCAGCCTTATGCGCACCTGCCGTTCGTCCTCGCTGTCACGACTGCGCGTCAGCAGGCCGCGCGCCTCCAGCCGCTTGACCAGCGGCGTGATCGTTCCGGAATCGAGGAACAGGCGGCTGCCGAGCGCACCGACCGTCAAATCGTCCGTCTCCCACAGCGCCACGAAGACCAGATATTGCGGATAGGTGAGGTCGAGCGCATCGAGACGCGGCTTGTAGAAGCGGTTGAAGGCGTGCGCCGTCGCGTAGACGGCGAAGCACAGCATGGCATCCAGCCGGGCGGGTCCGAAGTCGGGCTTGGATGTCTCGTCGCTCATGGCCCACACATAGACCACATTTTTCTATTGTGCACAATTAAATTGTGCGATACGCACACTCCGCCAACACAGGAGAACGCAGCGATGATCAAGTCAGCCATCTACACCGCGCATGCCCACACCACCGGCGGCCGCACCGGCACCTCGAAGACCGACGACGGCCGGCTGTCGGTGACGCTCGACGTTCCCAAGGCGATGGGCGGCAATGACGGCGCCGGCACCAATCCCGAGCAGCTCTTCGCCGTCGGCTATTCGGCCTGCTTCCTCGGGGCGCTGAAGGCCGTGGCGCGCGGCGAGAAGGTCAAGGTGCCCGACGAGACGACCGTCGACGCCTCCGTCTCCTTCGGCGAGAAGGCCGACGGCCCGGGCTATTCGATCGCGGTCGAACTGGCTGTGACCATCCCCGGCCTCGACCACGCACAGGCCGAAGCGCTGGTCGAGAAGGCCCACCAGATCTGCCCCTATTCCAACGCGACGCGCGGCAACATCGACGTCAAGCTGAGCGTCGCCTGACCGCAGGCCGTCACATAGGAATCGCCGGCCGCGATGTTGGAGCGTGTCGCGAGTATATTAACTTGCCGAACATTCGTGCCTCCCTCCACCACTTCGTGGTCCCCCTCCCCGCTTCGCAGGTGAGGATTGGCGGTGCCGCATGCACGACCTTCATCCTCCCCCGTTCACGGGGGAGGGGGACCACGAAGTGGTGGAGGGGGCGTCGGCCTCAGCCACTCCCGTCCAGCGAAACAAATCACGAACAAACGCTTGCATGGCCGCACTCCGGCGCTATCCTTCCGAATCAGAAGGGCCAGGAGAGCGGTCATGACGACGCTGCGCGAATTCGAAGACGCCTTGCAGGCACAGGGCATGAACGCGGCGCTCACCGTGCTGGCGAAACTGCGCGAGCGCGACAAGGCGCGGCGGCGCGTGGCCCCGGCGCGGCGCATCTCCGGCCGCAAGATGACGCCGGAGCTCGCCGCCCACGTGCTGGAGCTCCACCGCACCACCGGCATGACCCAGCAGGAGATCGCCTTCAAGGTCGGGGTCAACCAGGGCCGCGTCAACGAGGTCATCAAGCACGGCAAGTGGCTGACCGACGACCCAGCCTCGCCGGAGGCGCAGGCCCGCGACAAGGCGCTGAGGCGCATGGCGGAGACATCGACGCCGAAAAAGCGCCCGCCGCCGCGCCCCAGGCCGGCGCGGCAATTGTCGCTCGGGGATTTCTGAGGGCGGCCCGCAAGACGGGCTCGCGGCGCCGCGTCCGGCCGGGCCCGGCGCGGGCGCGACAGCGCATGGTCTTCCCCCCAGAACCCTTCCCTGCTAAGGCGCGCGCATGACCACGCCGCTCAAAAACATCCGCAACTTCTCGATCGTCGCCCATATCGATCACGGCAAGTCGACGCTCGCCGACCGCCTGATCCAGCTCACCGGCGGGCTCGACGCCCGCGAGATGGAGGGCAAGGAGCAGGTGCTCGACAATATGGACATCGAGCGCGAGCGCGGCATCACCATCAAGGCGCAGACGGTCCGCCTCAACTACAAGGCCGAGGACGGCGAGACCTACGTCCTCAACCTCATCGACACGCCCGGCCATGTCGACTTCGCGTATGAGGTCTCACGCAGCCTCCGCGCCTGCGAGGGCTCGCTGCTCGTCGTCGATGCCAGCCAAGGCGTCGAGGCGCAGACGCTCGCCAATGTCTACCAGGCGATCGACGCCAACCACGAGATCGTCGTGGTGCTGAACAAGATCGACCTGCCGGCGGCCGAGCCGGAGCGCATCAAGGAACAGGTCGAGGAGGTGATCGGCATCGACGCCAGCCAGGCCGTCATGATCTCGGCCAAGACCGGGCTCGGCATTCCCGCCGTGCTGGAGGCGATCGTCACCCAGCTCCCCGCCCCGAAGCAGGGCGACGCCGGCGCCCCGCTGAAGGCGATGCTGGTCGAT
>JAHBYY010000022.1 GCA_019635715.1 Rhizobiaceae bacterium | reverse complement strand
GACGGTGATGCCCGCGTCGCAGGCTTCCTTGACGGCGCCGTTGAGCGCGTCGGGCGAGGCGGAGTTGATGACGATGGCGTTGTAGCCTTCCAGAATCATGTTCTGGATCTGGGCCGCCTGCTCCGTCACCTGGTTCTCGGCGGTGGTGAACGGGTCGGCAGCGGCCACGACCTTGTCGGCGACGGCCTGCTTGGTGACCTTGTCCCAGCTCTTCAGCATCGCCTGGCGCCAGGAATTTCCGGCGTAGTTGTTGGAGAGCGCGATGCGCTTGTCCGACGTGTCGGCATAGGCCGCGCTCGAGGCGAGCACGATCGCGAGGGCTGCAAGCCCGGTCTTCATCGTCGTCATTCTTTTCCTCCCGTTGGCCCCCTCGGGCCGCTCCCTTTTCGAACAGCCCGCCCTGTGCGGGCGAGCCGGGTAAGGTTTCAGGCCGGACCTCCTCCGTCCTGAAACCCGCGATGCGCTCAAGCTCGTCTGCCGGCAGGCAGCGCAGGCGGGGCAAATCCGATCCGCGCGACGCTGGCCGCGTCATCGAAGTTCGCCTGTTGCCCCGTTCCGTTCCGGAGCGTACTGACATGTTAGCATGAAAGCAACGGGAGAAGCGACATGAGTGGCGTCCCGGCGTCGGCGCGCAACACCCTCCAGGGCGCGACGGACCGCATCGTCGAAGCGCTGCGGGAGGCGATCGTCAGCCTCGAGTTCCAGCCGGGGGCGACGCTCGACAAGGCCGAGCTGACGCGCCGCTTCGGCGTCTCCCGTTTCCCGGTCTCGGAAGCCCTCAACCGGCTGAAGGCCGAGGGCCTGGTCGACATCCGCCCGCAGAGCGGCTCGATGGTCTCCCGCATCAGGCTGGCCGACGCGCGCGAGAACATGTTCCTGCGCTGCGCGCTGGAGAGCGAGGCGGCCGCCCACCATGCGGCGCGCGGCGACGAGCGGCTGCTGGACGAACTCCGCCGCAGCATGCGCTATCAGCAGGCCGCGCTCGACGCCGACGACCGGCCGGGGTTCCACCGTCTCGACCTGGAATTCCACGACATCATCGTCTCCGGGGTCGGCTATCCGCGCGTGCGGGCGATCGTCGAAGGCGCGCGGCTCGCCCTCGACAGGGCCCGCCGCCTGCTGATCACGCCGCGCCGCCATGTGCTCAGCTTTTCGGAGCATGTCGCGATCATGGCCGCGATCGAGGCCGGCGATCCGATCGGCGCCCGCTCGGCGCTGCGGGCCCACCTCGATTCGGTGATGGTGGAACTGGAATCCTTCTCGCACGGCAATCCGGCGGTCTTTGCCGACAGCGAGGATCCGTCTCAGGCGAGGGCGAGCAGCCCCACATAGGCGACGACCGCGATGTCAATAGCGATCCGCGAGGCCTGTTACAATCCTCGCAAGCTTAACCGGTCGGCGATGCCGGCCCGGCGACCCAATGGCCGTCGGCGACCTGCCGCCAACGGACTGCCGGAGCCTTATAGCCGATCGGCCTGGTGGCGGAGGGCACGTCGCCGTCCAGCCTGGGAAAGGATGCCCGCCGCCGCGCCGGATCGGGGACCGGCACCGCGTCGATCAGCCGGCGCGTGTAGGGATGGGCGGGGGCCGAGAACACCTGGTCGCGCGAGCCGGTCTCGACGATCCGCCCGGCATACATCACCGCGACGCGGTTGGAGATGTTCTCCACCACCGCCATGTCGTGGCTGATGAACAGGTAGGCGACGCCGCTTTCGGCCTGCAGTTCCTTCAACAGGTCGAGCACGCGGGCCTGGATGGAGACGTCGAGCGCCGAGACGCTTTCGTCGCAGAGGATCACCCGCGGCTTGAGGGCCAGCGCCCGGGCGATCGAGATGCGCTGGCGCTGGCCGCCGGAAAACTGGTGCGGATACCGCTTCAGGCTGTCGGGCGGCAGGCCGACACGTTTCGCCAAGTCTTCGACGCGGTCGCTGCGCTCCGACCGGCTGCCGATCCGGTGAATGTCCAGCGGCTCCCGGATCGCCTCGCCGATCGTCATCCGCGGGTCGAGAGATGCGTAGGGGTCCTGGAAGACCATCTGCACCTCGCGGCGCATCGCCTGCGCCTGCGCCCTCGCAAGACCGCCGATGTCGCGTCCGCCGACCAGGATGTCGCCCATGTATGGGGTCAGCCCGGCGAGCGCCTTGGCGGTGGTCGACTTGCCGCAGCCCGACTCGCCGACCAGCGAAAGCGTCTCGCCCGGCGCGATCGTGAAGGAGACGCCGTCGACGGCGTGGACGTTGGCGACGGGGCGGCCGAGGAGCCCGCCGGTCAGCGGAAAGCGCACGACGAGGTTTTTCACCTCGACGGCCGGGGTGGCGGCCTCGATGCCGCGCGTCCCGATGCGGTTCGCACCGGAGCCGATGCGCGGCACGGCGGCGAGCAGCGCCCGGGCGTAGTCGCTGGTCGCGGCCGTGAAGAGTTCGGCCGTGGCGGCCGCCTCGACCTTGCGGCCGTCGCGCATGACAAGCACGCGCTCGGCCATCTCGGCCACGACTCCCATATCGTGGGTGATCAGCAGGATGGCCGTGCCGAGCTCCGTCTGCAGGTCGCGCAGCAGACCGAGCACCTGGGCCTGCACGGTGACGTCGAGCGCCGTGGTCGGCTCGTCGGCGATCAGCACGTCGGGCCGCAGCAGCAGCGCCATGGCGATCATGACGCGCTGGCGCTGGCCGCCCGAGAGTTCGTGCGGATGCTGGTCCAGCCGGCGGCGGGCGTCCGGAATGCGGACCAGGTCGAGCGCATCCAGGGCAAGCCTTCGCGCCTCGCGCGATGAGACGCGTGCATGTGCCTGTGAAACCTCCATCAACTGCCGGCCGATGCTCAGCACCGGGTTGAGCGAGGTCATCGGCTCCTGGAAGATCATGGCGATGCGGTCGCCGCGGATACGGCGCAGATCGGCCTCGGGCAAAGCGGCGATGTCGACAGGTTGCGCGGAACCGCCGGCAAGGCGGATCGAGCCGGCCCCGCGGCGCACGCCGGGCTTCGGCAGCAGGCCCATGATGGCCAGCGAGGTCATCGACTTGCCCGATCCGGACTCCCCCGCTATCGCCAGAGTCTCGCCCGGCATCAGATCGAAGGACAGGTCAGAGACCAGCTCGCGGGTCGCCGCGCCGCTGCCGGCGGTGACGGTCAGTCCGGAGACCGAGAGGATGGGGGCTTGCAGCTCCTTACTCATATTGGGGGAGCCGGCCTCTCGTGCGACGATCATGGAGCAATCTCCAAAGCTTCAACAGCTAGGCGCGCTGCACCCCCCTCTGGCCTGCCGGCCATCTCCCCCTCAAGGGGGGAGATCAGCCAGCCGCCTTTGCCGTGTCGAAATTCTACCGGACAGCACGTCGCAGAGGTTGTGAAGCAGCTAATCTCCCCCCTTGAGGGGGAGATGGCCGGCAGGCCAGAGGGGGGTAAAGCGGAAGGCTGACGAGCAAGGATCCTCACAAGGTGCAGCTCTTTCTCACCCGCCAGCTCATTCAAACACGACGCGCGGGAAGTAGAACGAGACCACCCAGTTCGGCATGTCGACGATCTCCGAGATGCGCAGGTCGCCGCAGGTCGAGACCAGCATGTAGGCATCGACCGGATCGAGATTGTAGCGCGAGGCCAGCATGTCGACCATGTCGGCGACCGCGGCTCGAGACGCCTCCATCAGGTCGGGACCGATGCCTGTCGTCACCTCATAGCCCTTGGCGTCGAGGTGGCGCGCCACCGGACCGGGCGTGGTGAAGCGCGGCGTCTTCAGTCGCGCATCCTTGACCAGGTCGAGGGTGAGAACGACGTTCATCGGGCTTTCGATCGCCGTGCCGCAGACCTCGCCGTCGCCCTGCGCGGCATGCGTGTCGCCCACCGAGAACAGGGCGCCCGCCACTTCGACCGGCAGGTAGAGCACCGTTCCGCTCGACAGGTCGCGAATGTCGAGATTGCCGCCGACGCGCCGCGGCGGCACGATCGAATGCTGGCCGGGCTCGGCCGGAGCGCAGCCGATCGTGCCGGCGAAGGGCTTGAGCGGCACCCGGCCGTGCCTGCCGTAGGCGGCGGGCTGCATCGACGCCGGGTCGTAGGACCAGAGCTGCAGGGCCGGCTCGGTGAACTGGTCGGCGAGCAGGCCGAAACCGGGGATGTTGGCCGTCCAGCCGAAGCCGGACGGCTTGAACTCCCCGATCGTCACCTTCAGCGCGTCGCCGGGCTCTGCGCCTTCGACGAAGATCGGGCCGGTGACCGGATTGATCTTGCCGAAGTCGAGATTCGGCACATCCGCCACGGTGGAGCCGGCGGTCAATTGACCGCCGGAGGAATCGTTGCACTCGAAGAAGATCGTCGCACCGGGCGCCACTTGGCTGACCGGCGGGTTGGCGTTGTTCCAGCCGTAGTGGAATTGACGGCCGTGGATCGTGTAGTCGCAGTTGCCGCACATTCCCGATCTTCCTAGTCATTCACCGAGACGTAGTCGTAGTTGATCGGAATGTGGACCGGGTCGACGAACAGATTGTCGGCGCCGGCCATGCGCGGCGACTTCATGGTGAAGCGCTGCTCGTTGAACACCGGCACCCAGGGTGCGTCCTTCATGATGTCGGCATAGATCGCGCCCCAGGCCTTGTAGCGCTCCTCCGCCTTGGCCGGGTCGACGATGGCGTCCGCCTCGGCGGCCCGCTTGTCGAGGTCCTCGTTGCAGTACCACGACCAGTTCCAGCCGCCCGGCACCGCGCCGGCGCAGCCGAGGATCGGCCCGTAGAAATTGGACGGATCGGGGAAGTCGGCGATCCAGCCCATGCCGCCGGACCAGATCATCGCCGCGCCGTTCTCGGTTCCGCCGGCCTCGATGACGTTGGCCTGCGCCAGGCTCTGCAGCGACGCCTTGATGCCGACCGCCGCGAGGTCCTGCTGGATCGCCTGGGCGATGCGCGGCTGCGGATCGGTATTCATGACGAACAGTTCCGTGTCGAATCCGTCCGGATGGCCGGCCTCGGCAAGCAGCTTCTTGGCCCCTTCGGGATCGAAACCGTAGCCGGTGAAGTCCTTGATGTAGCCGGGCATCGACGGCGGCAGCGGCTGGTTGGCAGGCACCGCCCGGCCGTTTATGATCTGGACGATGCGCTCCTTGTTGATCGCCATGTTGACCGCCTGGCGCACCTTGACGTCGTCGAACGGCGCGACCTTGACGTTCATGGTGATGTAGCCGGTGTGCAACTGGCCGCCCTCGACGACGCGCGCCTTCTGCTCCGGATCGGCCATGACCTCGGTGAATTTCGCCGGCGGGATGCCGTCGCCGGGAATGTCGACCTCGCCCTTCTGCAGCCGCAGCAGCGCGACGATCGGCTCCTGGCCGATCTCGAAGGTGATGGTGTCGAGATAGGGCACGCCGGCGCGCCAATAGTCCGGGTTCTTCTGGAAGACGAGGCGCTGGCCGGTGGTCCATTCGGCGAGGCTGTAGGCGCCGGTGCCGACCGGGTGCTTGCCGAAGTCGGCGCCGTATTTCTCGACCTCCTCCTTCGGGACGATGTGGGCGAAGTTCAGGCCCATCACATGCAGAAAGGTCGCGTCGGGGCGCGACAGTTCGATCCTCACCGTCAGCGGGTCGGGCGTGGTCACGCCGGCGAGCGATTTGGACGCGCCGGAGGCGACGTCGTCATAGCCGGCGATGGAGCCGAAGAAGCCGGCGCCGGGGCTCTGGGTTTCGGGATTGGTGACACGGTCGAGCGAATATTTGACGTCGTCCGAAGTCATCTCGCGGCCGTTGGCGAATTTCACGCCGGACCGCAGCTTGAAGGTGAAGACCTTGCCGTCGGGCGAGATCTCGTAGCTTTCGGCGAGGTCGGGACGCAGGGTCGTCGTGCCCGGCTCATAGTCCATCAGTCCGTCGAACAGGCTCTTGATCATCGACCAGTTCTGCCAGTCGTAGCCGATCGCCGGATCGAGCGTGGCGACGTCGTCCTTGTAGGTGATGACGATCGATCCGCCGGGCTTGGCGTCCTGTGCCAGGGCGGGCGCCGCGCAGAGGGCGAGCGCCAGGGCGCCGGCCGAGACGGTGGTTCTGAGTATGGATTTCATGCGAGTGTCCTCTCTGTTGGTCTTATGGTTGCAGTCTTCAGCGAAGCCTTATGCGCGGGTCGATGAACGGGGCGGCGAGGTCGGCGATCAGGTTTCCGAGCACGATGGCGAAGGCCGAGACCAGCGTGACGCCCATGATGATCGGGATGTCGACGCGCTGGATCGCCTGCCAGGTCAACTGGCCGATGCCGGGCCAGCCGAACACGCTTTCGACCACCACCACGCCGCCCATGAAGATGCCGATGTCGATGCCGATCATCGCGACGATCGGCAGGATGGCGTTGGGCAGCGCGTGCCTGACCAGCACGATCGTCCGTGTCAGCCCCTTGGCGTGCGCGGTGCGGATGTAGTCCTGGCGCAGCACGTCGATCATCGACGAGCGCATCATCCGCGAATACCAGCCGGCGCCGAGGATGCCGAGGGTCAGCGCCGGCAGGACCACATGCGCCGGCGTGCCGTAGCCGGAGATCGGCAGCCAGCCCAGTTGCACGCCGAAGACGTAGAGCAGCATGAGGCCGACGACGAACTGGGGCGCCGAGACGCCGACGAAGGAGGCCAGCATCAGCGACTGGTCGAGCGCGGTGCCGCGCCGCACAGCGGCGATCAGCCCCATGGTCAAGCCGAGCGCCAGCTCGCAGGCGATGCCGGCCGCCATCAGGATCAGCGTCGCCGGCAGCCGCGAGGCGATCAGCTCCGAAACCTGGCTGCGCTGCAGGTAGGAGCGTCCGAGATCGCCCTGCAGCAGGTTGGTCAGGTAGCGCCAGTACTGCACGAAGAAGGGCTGGTCGAGGCCGAGCTGGCGGCGGATGTTGTCCACCGTCGCCGGCGTCGCCGAACGCCCGGCGATCTGGCGCACCGGGTCCGCCGGCAGCAGGTAGAGCAGCGCGAAGGTGATGATCGAGACGCCGAGCAGGATCAGCGCCGCCTGCACCACCCGCCGCGCCAGGTAGGTCGCCATCAGCGTCCCCGCTCGGTCGGGTCGAGGACGTCGCGCAGCGCGTCGCCGACCAGATTGAAGGCCAGCGCCAGCGCCAGGATGGCAGCACCCGGGAAGAAGACCAGCCAGGGCGCCGCCTGGAAATAGGTCTGGTTCTCGAAGATGATGTTGCCCCAGGACGGCATCGGCGGCTGCACGCCGACGCCGAGATAGGAGAGCGTCGCCTCGAGAAGCACGGTCGTGGAGATGCCGAGCGTCCCCCACACGATGATGGTCGAGACCAGATGCGGCAGGATGTGCCTGACGAGGATGCGCGTCGGCCCCGCGCCGAGCGAGCGCTCCGCCGCGATGAAATCGCGCTCGGCCAGCGCCCGCGTCTCGGTGTAGACCACCCGGGCGATCTGCACCCAGTAGACGAAGGCGATGACCATGGCGACGATCCACAGGCTGGGGCTGAGGATGGCGGCCAGGCAGATGGCGAGCAGCAGGGCAGGGAAGGCCATCATCAGGTCGGTGAAGCGCATCAGCGCCGAGCCCAGGAACCCGCCGAAATAGCCGGCGACGACGCCCACCGCCGTGCCGATGAGCAAGGCGACGCCGTTGGCGGCGATGCCGATCACCAGCGAGGTGCGCGCGCCGTAGAGGATGCGGGTGAACAGGTCGCGGCCGAGCAGGTCGGTGCCCAGCCAGTATTGGGCGGACGGCCCCAGCGGCGCGCCCTCGATCGACAGTCCGTCGAAGAACTGTTCGCTCGGATCGTAGGGCGTCAGCCAGGGCGCGAAGATCGCGCCGCCGACCACGAGCGCGATCATGGCGAGACCCAGCACCGCCAGCGGCCTGCGCAGCAGCCGGCGCCACGCCCCCGGCTCGACCGGCGGCTGGGCCGCCTGCATCGCCATGTCAAAGGCGGCGGGATCGCTCAACCACGCCTCCCGCGATATCCTGCAGCAGCCGCGCCGCTTCCGCCTCCATGGTGCTCTGGGCGTCCATCGCCAGCCTGCGCAGCAGCGCGAATGCCTCCGCCTCGGTCTGCCCGCGCTCGGTGAGCTTGATCACCGCCTGGACGATGGTCCGCCGCTCCGACACCTGGTTGCGCAGCGATGCGATCTCGCGGGAAAGCTCGCGGCGTTCCTCGAACCTCTGCTGCGCGATCAGCATCGCGCTGTAGATGCCGGCATTGCCGATCGGCCTGACGAGATGGGCGTCGGCGCGATGCTTGAGCGCCCATTCGATGCGCCCCGGCGCTTCCGTACCGATCAATGCGATCAGCGGCATGGGCGCTTCGCCGGGTTCCCAGGGCATCTGCGCATCGCAGGCCATGTCGACGTCGAAGAACAGGAAATCCGCCAGCGCGGCGTCGGCCGGCAGGTCAGGCCACAGCGCCTCGGCGTTCAGGCCGATCGCCGTCAACTGGCGCAGCAGGGCGGTCGCGTCGGCATGGGCGCGGTGAAGCACCAGGGCGCGCGCACCGCCGAGATGGGGGATCTTCGGGCGGGCTCGTCTCATGACACCACCTTGAGCACCGGCGGCATCGCCGCGGTGCGGGGGTCGTAGCGGGAGAGGTAGGGATCGGGCGGCAGAGCCCCCTCGCTTTTCCAGACGACCTCGAAGCGGTCGCCGGAGATACGGCCGATCAGCACCGGCAGATGGGCGTGCTGGGTGCGCGGATCGATGCGGATCGGCCCGAGCGGCGTGGAAAACAGCGGCGTGCCGAGCAGCGTGGAGACCACCGCGGGGTCGTCCGTGCCGGCCCGTTCGATCAGGTCGGCGAGGATCAGCACGGCGGCGTGCGCGGCCGCCTCCATGGAGCAGCGCGGCCCCTGTCGGTCGGTTCGGGCGAAATAGGGGCCGACCACGAGATGTCCCTCGGCGAGGCCGCCGAGGGCCGCGAGTTCCGGCTCCATCAGGTCGCAGCTCAGCACCGGGCAGCGCTCGGGAAGGAATGCCGGGTCTTCCCGGCCAAGCTCCGCATAGGCCCTCAGGAACTCGTAGGAGGAGCGCCCGATCAGGTTGTTGAGGATGAAGGACGGGCGGGTGGCCCGGATCTCGGCGATCAGCCTGGCCACGTCCGGGTCGCCGATCGGCAGATAGCGTTCGGCCAGCACCCGGCCGTTCCAGTCGCCGACCATGTCGCGGGCGACGCGGTTGACCTCCCAGCCCCAGACGTAGTTGGACCCGAGCAGGAAGGCGTCGGTTCCCCAGCGCGGAAACACATAGTGCAGCAGCGGCACGATGTGCTGGTTCGGGCAGGAGTGCAGATAGGCGACCTTGTCGCTCGCCTCGAAGCCTTCATAGGGCGCGGCGTACCACAACATGCCGCCGTGGCGCTCGAGCACCGGGATAGTCTCCTTGCGGCTCGACGAGGTGGTGCAGCCGATGATGTGCCGCGCCCGGCTCCTCCTGAGGATCTCGTCGCCGAGCAGGCCGTAGCTTTCGGCCCGCCCGCCGGGATCGCGCAGGATGGCGTTGAAGCGGATCGGGCGGCGCGGGTCGGCGTTGATCTCCTCGATGCCGCTCAGCGCGCCGGCGCGGGAGGCGAGCGAGAGAAGGTCGTAGTCCGCCCGCTCGGAAAAAAGAACGCCGATATCGATCTGCTTTCGCAAAACCAGGGCTCCAGAAACGCAAACGCCCCACTTCATCGCGTGTGTGACGCGGTGAGCGGGGCGCGAATGCCGGTCGGCGAGGCCGATATGGGCAGATCATAGAGCCGCATCGAAAATCCGGTCAAGTCGGATCTTTGTGCAGGTGCGAAAGGTGCCCGGAACATGGGCATGCGCGGCGCTTGCAAATGACCGGCGTTCGCGCGACCATCCGAAACGCCACATCTGAACGTCTTTCGCCGAGTTTTGCGTTGCAGGCATGAGTTCCCCGCTTCGAAGGGTCGTGGTGACGGGAGCGACCGGATTTGTCGGTCGTGCCGTTGCCCGGCGTTTCGCGGATGGCGGCAGCGAGGTGCTGGCGCTGTATCGCAGCGCATCGCGGCAGCCGTGCGCTGACGGCGTCCCGGCGGCCGGCGTCGACTTTTCGGATCGCGCGCAGCTCGCGGAAACGATGGCGGCCTTCCGGCCTGACGCCGTCATCCATGCGGCGGGCCGCGTGCCGGGAGGCGCGGAGGAAGACGATTGGTCGCTTTTCGACGCAAATCTCGGCCTGACGACGCGGGTCGTCGAGGCGACCCGGCAGGCCGCACCCGGCGCGCGCCTGGTGGTGATCGGCTCGGCGGCGCAATATGGCGCGGCGACGCCCGCCGGCCGCGGCACGCGCGAGGACGATCCGCTGCAGCCGGTCGGCTGCTACGGCGCGTCGAAGGCGGCGGCCCTGATCGCCGCCTTGGCAGCCGCGCGGAAACACGGGCTGGATGTCGTGGCGGCCGTGCCGTTCAACCTCATCGGCGCCGACCAGTCCGAGCATCTGGTTCCGGCGACCTTCGCAAACGCGGCGCTGCGCAATCCCGGCCAGGTGATCGCCGTGGGCGACGTCCGGGCGCAGCGCGATTTCCTCGACATAAGCGACGCGGCGGCGGCGGTGGAGGCGATCGCGCTGCGCGGGCGGCGGCTGGCGAGCTACAACATCGGCAGCGGCCGCCCGACGACCATCGGCCGGGTTCTTGAAATCGTCTCGGGATCGCTGGAAGGTGGATTGCGATGGCAGCCGCGGCCGCCCCGCTCCGGCGCGCAGACGGTGTCGGTGAGCTATGCCGACATCGGCCTGATCGAGGCGCACACGGGCTGGCGGCCGGCCATCGCGATCGAGGACGCGGTGGCGCGGATGGTCGAGGAGCTGCGGGACCGGCTTGCGCGTCGACCGGGGCGAAAGGCGGGACAATGACCCTCTGGAACGGCAGTCGCGTCCTGGTGACCGGCGGCGCCGGCTTCATCGGAAGCCATCTGAGCGAAGCGCTGGTCGCGGCGGGCGCCAGCGTCACCGTCTTCACGCGCTACGCATCGCGCGGCATTGGCGGAGCCGTCGACTTCATGGATCCGGCGCTGCGCGGGTCGATCCGCTTCATCATGGGCGATCTCAAGGATCCCTCCGCCGTCGACGCGGCCGTGGAGGGCAACGACGTCGTCTTTCATCTCGCTGCGCATATCGGCATCCCCTATTCCTACGTCCACCCCGTCGACGTCGTGCAGACCAACGTCAACGGCACGCTGAACGTGCTCGAAGCCTGCCGCCGCCATGCGGTCTCGAAGCTCGTCGTCTTCTCGACCAGCGAGGTTTACGGCACGGCGCTGAAGGTGCCCATCGACGAGGACCACCCGCTGCAGGGGCAGTCGCCCTATTCGGCCAGCAAGATCGGTGCGGACCAGTTGGCGCTCAGCTATTTCCGCGCCTTCGGGACGCCCGTGGCGATCTGCCGGCCGTTCAACACCTACGGGCCCCGCCAGCCGGCGAGGGCGATCATCCCGACGATCATCTCCCAGGCGCTGCGCTCCGACACGATCCGTCTCGGCTCGCTCTCGCCGACGCGCGACCTGGTCTATGTCGGCGACACCGTCGACGGGGCCATGCGGATCGCCCGGGTTCCCGAGGCGGTGGGCTCCGTCCTGCAGCTCGGCACCGGCGTGGAGATCAGCATCGGGCAACTGTGCGAGACGATCTGCCGTGTGCTCGGCAAGACGCCGGAGATCGTGTCCGATCCGGGGCGGATGCGCCCCGGCAAGAGCGAGGTGATGCGCCTCATCGCCGATCCTTCGCGCGCCGCAAGGACGCTGGGGTGGAAGCCGAAAGTGTCCCTGGAAGAGGGGATCGAGCGGACGGCCGCCTGGGTGCGCGGCAACATCGCCTTCTTCACGGAAGGCTATCAGATCTGAAACCTAGAGGCTGTTATGAACTCCGGATTGAGATTTGATGGCGTCAAAACTGCCGGGATGCGCGAAGCGAGCGCAGCCGATACTTTCCGTGTCGGCAAGCGAAGCGCCACTGCAGCCGGGCGGTTTTCACGCCACCCGGCGGGCGTGGCGAATTCGGCCAATGAGGGCGTCGCGCCTCGTAGCAAACCGAAAGGTTTGCGTCCTCGCGCTCCTGCTTCTCGGCCGAATTCGCTCACGTCAAATCCAATCCAGAGATCATAACAGCCTCTAGCGGGAGGATCCCATGAAAGCTGTGATACTTGCCGGAGGCAAGGGCACCCGGCTCCGTCCCTACACCTCGATCCTGCCCAAGCCGCTGATGCCGATCGGCGAACTTCCGGTGCTCGAGATCATCCTCCGGCAACTCGTCCACCATGGCGTCACCGAGGTGGTGATCGCCATCGGCTATCTCGGAGCGCTGATCCAGACCTATCTCGAGCAGTCGCCGATCTCGCGCCGGCTGAAGATCCGCTATCATATCGAACACGAGCCGCTCGGCACGGCCGGCGCCATCGGCACGATCTCCGGGCTGGACGAGCCGTTCCTGGTGATGAACGGCGACATCCTGTCGACGGTGAGCTTTTCGGACATGATGCGGCGCCACCTGTCGAGCGATGCGGATCTGACGGTCGGCGTCGTCGAGACGGCTGTGCAGATCCAGCTCGGCGTGCTCGACGTCGACGGCGACAACCGCATCGTCGGCTATGACGAGAAGCCGACGAAGACATATTCGGCCTCGATGGGCGTCTATGTTTACTCGCCGGCGGTGCTGCGGCTGATCGAGCCGGGCGTGTATCTCGATGCGCCTTCGCTCGTTCTCAAGCTGATCGCGGCCCGGCGCCGCGTCATGGGCTATCGCGAGAAGTTCGTCTGGATCGATATCGGCAACCTGGGCGAGTACGAACGCGCGCAGATCGAGTTCGAGCGCGATCCCGGGACCTTTCTGCCAGCCTCCTGAAATGGCCGGAATGGACATCTCAAAGGCCGGCGGCGGGCCGGACGAGCCTCGATTGGCGTGGCGCGTGCATGCGCGCACGGATGCAATCCTGCAACTCTGAGTTAAGTCAAGAAAATTTCCCGCAATCGGATACAACCGTTCTGATTTTTGAGATCTGTCAGATTGATCGACGGCGCGGTTCGGTGTATTAATTTTTTGTTAACTTTCTCAAAGGGGTTGACACAAGGACAACTCGTCTTGGCGGCGCTCGTCCGGCGCCAATGGCGGGGAAGGGGCAATGTACCGTCGCTGCGTGTGAATAAATTTCAAGAGACCGGAAGTCTGGGGCGGCAGGAATTCTGACTGAAGCTACTTTGCGAAAGTGAACCAGGCCTGGCTTTTGGAGTTGAGTGTTATGAATCGCATCTGCATTACCGGCGGAGCAGGATTTGTTGCTTCGCACCTGACGGAACATTTTTGCGAACAATATCCCAATTCTGAGATCATCGTGGTCGACAAGATCGGCTACGCCTCCCGACTTGCATATCTGACCGGCGTGCTCCGGTCGGGCCAGGTTCGTCTCGTCGAAGGGTGCATCTGCGACGCGGCGCTGATGCGCGGCGCCTTGAAGGGCGTGGACCTGGTCGTCCATGCCGCGGCCGAGTCGCATGTCGACAACTCCTACCGCAACGCCGCGCCGTTCATCGACAGCAACGTCACCGGCACCGTCACGATGCTGCAGGCGGCCATCGACAACGGCGTCGGCCTGTTCTTCCACGTCAGCACCGACGAGGTCTACGGCGGATCCGCCGACCGCCTGTTCACCGACGAGGACGCGCTCAATCCGACCAACCCCTATGCGGCGTCGAAGGCCAGCGCCGAGATGTTCGTCCACTGCTACGCCAAATCCTACGGCCTGCCGACCCTGGTTTCGCGCGCCAACAACATCTTCGGCACGCGCCAGTATCCGGAGAAGCTGATCCCCAAGCTGATCTGCGACGCGCTGCGCGGCAGGAAGTTCCAGATCCACGGCGACGGTTCGGCGCGCCGCGCCTTCCTGCATGTCGACGATTTCTGTTCGGCCGTGACGACGCTGATCTCGCGCGGCGAACGCGGCAGGATCTACAACATTCCGGCCCTGCGCGAATATTCGGTTGTGGAAGTGGTCGACCTGGTGGCCGGGGTGATCGGAATATCGCGCGACCATCTCGCCGGCTTCGGGCCGGACCGCCCCCACAACGACAGCCGCTACGGGGTCGTCGGCGAGAAGATCACGGCCCTCGGCTGGCGCCCGACGCGGCTGCTCGAAAACGAGCTTGCGGCGATCGTCGATTGGTATCGGGCAAACACCGATCTGTATTTCGACGAGCCGCCGCGCTCGGCCGGCAAGCCCATTCTCTGGCTCGGCGACGACCAGCGGATCCTCGCCCGTCCAGAGAGCGAGCTGGACGGTTACGTGTCCCCGTCGCGGCAGGTCGCCAGGCTCACCGACGATGCGCGGGTGGCCTGAGGCAGCGGATCCGGTCGCGCTCGGCGAGAAGCGATGCGATCCGAAGCGGCGAGATCGAAAGGTTCAGTTCGCGCTCGATGCGGCCATGCTGCAAGGTGACGGACCGCGCCAGGGTCAAGCGGCTCTGCGCGTCGTCGACCGGCCAGGGCGCGATGCGACCCGGCAGGCAGGTGACGCCGTTGCGCAGGCCGGCGGACGCGCAGGCCGCCACGCTTTCCGGATCGAACCCGCCGTTCGGATAGGCGATCGAAATCGGCGGCGCGCCGGTCAGGCGCGCCAGATAGGACTGGCAGCGCGTGATCTCCTCGCGCCGCGCCGCCGGAGCGACCACCGGCAGGATCGCGTGCGAATGGGTATGGTTGCCGATTTCCGCGAGCGGATGACGCGAGAGTGCGACGGTCTCGGCGGGCGTCATCGGCCGATCCAGCTCGCCCTCGGGACGCAGCGACGCCTCGCCGAACGCCGCGACGAGTTCGCCGCGGATCGCGGCCGGCTCAAGCTGCTTCAGCGCCTCGCGGCGGCGCACGGCCTCGCCGGCCGGGACATTGCGCCGCCGGCTTTCGCGATGCAGCACGTCCCACCAATAGGCCTCGCCGCTCTCGACATATCCCGTCGAGACGAAGACCGTGAACGGGACCCGCAGCCGTTCGAGCAGCGGGACGGCCTTGAGATTGTTGGCATAGCCGTCATCGAAGGTCAGCCATGCGGCGCGCCGGACCGTCTCCGGACGATCGACATGCCGGCCGTTGACGAAGCCGAAGCCGCGCGCGCGAAGCAGCGAGACCGTCGTTTCCAGGTCTGCCAGGGTGAGGGGCTGAAACGGGTCGAGGGTCTGGCCGCGCAGGTCGTCCATGCCGTCGAGGACGCTGTGGAAGCCGAGGATGACCAAGTCAGGTCCCCGACTGATCGCCGGCATGCGGGCCAGCGCCAGATCGAGTGCCTTGACCAGCCTTGCCATCGTCATGCGTCAGGCACATCCTTGCTTGGCAGGCGAGGCGCGAAGGCGCCTGCCGGGATCGTCGCGGCCGATCGCCGTCGCGCGCCGCGCGGAGGATCCGCATGAACAATACGCCGCGCGTCTCGATTGTCATCCCTACCTACAATTCGGCCCGCTGGCTGGCGGAGGCGGTCGACAGCGCGCTGGCCCAGACCGAGACCGACATCGAAGTGCTGGTGTTCGACAACGCCTCCACCGACGACACCGCATCGGTGATGGCGCGATATGACGATCCGCGGCTGTCCTATGTGCGCTGCGGCGAGAATGTCGGCTTTGCCGGCAACATGACGCGCGGCATACGGGCGGCGCGCGGCGACTATTTCATGCAGCTCGGATCAGACGATGTGCTCGATCCGCGCTTCGTCGCGACCGCGGCGGCGCTGCTCGACCGCGACCGCTCGGCCGCGATGGTGCATGGACGCGCCGTCTGGATCAACGATGACGGCACGCCGATCGGCCGCATGGAGGCGCGCTGGCCGACCCGCTCCGACAGCCAGGACGCCTTCGTGCGGACCTTCACGGAAGGTTTCTGCTATTCCACGGTGTTTTCCCGCACGCAGCCGGTCAAGCTGCTCGGCGCGATGGACGAGCGCTGGGGGATGATCTCCGACACCTGGCTGTTCCTGAAGCTCTGCCTCGCCGGCGACGTGCTCTTCATCGACGAGCCGCTCGTCCGATACCGCGTGCGCGAAAGCAGCCTGTCCTTCGAGCTCTATGCGGACGGAAAGATGTTCGACGACCATCTTTCGGGTCTGGACGAGGCGTTCGGCTGGCCGGAGGCGAGGGCGTTCGGGCATCGCAAGGGCGAGGCCCGCTCCGCCGTCGCCTGCCAGGCCTTCGATACGCTGCACATGACGCGGCTCGGCGCCGGCCTTGGCCGGACCATCGCCAAAGCGATGCAGGTGGTGCGCTCCGAACCCAGGGTGCTGCGCAGGCCGGCCGCCTGGCTGCGCTTCGCCGCCGCCATGATGCCGCCTGCCATCATCCGGCAGTTGCGCGCCCGCAGGCGCCGCGCCGCCGTCGCGCAGTTCGCGGAACCGGTCGGGCCATGAGCGCGCTTCTCGGCCGCACCCTGATCGTCACGGCGGTGCGCATCGTCTATCTGGCGCTGTGGTTCGTGGCGATCACCGCCGCCTATCGCCATCTCGGCCAGTTGCCGGACGGCCTGGCGCAGGCCGGCATCCTTGCGGTGGCGCTGGCGACCATCAAGATGGTGACGACCGCCCTCGGCGATCCGCTCGACCTCGATGTGGTGCGCCGGGTCGCGCCGGCCCTGCACGACGATCCGGACGAGGCGCTCGCCGCCTGGCGGGCGGCGCAGCAGATCCGGCTGCTGCTCGCGGCGGTGGTCCTGGCCGGCGCACTCCTGCTGGCCAAGCCGGTGGCCGATCGCCTTCTTCACGACGCAAGCTGGTCGACGCCGATCCTGCTTGCCGGCGTCGCCGCCGCCATGGAGTTCGTCTACCGCGGCTACCTCGCCGACTATCAGTCGCGGGAAAGGTTCGGCAGCCTGCTCCGGCTCGAAGGCCTGCTGCAGATCCTGCGCGTGGCGTCGGTCGGCGGCCTGCTGCTGGCGGACAGGCTGACGGCGTCGGCCTTCCTGATGGCCTACGCGGCTTCGGTGTCGGTCGCGGCCGTCTCGGCCTATGCGCTGTCGGACCGCGGGCGGCGGCGCGTCTGGGTCTGGTCGCCCGCCGCCACGCGCAAGACCTTAGACTATGTCCGCTGGGTCGCGCCCGCGCTGATGCTGAGCGCGGTCGTCGAACGGCTCGACCTTCTGCTGCTGAGCGGCATGCGCGGCCCGGAGCAGAGCGGCCTCTATGGCGCGCTGATGCCGCTGCTTCTGGTCCCCGAGATGGTCGTCGGGCTGGCCATGGTGGTCCTGCAACCGCGCGTCGCCGACCTGGCGGCGAAGGGGAAGCTGCTCGATCTGTGGGTCGGGGTCTGCAAGCTGACGGTCCCGCTCGCCGCCGCGGCCACCGTCGTCGTGCTGCTGTTTGCCGAACCTCTGATCGGACTGACGATCGGCCCGGCCTATCGCGACTCCGGGTTGGTGCTGCGGCTGTTGTTCGTCGCCGCCATGTTCTGGGTGGCGGTGGTGCCGGTGGCGCTTTCGTTCGTCGTCATGACGCAGCCGCGCGCCACGCTGCTCGTCTGCGCTCTGCAGGGCGTGCTGGTGCTGCTCGCCGGGTCGATCCTGATCCCTGAGCACGGCGCGGTCGGAGCGGCGATTTCCGTTCTCGTCATGCGCGTGACGACCGGCCTTGTGCTGTGCGGCGTGGCCCTGCATGCGCTGCGGCCGGCCCGGGCGGATGTGAGGATCGCCGCGGGTTGAGGGTCGCGCATCTCAAGAGCCGCTACGGCGCGATCGGCGGCATCGAATCGATGCTGGGCAGCGTCATGCCCGAGCTCGCCGGCGATCCCTCGGTCGATCCGCTGATGGTTGTGGTGTGCGCAGAGCCGGACCCCGACCTGGAACGGCGGCTGACGGCGGACGGAGCGGTTGCCCTGCGGCGCCTCGCATGGTCTGGGGTGGCGGCGGCACCGCTGGCGGCGCTGCGGCTGGCGCGCCTGCTGCGGCGCGAGCGGATCGACCTCATCCACACCCACGACATGCGCGCCAACCTGCTCGCGGCGCTGGTCCGGCCGTTCAGCGGCACGCCCTGGCTTTGCCACATCCACGGCTGGCTCGGACCGACCCACTCCGGCATCCACAGGCTCTACGAAGCCGTCGATCGCAATCTGGTGAGGTTTGCCGATCACGTGCTCGTCGGTTCCAACGCGACCTTGCGCGAAGTCCGCGATGCCGGCGCGCGTTCGACGTCGGTCGCCTGGAACGCCGTGTCGTCGCGGCCCGGACGCGCCTCGCGTGCGGAGCTCGGCCTGCCGCCGGACAAGGTCGTCGCCACCGTGCTCGGCCGGCTGCATCGCGGCAAGGGGCAGGACCTGTTCATCGATGCGCTGGCGGGTCTGGCACATGATGCCCGATGGCATGCGGTGATCGTCGGGGTCGGCGAAACATCCGACGAGCTGCGCCGTCGGGCGGCCGATGCGGGCATCGCCGGGCGCGTGACCTTCACCGGCCTGGTCTCGACACCCGCGGATTGGGTCGGTGCCAGCGACATCGTCGTCGTGCCGTCGCGCAAGGAAAGCCTGCCGCTCACCTGCCTCGAAGGCATGGCGCAGGGCAAGGCGCTGGTCGTCAGCTCGGCCGGCGACATGCCGGTGGTCATCAGCGACGGCGTTTCGGGGCGGGTCGTCCCGGTCGACGACGTTGTGGCGCTGCGCGCGGCGATCGCCTCGCTGCTGGCGGACGGGGACCTGCGCCGGCGGATGGGCGAAGCCGCGCGGCAGCGCTACGAGACGCATCACACGACAGCCGCCCTTGCCGCCGCGATGACCGACTGCGCGCGCAGGACTATCGAGCTTCGTCGAGGGCGCGATCGTAGACCGCCGAAAGGCGCGCGATGAAGCGCGGCACGGAAAACTCCAGCTCCTGACGCCGGCGGCCGGCGTCCCCCATGCGCGCCGCGGCATCGGGATCGTCGAGCAGGGCCGTGATCGCACCGGCCAGCGCGGCAGGGTCGCCCGGCGCAAGCAGCCGGCCGGAGACGCCGTCCTCGATGATGGCGAGCGGACCGCCGGCGGCGACCGACAGGACCGGCGTCCCCACCGCCATCGCTTCGAGCAGCACCAGCCCGAACGGCTCCGGCTGGATCGAGGTGTGGCAGAAGATGTCGAAGCCATCCATCACGTCGGCCATGTCCTGCATGCGATAGCGCCAGCCGAGGAAGCGCAGGCGGTCGGCAAGGCCGAGAGCGGCAGCCTGCGTCTTCAACTGTTCGGCGTAGCGCTCCAGCCCTTGCGGCGGACCGCCGCTGACCACGAAGACGACGTCGCGTTGGGTGCGGGCGACGCGGGCGCAGGCCTCCAGGAAGACGTGGCATCCCTTCCAGGGATCGAGCCGCGCCGCAAAGCCGACGATCGGCGTGTCGGCGGCGATGCCGAGATCGGAGCGCAGGCGCCCGGGGTGGAGCGCGCTGCGAAAATCCTCCGCGTCGAGCGCGTCGGGCATGACGATCGTGGTTTTCGGCCATCGCGCATACAGCGCGTCGACGCAGGCATCCGACATGGCGAGGATGACGTGCGACAGCGCCCGGACCATCGCGGCGTAAGTTCGGGTCAGCAGCGGCAGGGAAGGTGCCATTTCCCTCACGTGCCAGACGTGCCGGACGCCGGCGAGTTTTGCCGCAAAGGCTCCGTAGAGGCAGAACAGCGAGTTGGAATGGACGATGTCGGGTTCGACCCGCCGCATCAGCCCTGCCAGCCGCCAGACGGTCGGAAGGAAGCGCAAGGCGTAGCCGAGCTGGTAGCCGGGCGAGGGCAGGGTGCGGAGCTGCCGCATCGGCAGAAAGTGGACCTCGGCCCCGGCCGCCCGCAGCCGCGCCACCAGCGGCCCGTCGGCCGGCAGCACGACGGAGCTCCGCTGGCCGATGGTGCGCATGGCCTCGATGGTGCGCGCCAGTGCGATGTCCGAGCCGCCGATTTCGGAATTGGGCTGCACATAGAGGACATGGCGAGCGGAGCTGCCGGGCGTCATTCGCGCCCGCGGCTTTCGAGAAGTGTCCTGACCCCGCTGTCGCCGGCCGACGACACGCGCCGCGCCGCCATCACCAGCCCGAACAGCAGCCAGAGGAATTTGAGGTATTTGGTGTGCCCGAACAGGCTGCAGACGAGGAAGGCGATCAGTCCTGCCTCGATGGTGATGGCCAAGAGCTGCAGATGCGGCGGTCCGGTCTTCTCGGTGCGCCACAATTCGCGGAACGACGCCACGAAAATTGCCGCGAACAGCACGAAGCCGACCAGCCCGTATTCGACCAGAATTTCCAGTTCGAGATTGTGGGCGCCGATGTTGGAGATCAGTTCGCGCCCTTCGAGGACCGCCTGCTCCATGTCCTCCGCCCAGGCATGAAGCCGGATGTCGTCGGGCAGCTTCTCGCGCATGGCGTCGTGGAACTGGAAGCCGAAGCCCTTGTAGCCGTGTCCGAAAAGCGGGTTCGTCAACCAGATCTCGGTCGCCTGGCGAACGAACAGGGCGCGAAGCGGCGTGCTGCCCTCGCTCAGATAGCGCTGCGAGAACATGCGGTCGACGAAGCCGGGCGGCAGGTAGATGAGCAGCCCGACCATCGCCGCCACCGCGGCGGCGAGCATCGGCCGCAGCGGCAGGACGCCGCGCAGCAGCAGGTAGACGACCGCGACGCCGAGACCGAGGAAGCCGGTTCGGGTGTAGCTGAGCGTCAGTGCGATCATCTGCAGCGCGCCGAATGCCGCAAGCAGGCTGCGCATCCAGAAACCGGTCCATCGATGCCAGGCGTAGAGCAGGAGCGGCAGCGACATCGCGATCGAATAGGAAAGCCAGTTGGCGTCGCCGATGCCTCCCGAGATGCGCTTGATGATGACGCCGTCGAGCGACTCGCTGTCGATGACGCCGCCGAGGGTTCCGAGCGCCAGGCGCGGATCGTCCGATTCGATGGCGAGAGACGGCAGGAAATGCTCCATCAAGCCGATGATGCCGGTCAGCGCCATGGCGGCCGACAGCGCCAGGACCGCCAGGTCGAGACGTCTCTGCGACTGGCCGGCGATCGTCGCGACGAGCGCCGTCAGCAGGATCGTCAGCAGCAGCCGCCCCGTCCCTTCGAGGAATTCGGTCTCCGGGTACTGCACCACAAGGTCCCAGGCGACGACCAGGATGACGAACAGCAGGATCGGTCTGTAGATTGGCGAGGAGGTGGGCCTCCAGCCGGCGAAGAGGACGTGCGCGACGACTGCCGCGAGCGCTATGGCGCCGTAGATCTTCGACAGGCTGGCGGGCAGGCCGATGATGTGGGAACTGCCGATCACCTGCAGCGAGGTGTTGGCGAACATCACGCCGACCAGGCCGATCATCGGGTCGGCGACGCTGACCACCACCACGACGAGGCCGATGAGCGCCATCAGCCCCTTGAGCGGACCGGCGGCCAGGATCGCGGCGGCGCCTGCCGCTAGACCGACGAAGCCTGCCCAGCGCGTCCCAAGGGCGATCACATAGGGTCGGGCGTTCAAGCGTTGCCCCAATGAAGAATTGCCGCGCAGTGTTCCAACGATTGTGCGCCGCGATCAAGAGTTTTGGCATGCTCCATCATGTTTTCGTCACGTGCGGCGGCGGCGGCAATTCGCCGGCTTGCACCTGAGCTCTTGCCGCCGCCTCTCGTCGACTTGCCCCGAAGTTAAGTTTAACGTCGATGAAATGCGATCCGGCTATTGCTGCGTTGCACCAATGTCTTGACCCAGATGATAATCCGGACAAGAGTTGGGTGACGGTAGCAGAGCGCCTGAATGTTGCTGCCGAGCCAGCAATGGCGCAGGCTCGAAGGGGACGTCTTGAACGCCGTGTTGCGTCTTCTCGCATGTGCTCTCGGGATCATGCTCTGCTTCGGCGGCGGAATGCTTGCGGCGCAGGTGCGCGATCCCGTCGCCATCGGCGAAGGCGACCGCCTCAAGCTCAAGATCGTCGGCCAGCCCGAGCTCTCCGATGTCTATGAGATCGCGCCCGGCGGTGTGCTGGTCATTCCCGGGCTCGGCACGGTTTCGGGCCTGCACGACCTCGACCAGGCGCGAGCCGAGGTGCGGGGCCTCATCGAACGCCGGCTCGGCCTTGCCGATGTGTCCGTCGCGCTGACGATCGATTCCTACCGTCCGGTGGTCGTCGGCGGCAACGTCTCGAAGCCGGGCGACGTGCCGTACAAGGTCGGCATGCGCGTCGCCCATGCGCTGGCGCTCGCCGGCGGACAGGGCCGGCGATCCAACGAGGACCTGTCGATCGAGCTGCAGATCAACCAGGAGAAGGAGCGGCTCGTCGGTGCCAAGGGCCGTCTGGCCCGCGCGCTGGTCAAGGAGACGCGGCTCCGTGCCGAGATGGGTGCGACCCCGTTCGGCGAGCCGCCGGCCGAGATCGGCGAGCTCATCGGGCCGGGGGATGCCTCTGCGCTTGTCGACACCGAGAAGCGAACGCTTGCGGCGCGCATCGAGAACCGCGCGCTTTCGATGCGGCGCGTCGACGCGTCCAGCCGCATCAACAGCGAGGACATCACCGCCCAGCAGGCCGTGTCGAAGTCGCTGCGGGTGCAGCTTGAGCTTGTTCGCATCGATCTGGACCGGCTGGAGCCGATGTTTGCCAAAGGCGCCATAACGGCGAACCGGATTTCGGAGCTGCGGCGCGACTATGCCGACATAGAGGGCCGGGTCGGCCAATCGGCCGCCTCGCTCGCCCAGGCCAGAACCCGGCAGGTCGTGCTCGCCGAGGAGGGCACGGCGCTCGACCTGCAGCTTCGGCTGGAGCTGCTCGCGGAATTTGCCGGCGTCCAGTTCGAGATCCTGGACGCCAGGACGGCGATCGAAGCGATATCGCGGTCGCTGGAGGCGGCCGGGGCGTCGCCGCTGGAGACGGCGGGCTCCAGCGAACCTTGCCGATACACGATCCTGAGAGAGGATGCCGCGGCCACCCCCCAGGTCTTCGGCGCGGACCTGCTTACCCCTCTGAAGCCCGGCGACCTGCTGATGGTCGGCCGCACGCGAAGCGGCTGCCCCGACCTGGCGGGGACGGAGGCGGCGGCGCGATGAATTTTCACAGCCCGGAAGCCGACAGGACGACGGAGATGAAGCCGCGGCCACGGTCGCCGGCGGAAGCGGCCATCCCGAAGATCGTCTGGAGCCCGCCGGACCTGCTGCGGCTGCTGAGCGCGCTCGCCCATGGCTGGCGCTGGATCGCCGCCGCCCCGATCGTCGCCGTGGCCGCGACCATCGGCTATCTGATGTTCACCGATCCGACCTACGAGGTGGGCGCGCAGTTGATGGTTCGCTTCGGCAACGAACTTTCGGCGCCTCCGACGGTGTCCACGCAAAGCTCCCAGCAGGTCATCCCGATCTCGAAACGGCTGGAGGACATCACCGCCGAAGTCCAGATCATGAAGGATCCGCAGATCCTGCGCAGGGTCGTGGAGGATCTCGGCGAGGACTTCTTCTACGGCGAGGACGAGGCGGTCACCTTCTTCCAGCGGGCGAAGAGGCTGCTCAAGCACTCGGTGACGCTCGTCAAGGAGCAGGCGAGGGCGGTGCTGGTCAGCCTGGGCATCCTGCCGGAGCTGAGCAGGCTGGATCGCGTCATCGCCGCCCTGCAGCTCTATCTTTCGGTCGAGCATGTCTCCCGCTCCGACGTGATCGAGCTCAAGCTGGCCTATCCCGATCCGCGCCTCGGCGAGGAGGTGCTGCGGCGCTTCATCGGCGCCTATCTCGCCAAGCGCGAGAGTATCTATACGGATTCGCAGATCTCGACGTTCTTCTCCGGCGAGCTGGAGCGCATCGACCGCTCCCTCGCCGAGGCGGAGGACAGCTACAGCGCCGACAGGCAGCGTCTCGCCGCCTGGTCGGTCGAGGATCAGCGCGGCCTGGCGGTGCAGCGGCGCGAGGCGCTGCTTCGCGAGCTGCGGGAGGCTGTCTCGACCTTGAGCGTCACCCGGACCCGCATCGCCGAAATCGACCGGCAGATGGCGGCCCAGCCGGAATGGATCGCCTCGTCGACCTCGCAGCAGCCCAACACGCTGCGCGAGGCTCTGGAACTCAAGCAGTACGACCTGAAGCTGCAGGTTCAGGCCGAAAGCCGGCGCGCCGGCAGCCGGTCGCCGCTGGTCGAAGGGCTTTCCGAACAGATCAGGGACCTCGACGTCTATCTGTCGGGTCAGCCGGCGCGGATGGCCGGCGAGGACGTCACCCAGGCCAATCCGCTGCGCGGCGCCCTGGCGAAAGACCGCGGCGAGGCCGACATGCTGCTTGCCGCCACGACGGCCAGGATGGACGGCCTGCGGCGCGATGTCGCCGCGGTGGAAGGCGAGTTGAAGTCGCTCGAGGAGGCTTCGCTGGCGTTGACCCGCAAGGCGCGCGATGTCGAGCGGCTGCGCCTGACGCGGCAGAGGTTCCAGCAGGGCAGCGACGAGGCGCGTATTGCCGAGCAGATCGCCGCCGCGCAGATCTCCAACGTTGCGGTCATCGCCGCCCCGGAGGCAGGCGTGATGCCGGCATCGCCGCGCACCGTCCGCCTGCTGCTGCTGGCGCTCGCGCTGTCCGTCGTCGCGGCGTGCAGCGTCATTCTGCTGCTCGATGCGCTGCGTCCGCGCATCCGCAACAACCGCGATATCCTGCAGCATGTCGGCGGCGCCACCATCGTCCGCGCCGTGGCCAGCCGGGGAGACCGCCGATGACCCCGCTCGACCGTTCGACCCTGCTGCACGACGAGGCGGCGCGGCTGCTGGCGGACATCCGCCGCAACACCGAAACACGCACGCTGCTGGTGACGGGCTGCGCCGGCGGGGAAGGCGCCACGACGATCGCCATCGCCCTGGCGCGCGCCGCCGCGCGGAGGGAGCTGGAGAAATGCCTGCTGGTCGACGCAAATTTTGCGCGGCCGGAACTCACGCGGCTGGCCGGCGCGGCCGGCAGGAGCGGCCTGCGGGACCTCAAGCACGATCCGTCCGGCGTCCACGGTCTGGTCGCTGCTCTGGCCGACGGCATCGATGTGCTTCCGGTGGGTACGGCACCGACGCCGATGTCGGAGCTCGTCGCATCGGGAGCCGTCGCCGGCCTGATCGAGGCCGCGCTGGCGAAATATGGGCTGGTGCTCGTCGATGGACGCGGCCTGACCGGATCCGGCGACACGGGCCTGCTGCTCGCCGCCGTTCCCGATGTCGTTCTGGTGACCCGCTCGGACGTGACGCGAATGGACCATTTCACGGCAAGTCTCAACGACCTGTCGGACGCCGGCGCCTATCCCGTCGCGGTGTTGCGCAACGGCGCGCGTCGGGGCTGGTTCAGCACGGCAGCCTGAGGCGGGTGCGCAATCAGGGCTTTAGCGATGTGACGGGGCTCGCCCGGCGATAGGCGGCGAGTTGTTCGATCGCCAGGCCACGCAGGTCGTTGCCGCCCTCGAGATAGGCGCGATACCAGTTCGCGGTCTCCGCCACCGCCTGCGCAACGCTCCAGCATGAACGCCAGGACAGCGCCCCGAGCGCCAGGCTGGAATCGACGTGCAGCGTGCGAGCCTCGCCGGCGGCTCCCGCCTCGTCGATCAGCAGCCTGGTCCGCGGCGGCTTCAGTATGTCGAGGAACGCCGTGGCGATGGTTTCCACGTCCGGCACGACGGGATCGCTGGGGCCGAAGTTGACGGCGGCGGGCGGAGGCCGCGCGGCGTCGAGCAGTGCTGCGGCCAGGCACAGATAGCCTCCCAGCGGCTCCAGGACGTGCTGCCATGGTCGGGTCGAGCGCGGCTGCCGGATCGGCTGGTCGCGGCCCTCGGCGATGGCGCGCACCAGGTCCGGGATGAGCCGGTCGGCCGCCCAGTCGCCGCCGCCGATGACATTCCCGGCGCGCGCCGTGGCGATCGCCGGCCGGTTGGGCGACCGCGCGGCGGCGTGGAAGCCGGCCGAGCGATAGGCCATCGCCACGATCTCGGCGGCCGCCTTGCTGGCGCCGTAGGGCTCGTGGCCGCCGAGCGGGTCTGTCTCCCGGAAGCCCCATGGCGAGCCGGTGTTGTCGTAGACCTTGTCGCTGGTCACCACGACGACGGCTTCGACCGAGGCGGTCTGCCGGGCTGCCTCGAGGACGGCGACGGTGCCCATCACGTTCGCCGCGAAGGTGGCGTAGGGGCTGCGGAAACCTTCCCGGACGATCGGCTGCGCGGCGAGATGGAAGATCACCGACGGCGACGCCCTGGCGACGGCGGCCGCCACGGCGCCGGGATCGGCGATGTCGCCGCGCGCGTCGCCGGCGAGCGATTGGGCGATGCCGAGCATTTCGAACGCACTCGGCCGGGTCGGGATGCCGTCGCTGTATCCGTGAACCCGCGCGCCGAGTTCGCCCAGCCAAAGCGAGAGCCAGGAGCCCTTGAAGCCGGTGTGGCCGGTGACGAACACCGACCGGCCGCGAAACAGGCTGTCGATGGTCCCCGTCATGTCGGCTCCGGACGGATTTTTGCGACGATCGCTTCGACGCCTTCCAGCAAGGGGATGGTCGGCCTCCACCCGAGCCGGCGCACGAGCTTTTCGGAGCTCGAGACCTTCACCGAGGTTTCGCCGGGCGCGTCGTCGGAGATGTCGGGCTGGACGTTCTCCAGTCCGGCCGCGTCGAGGACCAGCCGCGCGATGCCGGAGATGGCCATTGCCGGCTCCCCCGAGACATTGAAGGCTTCGCCGCGAACGCCTTGCCTGTCCGCATTGGCGGCCAGCAGGCGAAGGGCCGCGACGCAATCCACGACATGGAGGAGGCTGCGCACGGCGCGGCCGCCGCCGCGCAGTTGCGGCGCCCGGCCCGACCGGACGGCCCGCAGAAGGCTCGGCACCAGGCGCGCCGCATTTTCGTCGCCCGGCCCGTAGACGTTGCCGAGACGCGCCACGACGATCGGCAGCCCGAACTGCGCGGCGTAGCTCCGCGCCGCGATGTCGGCCATCAGCTTCGACGCCTCGTAAGGCCCGAGGGCCTGCGTCGGATGTTCCTCCGACGCGGCCCGCCCCCCCGTCTCGCCGTAGATGCTGTCGGTCGATGCGAGGATCGTCGGGGCGGGCGGCGCGAGATCGCGCAGCGCTTCCAGCAGAAGCCATGTCGCCCTCGCATTGGCCTCGAAGGCGAGATGCGGCTTGCGCAGCGCCTCGCCGATCTGGCTCATCCCGGCGAGGTGATAGATCGCGGCCGGCCGGCGGTCGCGGACGACCGCCGCGATATCCGCATCGCCGACGATCTCGATACGCGGATGCCGGTCCAGCGAGAGTTCACGGAACAGGCTGGACGGCTCGCGGCGCATCTGCGCGATGACCTCCATGCCGTCGGCTGCCAGGGCGCGGGTCAGCCAGCAGCCGATGAAACCGGCGGCGCCGGTGACCAGCACGCTCACGTGGCGGCATCCGGAAGGCCGCGTATCCAGGGTGCGTCACCCTGGTCGAACAGCTCGTTCAGGGCGCGGAAATCCTTGAACGTATCCATGCACTGCCAGAAGCCGCCATGCTCGTAGACTTTCAGCTCGCCGGCCGCCGCGAGGCTCTGCAGCGGCTCCCGCTCGAGGATGCAGTTCGGATCGCCGCTCACGTAGTCGAGGAACTCGCGCTGCAGCAGGAAGAAGCCGCCATTGATCATCGCCGACACCTGCGGCTTCTCGATGAAGGCGCGAACGGTATCGCCGTCGAGCTTCATCTCGCCGAACTGCGATCGCGCCCGCACGCCGGTCACCGTGCCGATGCGTTGGTGCGCCTGGTGGAAGCGCACCAACGCGGCGAGATCGATGTCGGCGAGGCCGTCGCCATAGGTCAGGAAGAAGGCGGGCGTATCGATATAGGAGGAGACGCGATGCACGCGGGCGCCGGTCTGGCTCTTGCCGCCGGTCTCGGCGAAGGTGATGTCCCAGTCGAGGCGGTCGGCGCCGCCCAGGAAGGTCTGGGTGCCGCGCCCCAGGTCGAGCCGCATGTCGCTTTCGCGGATGTCGCGCTGCAGGAAGTAGTCCTTGATCATCGCCCCGCGGTAGCCGAGGCACAGGATGAAGCGCTTGAAGCCCTGGCGGGCATAGATCCGCATGATGTGGACGAGCATCGGTTCGGGTCCGATTTCCAGCAGCGGTTTCGGCATGTTCTGGGTCGCCTGGCCGAAGCGGGTGCCTTCGCCGCCGCAGAGGATGACGACCGGAAACTCGCTGGCATCTGGCGCTGTCAAAGCATCCCTCGCGTATCGCGTCCGGCGTCGACGCCGAAGGCGAAGGAACGATATGATAAATGCCGGCCATTTGGCCAGATTGCTTTCGATGGCTATTGCCGCGATGAGAGAAAAGGTGTTGGCTCGAAAACAAGCGAGACTGATGGCCATGTGATCATCGGAACCGGCCGGGGTTTTGATGTTGAAACGGATCGTTGTCTGGATCGGTGCTGTTTTCGCAGCCGCCTTTGCCGCAGTTGTGGTGATATCGGCGTTCGAGGGCAGCGAGCCGCTCTTTATGAGCGAAGTATCCGCCGGCGAACAGTTCGGTGGACTGACCAAGACAGGATGGTTTTACAGGGGGACAGTCATCGCCTCCGACCCGAGCGTCTTGAGCGAGGGCGGTCGCTTCGATCTGTTCTATACCGATCTCGATACCGGCAAGGGCCGGACCGTGATCGCGCGCGCGACCTCCCCGGACGGGCGCAATTGGGAGACGCGCGGCGAGACCGACGGCATCAGGGGTCTCGTGATGCAGGGCCGCAGCGGCGACTGGGACGAGAACGCCGAATCCGCCTCCATCGTGCGGCGCGACGGCAAGTGGACGCTGTTCTTCTCGGGCTATCGCGACGCCGGCGAGCCCTATCGCGGCTTTCCCGCGGCCCTGTGGGTGGCGACCTCGGCGGATGGCCAGACCTTCGAACGCGTCTCGACCGACCCGGTGATGACGCCGACGAAGGGCTGGTACGACAATGACGCGATCTACAGCGCCACCGTGATCTACGACGGCGGCGCCTATCACATGGCCTATGTCGGGCATTCCTACACGGATTTCTCGAAGATCGGGCAGGGCGGCGTTTATCTGCTCTCGGCGACCTCTGCCGACGGGATCGCCTGGAAGAAGGCGGCGGACCCGGTCGCGCGGCCCGGCCAGTTCGACGACTGGCGCAGGGACGGCATTGCCGAGCCCTATCTGGTGAAGGTCAAGCGGGGGCAATACCTGCTGTTCTATACCGGTCTCGACGGGGAGGCGCGGGCGATCGGCGTGGCGACCGGACCGTCGCCGGACGGCCCATGGGATTTCGGCTCGCAGCCGATCGTCAGGCCCGGGAAGAAGGGCGCCCCCGACGAGCATCAGGTGCTGGCGCCCGCGGCGGTGCTGGACGGAGACCGGCTTCGCCTCTGGTACCTCGCCGCCAGCAAGGACGAGATGCTGTCGATCGGCGAAGCGGAGGGCAGCCTGAACGACGTGCTGGCGGCCAGCGGTCATTGATGATGCGGCGATCGTCGGGCGGGATGCGAGAGGAACGAGGCTGATGGCGAGCCTGGCGCGCGAGGCGGAGTTCTGGGACCAGGTGGTCGCACGGGGCGACACCGTATCGGCCGTGGGTCCGGACGACCTTTGCGATCCGTCGGTCCCGTGGTTCAAGCTGCTCGACCTCGACGTCTTCGTGCAGTGCCTGATGGCCCACCTGCGGCTTCGGCCGGGCATGAAGATCCTCGACCTCGGCTGCGGCCAGGGCTTTCTGTCGACGGCTCTGGCGCACCGCGGCGCCGTCGTGCAGGGCATCGACATCTCGCCGCTGTCGATCGACTATTGCAGGCGGCGCGCCGAACTGTCCGGAACCGGCAAACTCGCTACGTTCAGCGTGATGGACTGCCAGGCGCTCGACTTCGAGGATGCCAGCTTCGACGCGGTGTGCGGCTGCTTCGTGCTTCATCATCTCGACCTGGAGCGCGCCGCCGCGGAGATCGGCAGGGTCCTGAGGCCGGGCGGCCGGGCGGCCTTCATCGAGACCCTGGGGCTGAATCCGCTGCTGATGCTGGCACGTGCGACGCTGCCCGGACGCGGCAATATCGAGAAGGCGTCCAGCGAGGACGAGTATCCGCTCGACCGGGCCCGGCTTGCCCGGCTGCGCGCCGCCTTCCCGGGGCGGATGGAAACCGGGTTCCCGCGCGTCGTGTTCTTCAGGATGGGCGGCTACCTGCCGGCCCTGAACACAGCGGTCGGCCGGCCTGTGCTGCGGGCCCTGGATCGAGCGCTCGGTGCCGTCCCCGGCAGCGGTCCCCTGAGCTATTACGGCATCGTCACCATGCAACGCGGGGACGCCGCACGTTGACCGCCCATTTCAATGCTTCGACCGATCCGGGACCCGGCCTGGAAGGCGTGCGCGGCATTCGGGCGGCCGATGGCACGCTGCTCGACATCGTCTGCATCGCCGCCTCCAACTGGGGCGTCGTCAAATCCAATCCGGAATACACGCTGCTCGGCCTGGCCGAGCGCGGACATCGCATTCTCGTCGTCGAGCCCTTCGAATCGGTCTGGTCGGCCGTTCGCATGGCGCGCACGCAAAGCCGCGGCATCGGCAGCCTGTGGGGACTGCGCGCGGTCGCCCCGAACATCTGGGCCTACCGTCCCTTTCCGGCGGCCCTGCCGGGCCAGTCGCGCACGCCGCTCGCGGCGCGCGTCAGCGGACGGCTGCTCGCTCCGTGGATCGCCAGGCAGATGCGCAGGCTCGGCTTCCGTCGAAGCTGCGTCTGGAGCTTTCTCTACAATGCCGCCTCGCTTGCGGCTGCGCTGCCTGCCGAGTTGCGCATCTACGAATGCGGAGACGACGATGCGGCGCTGGCGCGCAGCGACGGGCAGCGCGGCACCGTGAGGCGGCTCGATGCCGAGTCGTGCAAGGGCGCCGATCTGGTCTTCGCGGTCACGGAAGAGCTTTGCGCGCCGCGTCGGGTCCACAATCCGCGCACTTTCGAGGTCAACTGCGCCGCCGATGTCGGTTTCTTCGCAAGGGCTCTGGATCCCTCGACCGAGGTGCCCCCGGCGATCGGCAGGCTCGACGGGCCGGTGCTCGGCTATGTCGGCGGTCTCGATCCCTGGAAGATCGACGTGCCGCTGCTGACGGAGATGGCCAGGCTGCGTCCCCGGTGGTCGATCGCGCTGGTCGGATATGTCTGGTTCGGCTTCGACCACTCGGTGTTTCGCGACGTGGCGAACATCCATGTGCTCGGGCCGCAGCCCTACGCCGATCTCCCGCGCTTCATGAAGGGCATGGATGTCGGGCTGCTGCCCTTTCCGCTGAACGACATCACGCGGGCCGGCGACGCGTTGAAGTGCTACGAATATCTCGCGGCCGGGCTGCCGGTCGTCGGCCGCGACGTGCCGGTTGCTCGCCGGTTTCCGCGCCACGTGGCGATCGCCGACACCGCCGCGGAGTTCATCGCCGCCTGCGAGCGTCAGCTCGCCGACACCGCAACGACCCCGCAGGCGCGCAGCGAGGCGATGCGGCCGCACGACTGGTCGCGGCGGGTCGCCCAGAAGGTCGAGATTGTCCGGGAGCGTCTGACATGAGTGCCGTCGATCTCTCGGTGCTCATCGTCAGCCATGGGCATGCCGACCTGATCCGCGATTGCCTGTCGAATCTGGACGACGGCCTGGCGGGCCTCGCCGCCGAGATCGTGGTGATCGACAACCTCGCCGAACCCGACTTTCTGCAGCGTATCGGCGGGGCTCGTCCCGGCATGACGGTGATCGCCAACGAGGTGCGCCTCGGTTTCGGCGCCAACATCAACAAGGCCGCCCGATCGGCGGCCGGCAGGGTCCTGCTCATCCTCAATCCGGATACCAAATATCATTCCGGCCAGGTCGCCGACGCCGTGCGCTTCCTCGAAGCCGACATCGCGCGCGGCGTGGTCGCGGCGCGTCTGCTCAACCAGGACCTTTCGGACCAGCGGAATTTCCGCTCGTTTCCTTCGATGTGGATTCCGCTGCTGAGAGGGTTTGGCGCGGACCACTGGCAAAGGCGCCCCGGCTTCTACAGGCGCAGCCTGCTCGAGGACGTGACGATCGATGCGCCGCTGCGGGTCGACTGGGTCTACGGGTCCTTCATGCTGATCCGCAAGGCGGTCTTCGACGCGTTCGGCGGCTTCGACGAAGGCTATTTCATGTATTACGAGGATGTCGACCTCTGCTTCCGCCTGCGCAAGGCGGGCCTGTCCACCCACGTCTTCCCCGACCTTCAGTTCCTGCACCACCACCAGCGGACCAGCTCCGAATCCGCGGGCAGCAGCCACCGCCGGTATCACATCAACAGCCTTGCGCGATATCTGTGGAAGTCCAAGGGCTTTCTGATGAAGCCGCAGGTGCCGGATCAGGCCGCCGCCCGGACGCGGCAGGAGCTGCTCAAGGCCGGCGGCAATGGCGCCAGCCCGCTCGCCGTCGCCATGTCGCCGTCATCGATGCACCCTCTGGCCCAACTGATGTTCATGCTGGCGATCAGCGGGGCGACCATGCTGGCGGCATGGCTGGTCTGGACGGGGCTGGCCCTGGCGGGCTGGGCCGCGGGGGAGATGGACGAGCCGGCGTGGGGCGTCGCGACCCTCTACCTGCTCCTCGTGCTGATCGGGCAGTTCATGCTGCAGGAGTTCGATCCGACGCGTCTCGGAGATTCGCGCGGCAGAGTGGTCGGTGTCGTGGAATCGAGCATTCTGGCCTGCTTCCCGGTGACCTTCTTCGTTCTCGCCTTCAGCGACGTCACCGAGAGGATCCACGAGATCTTCCTGTTCCTCCTTGCCTTTGCCGCCGTCCCGCTGAACGGCGCCGCCGCCCTGCTGTTTGCGCGGCTGGTTTCCTCGGAGGGCGCCCGCATCGGCCTCGTCGTCGACCGCGGCGCCGCCGACCCCGGCATCCGGGCGCCTGAATTGCCGATCGGCCTTCAGGTCGTCTCGGCGATCTTTCCGATGGGAGGCGACGATGCCGCCGAGGTGAGGGCCCGCCTCTCCGATGCCATCCGGGCACGCAGCGTCGATCACATCCTGCTGGTGACGCGAAGCCACAGCAACGACGTGCTGGATCTGGTCCACGACCTGTCGATGTTCGACATCCCGATCTGGCACGCACAGTCCGGCGCGAGCGGCGGGAGGAGCGTCGTGCAACTGCGCGCGCCTCTGAGGAGCCGGGCCCGCGAAGGCCTGAAGCGCGGCTTCGACCTGCTGTTCGCGCTGTTCGCCCTGCTCCTTCTCGCCGTTCCGATGGCGATCATCGCCGCGGCGATCAAGCTGGAGGATGGCGGGCCGGTGTTCTTCGGCCAGCCGAGGCTGGGCCGCAATCAGGTGCCCTTCATGATGCTGAAGTTCCGGTCGATGCATTTCGGCCAGAGCGACGTGCGCGGCGACCGCCTGACCGAGAAGGGCGACAGCCGCATCACCCGGATCGGCTCGTTCCTGCGCCGCACCTCGCTGGACGAGCTTCCGCAACTGATCAACGTCGTGAACGGCGAGATGTCGGTGGTGGGACCGAGGCCGCTGCCGATCGGCTTCCACTTCAAGGGCAACGCCTTCGACCGGCTCATCCCCGAATGGGACCATCGCTACCGCGTCCGCCCCGGCATTACCGGCCTGTCGCAACTGCACGGGCTGCGCGGCACGCCGGAGGAGCTGGAGGAGGCCTGCCGCATGATGGGCGACCGCGTGAAGTACGACAACCTCTACATCGACCAGTGGTCGATATGGCTCGATCTCAAGATCGTCGCGATGACCGTACTCAGCGGCGCCTTCATGTCGCACGCCTACTGACGCCGCGGCGCGGCCCGGCGGTCAATCGAGCAGCCGCCGCAGATAGGTGCCGTAGGTGCATTTGCCGAGGCCGGCGATCAGGGCCTCCAGTTGGCGGGCGTCGATATAGCCCTTGAGGAAGGCGACCTCTTCGGGACAGGAGATCTTGAAGCCCTGCCGGCTTTCCAGGGTGCGCACGAAATCGGCCGCGTCGAGCAGGCTGCCGGGCGTTCCGGTGTCGAGCCAGGCATAGCCGCGCCCCATCATTTCGACGGAGAGCGTCCCGCGCTGCAGATAGGCGCGATTGAGGTCGGTGATCTCGAGTTCGCCGCGCGCCGACGGCCGCAGCGTCCGTGCGATGGCCGACGCCTCGCCGTCGTAGAAATAGAGGCCGGTCACCGCCCAGTTGGACCTGGGCCGTGCCGGCTTCTCCTCGATCGAGATGCCGTTGCCGCTGTCGTCGAACTCGATGACGCCATACCGCTCCGGGTCGGCGACGTGATAGGCGAACACGGTGGCTCCCGTGCCGCGCTGCGCGGCCCGCGACAGCAGTTCCGTCAGGCCGTTGCCGTGAAAGATGTTGTCGCCGAGGATCAGCGCCGAGGGCTCTCCGCCGACGAAATCGGCGCCGATGATATAGGCCTGCGCCAGTCCTTCCGGCGCCGGCTGGACGGCGTAGCGCAGCGACAGCCCCCACTGGCTGCCGTCCCCGAGCAGCGCTTCGAACAGCGGCAGGTCGCGGGGCGTCGAGATGAGCAGGATATCGGTGATGCCGGCGAGCATGAGCGTCGACAGCGGATAGTAGATCATCGGCTTGTCGTAGATGGGCATCAACTGCTTCGAGACGACCAGCGACATCGGGTGCATGCGCGATCCCGAGCCGCCTGCCAGGATGATCCCCTTCATCTGCGCGTCTCCGCTCTCTGGTCCATGATCGCCGCGACCGCTTCCTTCCAGTCTCGCGGGACGATGCCGAAATCCCGTTGCAGCTTGCGCGTCGAGAGGCGCGCGTTCGCCGGGCGGCGCGCGGCGGTCGGATAGGCGCTGGTGTCGATGGGCTCGATCTCGGCATGCGCAAGTCCATGGCGGCGCGCCGAGGCCATGATCTCGCAGGCGAGGTCGTACCATGTCGCCTCGCCGGCATTGACGAAATGATAGATGCCGGCCGGAGCGTCGGGATCCACCAGCAGTTTTGGCACGATCGCCCGGATCGCCCAGGCGACATCCACGGCGCCCGTGGGGCTTCCATGCTGGTCGGCGACGACCCGGATCGGGCGGCGCCCGGCCGCCAGCCTGAGCATCGTGTCCAGGAAGTTGCGCGGACCGGCGCTGATCACCCAGGCGGTGCGCAGGACGATCGACCGCGGATTGGCCGTCACGACGGCGGATTCGCCCGCGAGCTTGGAGGCGCCGTAGACGTTCAGCGGCGCCGTGCGGTCATCCTCCGAATAGGGTGAGGCCTTGGCGCCGTCGAACACGTAGTCGGTGGAGAGATGGAGCAGCGGAATGCCGAGCCGGCGCGTCGCCGCAGCGAGCACGGCCGGCCCGGTCGCATTGGCGCGATGGCATGCCTCGATGTCGGTTTCGGCCCGGTCCACCGCCGTGTAGGCGGCGGCATTGATCACGGCCGCCGGCCGTGTGCGTGCCAGGCATGCCGCCACGCTGCCGGCGTCGGCGATGTCGAGCTCCTCCCTGCCGACCGCCTGAACGCGCAGATGCGCCGGCCAGTCGAGTGCAGCGAGCGCACCGCCGATCTGCCCACGGCCGCCGGCAACGAGGATCGGGGCCGTGTTCATGGCGGGGCGACGCCCCGGCGTGCCGTCGCGTCGGTGCTGCGCAGGATGCGGCCCCACCAGGCGCGGTTCTCCAGATACCAGCGCACCGTCCGGGTGATTCCGGTCTCGAAGGGCGTGGTCGGCGTCCAGCCGAGCGCCGACCCGATCTTGCCGGCGTCGATCGCGTAGCGCCGGTCATGGCCGGGGCGATCCTCGACGAACCGGATCTGCGCCGCGTAGGGCTGTCGGTCGGGTCGCGGCGCCATGCCGTCCAGGGCCTGGCAGACCGCCGTCACGACCTCGATGTTGGTGCGTTCCGCGTCTCCGCCGATGGCGTAGGTTTCGCCCGGCTCGCCGCGCTCGACGACCAGACGCAGCGCGCGGACATGATCCTCGACGAACAGCCAGTCGCGGATGTTGCGGCCGTCGCCATAGACCGGCAGCGGCTCGCCTGCCAGCGCCTTGATGATCATCAGCGGGATCAGCTTCTCGGGAAACTGGTAGGGGCCGTAATTGTTCGAGCAGTTGGTGACGAGGATCGGCAGACCGTAGCTGTGCCCCCAGGCGCGCACCAGATGGTCGGACGCCGCCTTGGACGCCGAATAGGGCGAGCGGGGATCGTAGGCCGTCGTCTCGCGGAACCGTCCTTCCGCGCCGAGAGAGCCGAAGACTTCGTCGGTCGAGACATGGTGAAAGCGGAACCGGTCCTGGTCCTGCCGGGGCAGCGTCCGGAAATAGGCCAGCGCCTGCTGGAGCAGCGTGAAGGTGCCGACGATGTTGGTCCGGACGAACGCCGCCGGGCCGTCGAGGGAGCGGTCGACGTGGGATTCGGCGGCGAGGTGGATCACCGCGTCGGGCCGCACCTCCCGGAACAGCGCCGCCAGACACTCGGCATCGCAAATATCTCCCTGCACGAACCGATAGCGCGCGGTGCGCGTCGCCGCGACCGAGGTGCTTCCCGCATAGGTGAGCTTGTCGAGATTGACGACGGCGTATCTCTCTTCCTCAAGGAGATGCCGGATGAGCGCCGAACCGATGAAACCCGAACCGCCCGTGACGAGAACCGTCATTCCCAAAACCCTTTCGGCCGTTTGCCGGCCAGGTCGCAGGAGCGCCGGCCACGACCGCGTCCTTCATGCCATCGCAACATTATCCGAACCGGTCCGCAAGAAGAACGAGCCGCGTGGAGCATCTATTCTTGAGGTGATGCCAACGGCCCGAATGATTGATCGTTGTTGGCGCGGAGAGGTTCCGGCATGGATCCTCGGGTCGCGCACCCGCTTCGCGCGTGCTTGCCCGTGGATGACGAATTGAAATGGGCTGCCGCAAGCCGCAAACGGCAAACGTCCGAGAGTTGCGACCTCGCCCCGTTGCATTCGTCATTCTCGGGCAAGCCCGAGCGGAGCGAAGGGCGCGACCCGAGAATCCATGCCTGACCCGGTCCGCACCTCCGACGGTCAAAGCTCAGGACCTTCGGTATGATGGCGATTCCGGCATCTCTTCCGCGTCTGGTCTGCCGGGGTCAGGTCTCGACGGCAAAGCGGAGCTGGTGCCGGACCTCGGCGAGATAGGGGAGCTTGGCGTCCCGCTCTGAAAGACGGGGCGCGCCGGACGGCAACTCCCACGGAATGGCGATCTGCGGATCGTCCCAGCGTATCCCGGCCTCGTGGGCAGGGCTGTAATAGGCGGACGCCTTGTATTCGACCTCGGTCTCGTCCTCCAGGGTGACGAAGGCGTGCCCGAAACCGACGGGTATGTAGATCTGCCGGCGGTTTTCGGCGCTGAGAACGGCGGAAACATGGGTGCCGAAGCTCGGGGTTCCGGGTCGCAGGTCGATCGCGAAATCGCGGATGGCGCCGCGGGTGCAATGGATGAGCTTTGCCTGGGCGAAGGGCTCCACCTGATAGTGGATGCCGCGCAGCGTGCCCTTCCACCGTGAATAGGAATGGTTGTCCTGGACGAAATCGACGTCGACGCCGGCCTCCCGCCAGCGCGCCTTGTTGTAGCTCTCGAAGAACCAGCCGCGCGGATCCTCGAAACGGCGCGTTTCGATCAGCCGCACCGGATGCCCCGGCGGTATGTCTGCGCTCATCGACGCGTGCCCCCGAACGATCGCCCGTGCCGCGAGTTTCCGCGCGCGCCCCCTTTTGTCAACAGATCCGGCCGTCGCGAAAGCTCGCCTGTGCTTGGACGGCGAAGTGTTCGACACCCTTTCGAAGTCTTCGTTTGACCGCGAGCCCGGTTCTGGCTCTGGCAATGCGCCTTCTCCCGGTGTTTGCGTTGGGGCAATCGCATATGGCGGCGGGCTGGCAGGTCGGCGGCTGCGTACCCCGACCCCTGACAGGGCGAGACCGGTGGCTCGCCCTGTCAGGGGTCGCCTCAAACGACTCTTCCCCTCGGCTATGCCGCCCGGCGGCGTTGGCAGAAGGCCGCCCTATTCGAACGCGCCGTGCGAGCGGACGAACTGGAAGATCACGTATTTCCACTGGCCGTCGATCCGCTGGGCGACCGCCCGATAGTGGCCGCCGGCGATCATCACCGGGCCGGGATCGCCGGGCGCCGTGCGGCGCGTCATCACATAGGTGCGGATCTCGGCGAGGTCCGGATTGTACATATGGGTGACGATCGGGTTGGTGACGTAGTGCAGCGTCACCATCTGCCGGTTGCGGCCGGCCAGGTTGGCGGTGATCCAGTCGTGGCGGCCGAAATGCCGGACGATCTGGTCGAGCGTGATCGACACCTCGACGTCGTCGGCGAAGACCTGCGTGTTCTGTGCCGGATCGTTGAGGTCGAACGACCAGGTGTATTTCCAGTGCAGCGCGAGGATCTCCTCCTGCACCGTCCCGCGCTCGCGGCGGTCCTCGTTGGCCCAGAGCTTTTTCGCCGCCGCGGCGATGTCCTGCCGCCTGACCAGAGGATCCTCGTAGAGCGGCACGCCGCGGGTCCACAGGATGTGGGTGCGGCATTCGGCGATGCGCCAGCCGGCCTCGGTCCGCCTCGCGGTGCCGACCATCACGCCCCCTGCGTGGGTGTTGGCCTCGCCCTGCGCCCCGGGAGTGATGCGATAGACGTAGACGCCGAAATCCGCCGTGTCGCCGACGACGCTGATCTTGTCATTGGTGAGGAAATGCATCGTCCAGGCCGGTCCGCCCGGCGGGCAGAGTGCAGCGGCCAGCGCGGCGGCACCCTTGACCTCGCCGCTGCCGGCGACATCGCCCGCCGCCTCGGGCGTGAACGCCGCCTCGACATCGCCGGTCGACCGCGCGTCGGCGGCGCGCGCCATGCCGAAGACGAGGTCGCGCACTTGCGCGATGTTCGAGGCGCCGGGGACGGCGGGCACGGTGGCGCCGCCCCAGCCCGCATCGGCCAGGCCCTTCATCACCGGATAGTAGGGCGCCGGAGCCGCGGCCGGGTTCATGCGGGTGTTGCCTTCGACGAAAAGTCCCTCGAAGCGAAGGTTGGTGATCTTCCAGCCGTCGGCGGTGCGCTTGAAGCTGTTGCGGTAGTAGCCGCCCGCCATGAAGAACTCGCCGCCCGGCGCGCGCGGGCGGTAGCGGGTGTTCAGGATATAGGCGGTGAACTCGGCGCGATCGCCCTCGACGCGGACATAGGGCGTGGCGATCGAATGGCGGCGCACCGGCACGCGCACGGTGCGCGTCTGGAACTGCGCGATCAGCGCCCTGGCGCCTTCGTGGCGGCCCATGTCGCTGGTCTCGAACAGGATGTCCGGTGCGAAGCAGGTTTCCAGCCGCTCCCAGTCGCACATGTCGAGCGACCATGCGTAGCGCTTCATCACCTCCTTGACCGCCTCGACGTCCGCCGCCGGGCCGGACAGGATCAGGTCGCCCGCGCCGGGGATGACCGCTTCGTTCATCGCAAAATTCCCTTTGCCGCGACGGCCGCGCCGCTCATCGGCGGGCCGTCCGCTCCTGTCGGCACGATGTCAGCCAGGGGGGTGGCGACCTATGGCGCTTATGGCCAAAATGGCGATAAGCGAGGCTTTCCGGCCGTCGGAGCCGCGGCAATCGCCTGAACGGCGATTGCCCTGACGTCAGAGCGAGGCGCGATGCCCGAGGCGCGACGATATGGTCGCCGCCGCCGCGACCACTTCCTCGACCAGGAGCTTCACGCGTTTCGGCTTGAAGCGGATCGTCGGGCCGGAAATGCCGATCGCCGCCTCGACCACCCCGTCCGGACCGTAGATCGGCGCGGCCACGCCCGAGACGCCGTCGCGCCACTCGCCGGTGTTGATGGCGTAGCCCTGGGCGCGGATGCGGCCGAGTTCGGTCGACAGTTCCTTGGCGTTGCGCACGGTGTTCGGCGTGAACGGGACGATCTCCAACTGGCCGACGGGATCGGGCTGGCGGAAGGCGAGCAGCGCCTTGCCGGTCGCCACCGCATAGGCCGGCGCGCGGCCGCCGATCGTCGAATAGGCGCGGATCGGCTCCGGACTGTCGATCTTGTCGATGTAGATCACCTCGGCGCCGTCGAGGATGGAGAGGTGCACGGTCTCGCGGCTCGAATCCGACAGGCGTTCCATCACGTCCAGCGCCTCGCGCTTCAGCTCGAGGCGGGAGATGAGCTTCGATCCCAGCTCCCAGAGCTTGAGCGACAGCTTGTAGCGTCCGGTGGCCGGCAGTTGCGCGACATAGCCGGCCGATTCGAGCGTCTTCAGCACCCGATGGACGTTGCTCTTGGTGAGGTCCATTTCCTCGGCGAGGTCCGACACGCCACGCGGGTTGCGGCTGTTGGCGAGGGCCTCGATCATCGCCAGGCCCTTCAGAAGCGTCTTGTCCATTCGGGCATCATCAGAGGCTGGAGGTGGGGGCGGCAATCTCGCAAAAAACACGGGTGCGGGCAACCGACGGCCACGCCGATGCGCGCCGCGACGGTCACGACGCGGCGCCCCGCATGCCGCCGAGGATCTCGTCATTATGCTCGCCGAGGCCGGGCGGATTGCGCCTGACCGCAAGCGTCGCGCCGTCCAGGCGGACGGGATTGCCGAAGGTTTGCGCGATCGCGCCGGAGGGCAGGGTGATCTCCTGGACCCAGCCCATGGCGGCGACCTGCGGGTCGGCCAGCGCGTCGGCATAGGTGTTGATCGGCGCGCAGGGAACGCCGGCGGCACGGAAGGCTTCCAGCCATTCGCCGGCGGTGCGCGTCGCGAAGCTCGATTCGAGCAGGCCGCGCAGCTCGTTCTGATTCCTGGCCCGGTCCGATGTCGAACCGAAACGCGCATCGGCCAGCAGATCGCCACGCCCCATCACATCGCAGACGCTCGCCCACAGCCTGTCGTTGCCGGCCGCCATGACGAAATGGCCGTCGGAGGCGCGGAAGGCCTGGTAGGGCGCGTTGCGCGGATGGGCCGAACCCAGCTTTCGCGGCGAGCGGCCCGTGCCGAAATACTCCGACGTCTGCAATGCGGCGACCGCCAGCGTCGCGCCCATCAGCGAGATGTCGATGTTTCGGCCCCGGCCGTGGCGCTCGACGTCGCGCAGCGCCGCGACGATGGAGAAGGCGGCGTAGAGGCCGGTCGAAAAATCGCTGATCGGCACGCCGCACTTCACCGGAGCGCCGTCGGGTTCGCCGGTCACGCTCATCACTCCGGCCACCGCCTGGATCGTCACGTCGAAGCCACCTTCCTGGGCGCGGGGACCCTCCTGGCCGAAGCCGGAGATCGAACAGTAGACGATGCGGGGATTTATGCCGCTGATCTGCTGGTAGCCGAGCCCGTTCCGGTCCATCGCACCGGGGCGATTGTTCTCGATGACGACATCCGCCGTCCGGCAGAGGCCGTGGGCGGCCTGACGCTGCGCAGGATCCTTCAGATCCAGCGCGACGGACCGCTTGTTGCGGTTGAGCGAGGCGAAATTCTCGCTGAAGCCGTCGGTCAATGGCGGCCAGGCGCGCATCGAATCGCCGCCGGCGGGATGTTCCACCTTGATGACGTCGGCGCCCATGTCGGCCAGCAGCATGCCGCAGAACGGCCCGGCGGCCACCTGGCAGAACTCGATGACGCGGATTCCCGCAAGGGGAAGGCTGGCGTTCGTCATGTTCTTTCGCTTTCCAATTCCCTGTGTCGTCGCAGCCCGGAACAGCGCGGGCAGGTGCTATCAGAAAGCTTGTTCTAAAAAATGGAACACTTTCCTATATATTATTTATGCGTGCCAACTGCCGCCCGGTCAAGCCGCCAATCCTCGGATCGGCAGATCGGCGGCCGGACCGGTGCGGGCGCGCGGCTAGCGCGCCAGCCAGCCGCCATCGACGGGCAGCAGGATGCCGTGGACGTAATCCGAAGCCGCGCTGGCTAGGAACACCGCCGCGCCGCCGATGGCCGACGGCTCGGCCCAGGTGCCGGCGGGAATCCGCGCCAGGGAGGCCTCATACCGGGCGCGGTCGGCCTTCATGGCGCCGTTCATCTCGGTGTCGAAGAAGCCCGGCGCGATGGCATTGACGTTGATGCCGCGGGATGCCCATTCGCAGGCGAGGTGGCGCGTGATCCCCGCGACGGCATGTTTGGATGCGGCGTAGGGCGCGATGCGATGGCCGCCGCGCATCGACATGATCGATCCCACGTTGATGATCTTGGCGCGCCGGCCCGCGGCCAGGACGCGGCGTCCAAATGCTTGTGCCGTAAAGAAAACCTGCCGGGCGTTGAGCTCCATGACGGTGTCCCATTCGGCCTCGGTGACGTCTGTGGCGTCCGAGCGCGTCAGCGTCCCGGCATTGTTGACGAGGATGTCGAGAGGCCGGTCGGTCTCCCATGCCGAGGCGATCATCCGTTCCGGCGCCTGCGGCCGGGAGAGATCGCACTGCAGCGCGAAGGCCGTTCCCCCCATCTGCTCCACCTGCCGGATCGTCGCGCCCATGTCGGATCGGCCGGCGCAGACGATCTCGGCGCCGGCACGCGCGAGCGCCAGCGCCATTGCCTGGCCCAGTCCGCCCGAGGCGCCGGTCACCAGCGCGCGCCTGCCGGCAAGCGAGAATGCCATGGCCATCCCCTGTCCTCCGTCTCTGCGGGGGCACGTGGAGACCGCCTGCTGCGCGTTTCAACGACCAACCTGTCCGCAATGGACAAAGAACTTCGCGCCGGGGCCGACATTCGGCCGCCCGCGGGGCGCGGCGACGGAGCGGTGCAATTGACGATGTTGCCCTGCAAGTTTACAATATACAGTATGGCGTTCTAAAATATAGAACAAGAGGCCGTCGACTGGCCTGAACGCGGGGCGTTGGCAACTCGCCGGTCGGATTCACGATGAACGACGTCTTGGAGGAGGAAACGATGACTGCTGCAACACTCGATCGCCGCGCACTGCTGAAAGCGCTGGCCGCCACCGGCCTCGCGGCGCCGGCCATCGGCCTCGGGTCGAGGACGGTCAACGCCGCCGATCCGATCCAGATGATCGGCTACCGCTATCCGGCGTCCGAATATTACGCGGAGCGGCTGAAGGCGGGCGTGCCCGGCAGCGAGATCAACGTCCAGTTGATGCCGTCCGACAAGGTGATGGAGCTGGTCAACATCAATCTCGCGTCCAACTCGTCCAACCTCGACATCTTCATGGCGACGGACGCGCTGCTGGCGAGCTACGTGCAGAACAAGTGGCTGCGGCCGCTCAACGACCTGTGGGACAAGTACCGGGCCGAATACGAGCTCGACGACATCGACCCCAAGATCGTCGAGGGCCTTTCGGCGGACGGCAACATCTATGTGGTGCCGACCGAGTTCAACAGCCTGATCCAGTTCTATCGCAAGGACATCTTCGAGGAGATGGGCCTGAAGCCGGCGACGACGCTGGAGGAGTACAAGAGCAACGCCGCCGCCCTGCAGACCGACAAGCGTTCCGGCACCATCATGCTCGGCCGCATCGGCGATCCGCTGTTCACCGAGACGCACTACTACCTCAACAACATCGGCGACGGATGGTTCGATGCCGAGTGGCAGCCGACGTTCAATTCGCCGAAGGGCATCGATGCCATCAAGTTCATGAAGGAAATGAGCGCCTATGCGCAGCGTGGTTTCGCGACCTCGGGCAGCGACGAGGCGGCGCTCGCCCTGCAGCAGGGCTTCTCGGCGATGGGCAATCACTATCTCACCCGCGCCGGTTCCATGGACGATCCGAAGAAGTCGCGTTTCGTCGGCAAGATCGGCACCGCCGTCGCCGCGGCCGGCAACCAGCGCATCAGCCTGACCGGTTTCGCCATCTCGGCCTTCAGCAAGCAGGATCCGGACGTCATGTTCCGGGCGATCATGGAGGCCGCCAAGAAGGAGAGCATGCGCGGCAACACCAAGAACAACGTGCCGACGCGCCTGTCGCTGCTGGCCGACCAGGAACTGGTCAACGAGTTTCCGTATCTGGTCGCGGCGGCCGGGGCGGCGAAGGCCGGCAAGAACATGCCGCACATGCCCTATTTCTTCTCGGTCGGCGAAATCGTTTCGCGGCGCGTCAGCCAGGTGCTTCAGGGCGAGAGCGAGGCGCAGGCGGCTATGGATGCCGCGGCGCAGGAGGTTCGCGACCTGCTCACCTCGAACGGCTTCTACAAGAGCTGAGGCTGGTGCCAAGTCAGCGGGCGAGACGGAGGACGATGTTCACCCGATGACGCCACGGGTCCGGCCGGAGGGGCCGGGCCCGCGCAATTCGCAGTCGAAGACGCATCAGATCTGGGAGGACAATATGCGCAACACCACACTCAATCGCCGCACCCTGTTGCAGGGCATCGCGGCGGGCGGACTGGCCATGCCGGCCATCGGCCTCGGCTCGCGGACGGTGAATGCCGCGGATGCCGTCCAGGCGCTGATCATTCGCTACCCGGCATCCGAGTACTATGCGGAGGCGATGAAGAAGACCCCGGGCGTCGACGTCAACGTTCAGCTTGTGCCGTCGGACAAGCAGAACGAGTTGGTCAACATCAACCTCGCCTCCGGTTCGGCCAACCTCGACATCATCGCCTGCAACGACACCAACCTGATCAACTATGCGAGGAACGACTGGCTTCGGCCGCTCGACGACCTGTGGGAGAAATACAAGGACGAATACGGTCTCGGCGACATCGATGAGGCCCTTCTGCGGGCTTCGTCCAGCGATGGCCACCTCTACCAGGTCCCGAACGAGTTCAACTCGCATCTGCAGTTCTACAGGAAGGATGTCTTCGAGGAGACCGGGCTGACACCGGCGCAGTCGGCGCAGCAGTTGCGCGACAACGCCGAGGCGCTGGTCGCCGCCGGCAAGGGCGGGGTGGTGCTGACCTTCAAGGTGGGCGACCAGGGCGCCAGCGCCATGACCTATTTCCTCAATACGGTCGGCGATGGCTGGTTCGATGCCGACTGGCAGCCGGCCTTCAATTCGGAAAAGGGAATTGCCGCCGTCGAGTTCATGAAGGATCTGACCAGGTTCGCTCAACGGGGCTACGCGACGGCGGGCAGCGAAGAGGGCGCGCTTGCCCTGCAGCAGGGCTTCTCCACCATGGGGAACATGTGGGCGACGCGGGCGAGTTCGATGGACAATCCCGCCAAGTCGCGCTTTGTCGGCAAGTTCGGTTTCGCCGTGCCGGGCGGCGGCGGCCAGCGCTTCACCGTTTCCGGCTACTCGATCCCCAAGTTCAGCACCAAGGATCCCGATCTTCTGTTCCGCGTCATGCTGGAGTCGATGCGCGAGGAGGCAATGCGCGGCAACATCGCCAACAATGTGCCGACCCGCGCCTCCGTGCTCAACGACGAGGCGCTGACGGCGCAGTATCCGTATCTCGTCGCCGCCGCCGGTGCCGCGAAGGTGGGCAAGTCCTATCCCAGCATGCCGTATTTCTACCCGGTCGTGGAGATCGTGACGCGTCGCTTCGCTCAGGTCCTCACCGATGAAATGAAGGCCGGCGAAGCCATGAACGAGGCCGCCAGGGAAACGCGCGCGCTGCTGACCTCGAACGGCTTTTACAAGAGCTGAAACGCCAGCCGACGACCAGGCCCGGCCGGCAGGCGACCTGCCGGCGCGCCGCAACGACGGGAGGACGTGCCGCGGGGCGCGTCTTCCCTATTGTTTTCAGTGATTTGGATCCCAGTCCGAGGTCTCTGGAAACGCCATTCTGGCCATTTTTGCGATGGTGCGGCCGGGCGGCGGGGCACAGTCTGCCGCTATCGCGAAGCATTGAGGCGCGACCGGCTGCCGATGAGATGTCCAGCCGGGCCTGAAGTCGGGAATCTGCCGGACGGCCGGACAGCGGCCGATGGCCGGCATCGAGAGGAAGAAGCTTTATGAACCAGGCGGTGAAGACCGGAGAGCCCGTAAGGCTCAGCCAGACCGAGCAGGACGTGTTCGACGTCAAGCAGGTGATGATCCGTTACGTCTGGTCGCTCGACATGAGCGACTGGAAGACGCTGCGCAGCGTCTTCGCCGACGACGTCGTCTTCGATGCCAGCAACATGGGCCACTACGAGGGTGCCGACAATCTGGTCAAGGAGTTCCAGAACCGCACGCCGCGCACGCCGGTGCGCCGGCATGTTCTGGTGTCGCCCTATGTGACCGTCGACGGCGACACCGCCGAATTCACATCCTATCTCATCAACGTGCGGGTCCGTCCCGGCGCGCCCGGCGGCGACTACTACTGGGGCACCGGCTACTACCGCAATTCCTTCCGCCGCACGCCGCAGGGCTGGAAGATGTACAGGTTCCGCTGGGAGGCGATCCTGCTCGAAGGCAATACGCAGATGATCCCCTCGGCCGGGCCGATGATCTACCTGCCGGTGATGAAGGGCCCGGCCGACGCGACCTGGGGCGGGGCCTCCAAGCCGGGCGACCGCGCATTCCTGTCGAACAGCCGGCAGGTCGAGGACCTCGTCGTCGGTCTGGTGCGGGCCGCCGATGCCGGCGTCGCGAAGGACGTCGAGGCGTCGCTGGCCGGCGATGCCAGGGCCAGTTTCGGCGCGACGCGGCTGGCCGGCGCCAAGGCGATCGCCGACTGGTTCTGCTCGCCCGATCGGGGCAGGTGGCGCTCGACCTTCCTCAGCAACATGAAGACCTCCGTGTCGGGCGACCGCGCCATCTTCGGCGCCTATGCCTACATGAACGTGGCGGGCGAGGGCGACAAGGCGGGCCATCGCGGCGGCGTCCTGACCGTCGAGGCGGTGCGGGGCGGGGACGGCTGGAAGGTTGCCGACCTGGCCTACGTTCCGTTGTGGGACCGGGACGAGAAGATCACCAGGGACCGCGCCGATGAAGCCGGCGTTCGCGGCCTGCCGAAGAAGGTCTGGTCGCTGGAGGGCGAGCGCGAGCCGCTGCGCGACGAGGAGGAGCTCGTCGCCCTGATGTCGCGCTACACCTGGTGCTACGATCTCAACGACTTCGAGACGATGCTCGACGTCTTCCATCCCGATCTCGACAGCTCGTTCCATATGGGCGGCGACGTCTACAATCTCGGCCGCGACGCCACGCTGGCAATGATCGGGACCAACCGGTCGAAAGTCCCTCACTCGCAGCACCACGTCTACAATTTCGACGTCGAGATGGGGCTCGACGGCAACTCGGCCTTCGTCAAATGCTACTCGATGACGCGCCGCACGCCGGAGGGCGGCGGCGACGTGACGATGGCGAGCGGCATGTATGTGATGCATGCGCGCCGTTACGACGGCCAGTGGAAGTTCGACACGTTCCGCTACATCCGCGCCCACAGTGCCTATCACTGAATTCCACCAATCGGGACGGCCGATCGGGGGATCGTCGGCCGTCCTCGAGCAAAGCGAAGGCCGGGAGTAGTCGGGACATGCCAGGAAGAGTTGCAGGTAAGGTCGCGATCGTCAGTGGCGGCGCCAACGGAATGGGCGCGGCGGAAGCCGCGATGCTGGCGCGCGAGGGCGCCAAGGTCTGCATCATGGACGTGCGCGAGGATCTCGCGGCTCCGGTTGTCGAGCGCATCAGGGATGCCGGCGGCGAAGTCATCTTCGTGCAGGGCGATGTCACCAGCGAAGACGACTGGAAGCGCGTCATCGCCGAGACGGTCGAGGCCTTCGGCAAGCTGACCATACTGGTCAACAACGCCGGGATCGGCGCCCGCCTCTACGACCCGGAGAGTGTCGAGGACTGGCACCATGTCATGGACGTCAACATGACCAGCGTCTTCATCGGCACCAAGCTGGCGGTGAAGGAGATGATCAAGGCCGGCGGCGGCGCCATCGTCAACATCGCTTCGATCGCCTCCTTCATCGCCGAGGGCGGCAACCCGGTCTACGGTGCCTCCAAGAGCGCTGTCTGGAACTATACCAAGCAGGCCGCGGTTCTCTACGCCAAGAACAACATCCGCGTGAACTCGGTGCATCCGGGCTTCATGCCGCGCATGATCCAGCGCAACAACGAGGTCGTCGACCCGTCCGAAATCGCCTTCGCCGAGAAGCTGAAGTGGGTTCCGATGGGCCGCATCGGCACGGTGGACGAGATCGCCTACGGCGTCCTCTTCCTCGCCTCGGATGAAGCCAGCTACATCACCGGCACCGAGCTCATGATCGACGGCGGCTTCACCGCCATGTGATCGCGAACGGCGCGCCGGCCCAGCGCGCGGCGCGCCGCTCAATCCCCCTTTCGATCGAAACTCTGTTGGAGCGGTATTGGTGCGCAGGCATGGACGGACGTGTGTGATCGGAGCCGGCTCGTCCGGGATCGCCGCCTGCAAGGCGCTGAGCGAGGCCGGCATCGACTACGACTGTTTCGAGACCTCCGATCGCGTCGGCGGCAACTGGGTCTTCAAGAACAGCAACGGCATGTCTTCGATCTATCGATCGCTGCACATGAACACGTCGCGTAGCAAGATGGAGTTTTCGGACTTTCCGATGCCTTCGGACTATCCGGACTATCCCTTCCACGAGCAGATCGCGGTCTATTGCGAGCAGTATGTCGATCATTTCGGCTTTCGCGACCGCATCCGCTTCAAATGCGGCGTCGAGCGGGCGCAGCGGCGCGACGACGGCACCTGGCTGGTGACGCTGCAGAGCGGCGAGACCCGCGAATATGCCTATCTGTGCGTCGCCACCGGCCGCCACTGGTTTCCGCGCTGGCCGTCGCCGCGCTATCCCGGCACGTTCGACGGGATCGAGATGCACGCCCATGACTATATCGACCCGGCCGATCCGCATGATCTGCGCGAAAAATCGATCCTGGTCGTCGGCTTCGGCAACTCGGCGCTCGACATCGCCTGCGAACTCGGACGCAAGGAGCAGAACCACACGCTCTATCTGTCGATGCGCCGCGGATACTGGGTCGTACCGCGCTTCTTCGGAGGTGGCCGGCCTGCCGACCACAATATCGAACATCCGTCGAAACCCGTGCCGCTGCGAAGGCGGCTGTGGCCGAAGAGGTGGTCGGCCCGCCGGCGGGTCAGGGACATCGAGGCGACGCTCGGGCGGCCGGAGCATTTTGGACTGCCGGCGCCGGAGCGGGAACTCGATTTCACCCGGGCAGCGACCAGCCAGGAACTCTACAACCGCATCGGATCGGGCGACATCGTCATAAAGCCGGGTATCGAGCGGCTGGACGGCAAGGCCGTGGTGTTCTCGGACGGTTCCCGCAACGAGGTCGATGCGATCATCTACGCGACCGGCTATTCGATCGTGTTTCCGTTCTTCGCCGACGGCTTCATGCCGACCGGCGACAAGGATCTGCGGCTGTGGAACCGGGTCGTCGATCCGCGATTCGACAATCTGTTCTTCATCGGCTTCATGCAGCCGCTGTGCGCCGTCATCCCCGTGGCGGAACAGCAGGCGCGTTTCGTCGGCGAGCTGCTGGCGGGGCGCTACCGCCTTCCGCCGCCGGACGAGATCGCCGAGGCCTGCGCGCCCGGCGGCGGCCGTCCGGTGCATTTCGCCTCGGACGCCTATTCCCGCCATATTGGCTGCTCCGACTATGTCCGCGAGCTGCGGCGCGAACTGGAGCGCGGCGCGCGCCGGGCGCGCCAAGGCGTCATCCGACGGCCGGAGCCGGCCTGACCGTTCGGTGTCGCCGCCGCCGACAGGCTGTGGAAATCGGATCGAGGATACCCGTTCCGGACCCGGCTCGCGCCGGTTCGAAACGACGGCGTTGCCTGAGCGGGACGGATTTTTGTGCGGCCTGTCAGGTCGCGCCCGGCGCTGCCGATCAGCCGCCTTTTGCGGGCGGGAAGGGCTCCGCCGGTCCGCCGGCCTTCCGCCAGGCACCGAACCCGCCATCGATATGGGCCACTTTCTCGAGCCCCATGTCCTGCGCCGTCTTGGTCGCGAGCGCCGAGCGCCAGCCGCTCGCGCAGTAGAAGACGAAGGTCTTCGGCTCGGCGAAGACCGGCTTGTGATAGGGGCTCTCCGGGTCGATCCAGAATTCCAGCATTCCCCGCGTGCAGCGGAAGGCACCGGGAATGGTGCCCTCCCGCTCCAGCTCGCGCGGGTCGCGCAGGTCGACGAACACGGTGTCTGGATCGCCGTGCAGGGCGATCGCCTCCGCGGTCCCCAGGGTCACGATCTCGCGCCGCGCCTCGTCGAGAAGATCCTTGATGCCCTTCTTCACGGCGAACTCCCTCGCGTTGTCGCTCTACGCGGCCAAGGCTCGTCCATGCCAGGCGTCGCGCACCGCCGACGGCATCTCGACATCGACGACGCGCCCTGTCTCAGCGCTCTTGATGATCGCGTCCATGGTAAAGGCGTTCGCCACCGATTCAATCAGCGGAACACGGGAGGGCGATGTCCCGCGGATCATTTCGGCAAAGCTTTCGAGCTGTCTGCGCGGGGCGAGGCGGTTCTCGTGGCCGCCGGGCTGTCGCGGCGGCGGCAGCGTGACATCCGTCATCGACAGGTTGTTGATTCCGGTGCGCTTGCGGATCGCGTCGCGCTCCGGGATGTTGAAACCGTAGGCAATCGGCAGGTAGAGCGATCCGGTCGCGCCGTTCACCTCCGTTTCCTTGCAGACCACCGCCCGCAGGCTGCTGTGGATCAGCGCCGTTATGCCGTTCTCGTAGCGGACCCAGCCATGCAGGCGCACCAGCGTGCCGAAGCGGCTCATCTCGCCGTCGAACGAGACCTTGGCCGGCAGGCTGCGCGCCAGATGGTTGCAGGCATGCAGCGGATAGCAGGTGCCGTCATAGGCGACGCCACCGCCGGAGGCCTTCTGCTGGCGCCATTTGCCGCCGCCGCCGGCCGGCGCGACCTCGTCTTCGTCGAGTTCCTGGAAGCCGGCGCGGATCGTGTCGACCTTGCCGATCTCTCCGCCCTGAACCAGCGCGTCCAACTGCTGATAGAGCGGATGGTGGCGGAACATGAAGCCTTCGATGACGGTGGCGCCGGCCTGTCTCGCCTTTTCATGGATCTCCATCGCCAGGGGCCCGCTGGTGGTCAGCGACTTCTCGCAGAGGATGAAGCGCACGCCGGCGTCGATCAGCGCGAAGACGTGCTGGTGGTGGTGCGCCGGCCAGGTCGCCAGCACCACGCCGTCAAGCTTCTCGGCGCGCACCATGGCGATCATGTCGCCATGGACGCCGGTCGCGCCGAAGCGGTCGGCGAAGGCCCGCGCCGCCTCCGCCGACTTGTCCGCGCAGGCAGCGAAGACGACCTCGCGGCTCGCCTGCATCGCTTCGCCGTGGATGGTCGAGATCGCGCCGCATCCGATCATGCCGAGCCGCACCGGCCCGCTCGTTGCGCTGTTCATCTTCGTCATTCCTCTTTCGAACCGGCCGGCTGTCGAGCCTCCCTGGCCGGCGGAGGGGAAGTGCCGCGGCGGCCCAACGCGGCATCGCTCCGGGACTTGCGCCGAAAGCTGTGAGGAAGTGTAGGCGCGGCACGTTGGACCAATGACCGGCAACATGGCCAATTCGAACATCTGCGCAGGATCGACGACGATCGTCGCATGGGATTATAATATTAAATAATATCAATATCTTGATCCGAAGGCCGCGGTCGCTGCGGCGAATGCCGCGTCAGCTCCTCAACGAGTCGAATTGACTCGGCCGGAAAACCGTTTAGCAATATTTATAACGGCGTTCTAAATATTAGAAAGCCAAAGGTGAGGAACTGACTGACCCGAGGGAGGAGAGCCGGCCGCGTCGAGCGGACGGCCGCGACCTGTCGGAGAGGTCGGCTCCGCTGAAGACTGGGTAGCCGGATGAACGCACCAAGCAGGTCGGAGAAGACACTGACGCTCGACGCGCCGGTGGTCGACATTGCCGAAGACATGGAGGAGGGCAAGGACGCCCGGCTCCAGAACGATTCGATGCTGTTCCTGGTGCCGAGCGGCCTCATCCTGCTTCTGGTGATGATCGCGCCGCTCTGCTTCGCCTTCTATCTGAGCGTCCACACCTATTTCCTCGGCGGCGAGAAGAGCTTCGTCGGCGTCGAGAACTATCTGCGCCTGCTCCAGGATGGGCGCTTCTGGTTCGCCCTCGGCCGCACGGTGATGATCGTCGTGGTGTCGGTCGGCCTGGAGTTCTGCGTCGGCCTGCTGATCGCCTACGGCCTCTACAATCTCTGGGCGGGCGCGCGCGTCTTCAACGTCTTCCTGATGATGCCGAACATCATCACGCCGGTCGTCTCGGGTCTCTTCCTGCGCTGGGTGTTCGTGCCCGACTGGGGCCTGATCGACGTGACGCTGCACACGTTCGGCCTGACCGGGCCCGACTTCCTCGGCAGCGCGTTCTGGGCGCGCATCACGATCATCCTCGCCGACATGTGGCAGAACACGCCCTTCCTCATCCTGGTGCTGTTCGCGGGATTGAACACGGTCGACCGCAGCCAGATCGAGGCCGCCCAGATCGACGGGGTCGGCCTCTGGAACATGCTGATCCGCATCATGGTGCCGAACATCCGGCCGGTGATCCTCTTCGTGCTGGCGATCCGCATCATGGATTCCTTCCGCTTCTTCGACCAGATCTTCGTGATCACCGCCGGCGGACCCGGCACCGCGACGGAGACGCTGACCATGTTCACCTATGTCACGGGCTTCCGCCTGCTCGATTTCGGAACCGCGTCGGCGATCGGCGTGCTGACGCTGCTCATCGAGATGATCGTCGTGCTGGTGCTCATCCGGATCGTCTACCGCCGCGAGAAGGGGGCGTTCTGACCATGAACAGACCGGTCAACCAGATCATCCTGATCGCGCTGCTCGCCGGCTACACGCTGCTCAGCCTGTCGCCGATCCTCTGGGCGGCGCTGATCTCGATCAAGCAGCCGATCGACGCGTTCATGCCGACGCTGTCGCTGGATTTCGAGCCGACGCTCGAATTCCATTGGCAGGTCTGGACCGAGCAAGGCTTCGTTACCTATCTGCGCAACAGTGTGATCGTCGCGGTCAGCACGGTCCTCATCTCCCTGTCCTTCGGGACGATGGCGGCCTACCAGCTCACACGCATGTCGGCAGCCGGGTCCCGGCCCCTGCTCCTCGGCATCCTCGGCATGCGCATGTTTCCGCATATCCTGCTGGCGCTGCCCTTCTTCGTCATCGCGCAGACCCTCGACATGATCGACAGCTTCCCGGCGCTGATCCTGTCGATGGTGGCGATCAACCAGCCCTTCACGATCTGGCTGATGCGCAGCTTCTTCGCCGACGTTCCGAAGGAGATCTATGAGGCAGCGGCCATCGACGGCTGCAATGCCTGGCAGACCTTCTACCGCGTGGCGCTGCCGATCGTGAAGCCGGGTCTCTGGGTGGCGGCGCTGTTCTCGCTGCTGCTCGCCTACAACGAGTTCCTGTTCGCGCTCGTCCTGTCGGGACCGAACACCCGCACGCTGCCGGTGGGCATCTCCGAATACGGCGCCGAGGACATCACCTATTGGTCGCTCTCGGCGGCGGCCGCGATCGGCATCACGCTGCCGATCGTCATCTTCATGGTGCTGCTGCAGCGCCATCTGGTTCGCGGCCTGTCGATGGGCGCGGTGAAGGGATGAGGGCGGTGCGGTGCATGTCGTCGCGCGCTGCCAGGGCCGTCCGGTCGCGCCCATGCCGGTGAATCGCGGCACGATCGAAGCCGGCGGCGGGCCGGCGGCGCTGCTGGAACTGGCGCGGCCGGATGTCGGCAACGCGCTGGGGCCAGCGATGGTCGACGGCCTGTCGGCGGCTCTTGCCGACGCGCAGGCAGGGGAGGCACGTCTCATCGCGCTCCTTGGAGCGGGAAAGCACCTGTGCACCGGCTTCGACCTCTCCGATCTCGAGGCGCAGAGCGATGGCGACCTGCTGCTGCGCTTCGTGCGCATCGAGATGCTGCTTCAGGAGGTCCACGATTCGCCCGTTCCGACCCTGGCCGTCGCGAAGGGTCGGACATTCGGCGCCGGAGCCGATCTCTTCGTCGCCTGCGATCGCCGCTATTGCCTTGCCGAGACGCGCTTCTCCTTCCCCGGTCCCGGCTTCGGCCTGGTCCTCGGCAGTCGTCGGCTGGCCGGCCGGATCGGGCGCGACCCGGCGCGCGACATCCTTCAGTCCGGCCGCGTCGTCGGAGCCGCCGAGGCGGTGTCGATCGGATTGGCCACCGCGATCATTCGCGAGGATGAAATCGAAGCGCGGATCGCCGAGGATGCGGCTGCCGCCAGCAGGCATGCCGCCGACACGGTTCGCGCGCTGAGAGCCGCGACCGCCGGTGCCTCGAACGGCGCGGCGGATCTCGCCGCCCTCGTCGCCTCGGCCAGCCGGCCGGGGCTCAAGAGCCGCATCATGGCCTATGCCGGCCAGCGCAAGGCAGCACCGGCGTCCTGACGCCATCCGGGACCGAAGGGAGAGAGATTCATGGCTGAGGTCGAGATCCGCAACGTCCGCAAGGCCTACGGCGCGGTCAAGGTGATTCACGGCGTGACGTTCGACATCGCCGATGGAGAGTTCGTGATCCTCGTCGGCCCGTCGGGCTGCGGAAAGTCGACGCTGCTGCGCATGATCGCCGGGCTCGAGAACATCTCGGGCGGCCAGATCGCCATCGGCAAGAAGGTGGTCAACGCCGTTCCGCCGAAGAACCGCGACATCGCCATGGTGTTCCAGAACTACGCGCTCTACCCGCACATGACGGTGGCCGAGAATATGGGCTTCTCGCTGGTCATGAAAGGCGTTCAGAAGGCCGAGATCGCCAGGCGCGTCGCCGACGCGGCCGGCATCCTCGACCTCGACGCGCTGCTGGCGCGCTATCCGCGCGAGCTTTCCGGCGGCCAGCGCCAGCGCGTCGCCATGGGCCGCGCCATCGTCCGCGATCCGCAGGTCTTCCTGTTCGACGAGCCTCTTTCCAATCTCGACGCCAAGCTGCGCGTCCAGATGCGCACCGAAATCAAGGCGCTGCACCAGCGGCTGGGGACGACCACGGTCTATGTGACGCACGACCAGGTTGAAGCCATGACCATGGCGGACCGCATCGTGGTGATGCACAAGGGCGTGGTCGAGCAGATCGGCACGCCGCTGGAGCTTTACGACCGGCCGGTCAACCAGTTCGTCGCCGGCTTCATCGGTTCGCCGGCGATGAACCTCTTGTCGGGCGGCATCGGCGAGGGCGGCTTCGTCAGCGACAAGGGGTTGAAGCTGCCCGTCACGGTGCAGGGGCACGGCGACAAGGGCCGGCCCGTCGCCTACGGCATCCGCCCGGAACATATCCGCATGTCGGACGACGGCCTGCCGGTCCGCGTTTCCCTGGTCGAGCCGACCGGCTCCGAAACCCAGGTCATGGTCGAGGCGGACAGCGGCGAGACGATCAGTTGCGTCTTCCGCGACCGGTTCAGCGCCACCCCCGGATCGACGATCCGCATAGCTCCCCACCCGAACCTCGTTCACCTGTTCGACGGTGAAACGGGCGCCCGCATCAGTTGACCCCTGGCTGCGCGCGACTTCAGTTCGGGATTGAGACGCCCGCCGAGCCTCCACCGGCGGGCGTCTTGAGTCTTGGCGACCGGCGCGCGGGCCATAGTCCCGCCGCGCCTTCTTCAAATCGGCGTTTGCAATGAGCTGAGCTGTGCCGCTAGTCTCCGGCGTTCGGATGCCTCAGGCGTCCGAACGCTCGGAGGACGGCCATGGCGGACGGTACGATCGGCGCGGCGGCAACGGATCCTGATGCCGAGGGTGCCGTGTCTCCGGACCAGGCCGTGGAGGTTGCGCTCGGCCTTCTGCGCAAGCGGGAACTCGGCGCCGCCATCGGCATCCTCGAAACCGTCCTGGAGGTCGAGCCCACCCACGCGATGGCGCTGAATTCGCTGGGCGTCGCCACCTTTCATCTGAAGGGCGCGGAGGCGAGCGCCACATTCCTGAAGTCGGCGATCGAGCGGCTGCCAGGCAATGCCGCTCTCTACAACAACCTCGGCAATGCCTATGTCGAACTTGGCGACATCGACGCCGCCGTCGATGCCTATGACCGCGCCATAGAGCTCGACCCGAAGCTGGCCGATCCCTACTGCAACCTGGCTTCGATCGTGAAGCATGCCGGCAATCCGGAATTCGCCGAGCGCCTGCTGCGCACGGCGATCGAGATCCATCCCGAATTCGGCGTCGCCTACCAGAATCTCGCCTCGCTGCTGCTCGACGGCGGACGTCCGCGCGAGGCGATCGACTATTTCTGGAAGGCGACCGCCTACCTGCCCGACAAGGCGGTTCCCGCACATTTCCTCGCCCTGGCCTACTGGTTTGCCGGACTGAAGGACCTCGCCATCGATTTCGTCAAGAAGTGGGCCGAGGCCAATCCGGGCGACGCCCAGGCGCAGCACATGCGCGCCTCGATGACCGGCGAGAACGTCCCGGAGCGGGCCTCCGACGTCTATGTCAGCAAGCTGTTCGACAAATTCGCCAACTCGTTCGATTCGAAGCTGGAGAGCCTGGATTACCGGGCGCCGGAGCTGGTCGGCACGGCGCTCCGCCTCGTCGTCGGCAAGGCGGCCGGCCTGTCGATCCTCGATGCCGGGTGCGGCACGGGCAAATGTGCGAAATTCCTCAGGAAGCACGCCCGATCGCTGATCGGCGTGGACCTGTCGGCCGGTATGCTCGACAAGGCCGCCAGGCTGGCGATCTACGACGACCTTTATCAGGCGGAACTGACCGAGTTCCTGGCGGCGCAATCGGCGGAATATGACGTCATCGTCTCGGCCGACACACTGTGCTATTTCGGCCGGCTCGACCGGTTCGCCGCGGCCGCGGCCGGCGCGCTCAGGCCCGGCGGGCTCCTGGTGTTCACCGTCGAGGCGCTCGATGAAGACGATGCGCCCGACTTCAAGCTCGCCGTGAACGGACGATACGCCCACTCCGAAGCCTATGTGCGGACCACGCTGGCCGGCGCCGGCATCGAGACGGTCGATCTGAGCAGGGCGCAGTTGCGCATGGAGAATGCCGAGCCGGTGATCGGCCTCGTCGTGTCGGCGCGACTCGCCGGCTGAAGCGGCCTGTCAGATGCGCGGGCCGAAGCGGCGGCGGTGGTCGATGTGCTTGTGGACCCTGATGCGCTCGCCTTCCTCGCGAAGGCCGAAGACGGTGGCGATCAGCATGGCGACGGTCATGGCAGCGGCAAGCATGTAGATCATGGGGCAGCTCCTATTCGCCGGTTTGAACGTTTCTACGTCGAAATTGGTTGCGTCCGGGTTAGACGGAATGGTCAAGGCTTCGTGAAGCCGAAGGTGCGCGCCGCCGGAGCGCGAATTGCCTTTGGGCGGACGAACCGCTAGAAGCGCCGGCCATGACAACGCGCGTCGCCATCTATGCCGGATCGTTCGACCCGTTGACCAACGGTCATCTCGACGTGCTCAAGGCGGCGCTGACGGTCGCCGACGTCGTCCACGCGGCGATCGGCATCCATCCGGGCAAGGCGCCGCTGTTCTCCTTCGAGGCGCGGGTCGAGCTGATCCGGAAAGTCGCGGCCGCCGAGTTCGGCGCCGCCGCGGACCGTATCCGGGTGATCTCGTTCGACCGGCTGGTGATCGACGCGGCCCGCCAGGTCGGCGCGTCGATCATGATCCGCGGCCTGCGCGACGGCACCGATCTCGACTACGAGATGCAGATGGCCGGT